>DAIRCW010000006.1:21373-41297 GCA_036796475.1 Candidatus Acidiferrales bacterium | reverse complement strand
CTTGGAAGGTTCCGATCAAAAAATGGCTTTGGCCGCGCCTTTTTCGTATGGCCGACGTTGTGATCGCCCCGTCTAGCGGGACAGCGGCGCTCATGCGTTCATTGGATATACCTCAGGACCGAATACGGATAATGCCATATGTAGTCGACAATGATTGGTGGATGGAAAAGGCGAAAAGTGTGGATCGCCAGGCGGTTCGAAAAAAATGGAATGTGCAGGAGAACGCCAACGTAGTTCTTTTCTGTGCCAAGTTGCAACCGTGGAAGCGCCCGGCTGATGTGCTCCACGCGTTTCATCGCGCGGACCTCCCGAATAGCTATCTTGTATTCGCAGGTGAAGGCCCGCTGCGAAAGGAATTGGAGCGTGATGCGGCAGCATTGGGAATCTCTGACAGAATTCGATTTCTCGGATTCGTGAACCAATCTGCGCTGCCGGAGGTCTACGTCTCCTCTGACGTGATGGTCCTTCCCTCGGAATACGAACCTTTTGGATTGGTTGTGAATGAAGCGATGCTGTGCGGCTGTGGCGTTATCGTGAGCGACTGCGTCGGCGCCCGATTTGATCTTGTCAAAAACGGAGAAACAGGGCGCGTCTACGCCTGCGGGGATACCGATGCTTTGAGTCGCTGCTTGCAAGAAGTCTGCTCTAATCCCGCAGCATTCTCCCGCCAAAGAGAAGCTGCCCGGGAGCGCATCGGTCAATGGTCACCCGAAGCCTACGTCCACAGTTTCGCTGAAGCTGTCATGAAAGGACAAGGCACGCAAACGGCTGCCGCATCCGTCTGAGGAATGCCATGTTAGCCGGCACGCGAAAAATGCAATTGACGCAGCGAGCATCAGTTCATCTGGATATGGCTCGCGGATTGGCGGCGTTCGCCGTTTTGATCAGCCATGTTCGCGGACTTTTTTTTGTCCCCTATCACGAACTATTGCATCATTCCGTTTTTATCTCAGCGTTTTATGCGTCAACGTCGTTCGGACATCAGGCTGTAATTGTCTTCTTTGTCCTCAGTGGGTTTTTCATCACCTCGATAATAATTCGTTCGTCTGATGAGGGCACTTGGTCCTGGAGAGTTTATCTAGTGAACCGGATCATGCGCCTAAGCGTGGTGCTGATTCCCGCATTATTTCTTTGCCTTTTCCTGGACCGGATCGGAATGGCCCTTTCATCCACGGCTCCATTTTATGAACATCCTGTCGGGAATCTGATCTCGTCAAGCGTATCAGCCCTTGAGACTGTGCGGAATTTCGTAGGAAGCTTTTTCTATGTGCAGGGCATTTTGGCGCAACCATTTGGTTCAGATAGCCCGTTATGGAGCCTGAGCTATGAATTCTGGTACTACATTTTATTTCCGATTGCTGTCTGTGCGCTGAGCCGGAAACTGCGGCCATCGCTGAGGGCTACTTATGCCACGGGAGCGATTTTCATTATGATCTTTATCGGTCGTACAATAGCTCTCTACTTCCTGATTTGGCTCATCGGGGGCGCAATTGCGCTGATGCTGCTTCGAGGCAGGGCGTCATTGCGCGCTGGCTGGGCGAATATGGCCGCAATTGTGCCGTTCGCCTTCTTTCTTGGGTTCAGTGTCGCGAAGCCTCTGGATTCTGCATTCCTGATGGACGGCATGGTCGCGGTGGGATTTGCGATGTGGATGTACGTCCTCATCGAAATGCCGGATAGGCCTGTAGGAAACTTTTATGCGAAGCTCGCTAGACTTTCGGCTGGGTTCTCTTACACGCTCTATCTAACGCACTTTCCCTTTGTGTTTTTTATTCGCGCGAACACTCATCATCATATATGGCAGCCGGATTTACTTCACATCTCCTACGCTGCGCTAATCGCGGGCGCCGCGATGCTGCTTGCCTACGGAGTTGCGCAGGTGACCGAAGCGAAAACCTCATTTTTCAGGGATAAGGTTCTAGGCTTACTCCGATGAGATTGTTATCAATTCCGCGGGGGCGCAGACAGCCGTTTATCACGAAAGTGATATGGGTCATCGGGTTATGGATCGCCTGGACGGTCGGCCATTGGGTCGCAGATGATGAGATGAATTTGCTCATTTTCGCGGCCCTTGGTGTCGTCCTAATTTCGATTGCTCTGATGATCCTTCGCAATTGGCGTACCGGTTTTTATTTTTTTTTGGTCTGGCTTCTGTTCGAAGACCTAATTCGAAAATATCTCGGCAACAATATGGCCATCTTTTTTGCGAAAGATGTCTTGGTTGGTCTTTGCTATATCTCCCTGCTCCTCACAATTCGTCGCAACGAAGTAAAGACTTTTCGGCCGCCGTTCCTGCTGTTTTTAACGTTTTTTTTCTGGCTTGCAGTTCTTCAGGTTTTTAATCCGTATTCTCCTAGCCCGCTCTATGGGGTTCTTGGGTTGAAAGTAGATTTTTTTTATGTGCCGCTAATGTTTCTTTCCTATGCGCTGATTCGGCACGAACGAGACCTGCATCGCTTTCTCTTGGTTTTCATGTTTCTTGCCATTGTCATTTCAGGACTCGGTATTTTGCAGGCCATGATCGGACCGAGTTTTCTCAATCCTGCGACTCTTCAGAGTGACATCCGTGAACTTGGTTCACTTCAGAAAGTCACGCCACTTACCAATAAGGCTTTTTTCCTGCCCTGTGGTGTTTTCGTAAGTTCAGGTAGGTTTGCTCTCTACTTGATTCTGGCGGTGATAATAGGGCTAGGAACTGCAGGATATTTCGTTCTGTCCTCTTTGAAAGGACGAAAGCTCACCTATATTGGAATTGCAACTATAGCGGTTGCCGTCATGCTGAGCGGATCGCGCAGTGCCCTTCTATTTTCCATCATCAGTGCCTTGGTGCTCTGCGCTGCATTATTGTGGGGTGCGCCGTGGCGGTGGGGCCGAGGACGCCGCTTAGCTAAAGCCATCCGGCGAAGTCTCATTTTCGCAAGTCTTGGACTCGCCGCTTTCATCCTGCTTTTCCCGGCATCCGCCGGTTCGCGGTTGAGCTTCTATTCTCAAACTTTAATGCCGTCCAGTTCAGCCTACGAATTGGGCGCTCGGTCATGGACTTATCCCATGGAGCAGTTGAGTCGAGCGCTGTTTGCGCCTCACGCCATCGTTGGGAACGGAACTGGTACCTCTACGCTTGGCGTCCAATATGTGAGCGAGCTCCTTAAAAGGCCTGCTCCGGACGTCGCAGTGGAAGAAGGAATGGGACAACTGATTGCAGAAATGGGAATCCTGGCGCCGATCTTGTGGATTTTCCTAGGCGTCGCTATTCTGCGCGCCTGCTGGAAGATCGCCCGCGGCCTTAAAGAGACGCGCTTCTTCCCGATTGGGGTCGCTATTGTCTGGTATGTCTTTATACTCCTATTCGCTCTTACTTACTTGAGCATCGACGCCTATCAGAACTACGTCAACAACGCGTTTTGCTGGCTATTGATTGGGATCCTTTTTCGTCTGCCGGATTTGGTTCAGCAGGACAATATTGCAGCAATAGCTGCCGTCGAGACGTCAAACTCATGAAAGCGGAATGCAAGCCTCGGATCGCTGTGATTTCTCCTTTCCTGGACAAACGCCACGGCACAGAGCTATGTATCGCCGAGCAGATAGAAATGTTGGCTAATGAATTCGATTTCCATGTTTACAGCACGCGAATCTCCGATATGGATACTCGAAAGTTCACTTGGCACAGAATTCCCGATATCCCTGGCCCTCATCTGTTCAAGTACATTTGGTTCTTCTGTGCAAATCACGCTAGACGTTGGTTTGAGCGCCTGTCCGGCAAGATCAAGCCGGAACTTACCTACTCCCCCGGCATAAACTGCTTCGATGCAGACGTGATTAGCGTTCATATCGTCTTCGCGGAATTCCGCAGACTCGCCAGGGGCAATCTGGCTCTTCGGGCGAATCCGATCTCCTCGTGGGTGCGCTTGATTCACAGGCGGATGTTCTACCGGTTGATTATTTGGCTGGAAAAAAGTATTTACACAAGCCGCTTGCCGCTGATCGGTGTATCCGGCAAAGTGAAAGCATCTCTCGCTCGTCATTACAGCGCCGAGAACGCAATTGTGATTCCGAATGGGATTTCCTCAGACAAGTTCAATCCAGAGGTTAGAAATAAATTGCGGGATCCCTCGCGTGTAGCAATTGGATTTTCACCATCTGACTTTGTCCTGCTGCTGGTTGGAAATGATTGGCGAAAAAAAGGACTGATTTGCCTTTTGCAAGCGCTCGTCTTATCAAAAACGGACCGGCTTAAACTTGCTGTCGTTGGACGGGACGACGTTTCCCCATTTCGAGCTTTGATCGAACGATACCAACTCGGCTCGAGAGTGTGTTTTTTGCCGGAAAGAGCAGATCCAGAATTTTATTATGCCTCTGCAGATGCTTACGTGGGGCCTTCGGTCGAGGATGCCTTTGCTATTCCACCGCTAGAGGCAATGGCCTGCGGTTTGCCTACCGTGGTGAGCAGTCGCGCCGGCGTCAGCGAGATTGTCACGCACGGTGTCGATGGTTTAGTGTTGCAGAACCCGGAGGACCCAACTGAACTCAGCCATTTGATCATGCAGATTTATGACGGCGAAGAATACCGTGAGCAATTGAGTCGAAGTGGGGCCAAAACAGCCAGTCAATTCACATGGGCACGAAACGCGGAGCAGCTGAGGATTGTTTTTCATCAGCTATTGGCCAAGTCCCAGGCACAATCTGTCATCGCGCCACGCCCCGTGTAAGTTGACCAATCAAATTGTTTCGAGCCAAATTACATACGACAAAAATGGCCCTTCAATAGGATGATTATTGGGCTTTTTACGGAGCTGGCCAACGTCGGCGGAGTGCAGCTCGCTGGAAGGCAAACTGCTGCTGCGTTGGTGAAGATAGGTATGGAGCGTGGCTGGCCTTGTTTTTTTTTGGCTCTCAATGATAAACCAGGTGAACATGAACTTTCTGCAGCGGATACGCCATTTTTCTTCCGTGGCTTCGGTCGTCGAAAGGCGCAATTCGTCATTCACGCGCTGCACCTCGCGATGCGCAAGCCGCAGTTGATTTTTGCAGCGCACCCAAACTTGGCGTCGACTGCGCTCCTGGTCAAGACGATAGCAAGGAAGGTTCCAACTGTCGTAGGCGCTCACGGAATCGAGGTCTGGCAGCCATTGCCGTTTATCCGACGCACCGCATTTCGCCGCGCAGATCTGATAATCGTGCCCAGTACTTACACTCTCGAGAAAACTGTGCAGGCCCAAGGCGTTCCGCCATCGAAGATGCAGAAGATACCATGGCCCTTGGATGCTGAATTTCTAGCACTCTCGCAATCCCCGGCCAATTTGCCTTTGCCGCCGTCCTTTCCGCAAGGGACCGTGGTGCTTTCCGTTGGACGGTGGTCCTCCGCGGAAAGATATAAAGGAGCGGATATCCTGATCCGCGCCATGGCGCAGCTTTCAAGTGATTTTCCCGAACTGCAGCTTGTTCTGGCCGGTCCCGGAGACGACATCGGCAGGTTGAGAAACGAAGTTCAGGATTCGGGAGTAGCCGGACGCGTCCATTTCTTCCCTTCCATCTCCCGCAAAGAAGTTGCTGGTCTTTACTCCAGGGCGGATATTTTTGCCCTGCCCAGCACGGGCGAGGGCTTCGGGTTGGTTTTCTTGGAAGCCATGGCTTTTGGCAAGGCAATAGTTGGAGCAAATGCGGGCGGAGTTCCTGACGTCTTACAGCATGAGCGTGAAGGCTTGCTCGTTGCGCCGACCGTCGAAGCTGTATCCAGTGCGCTGCGCCGGTTGCTTTCAGATCCGCTGTACCGCAAAAAATTGGGAATGCAAGGCCGGGAACGTGTCCGAACAGAATTTTCCTTTGCTCAATTCCAGACCCAGTTAAGCGGCGCGATTGACCTGCTGACAGCGAAGAACCAACGACGCAACAAATCGGTTGCCGCATGAAAATTCTTATGACCGCCGAGGCATACTATCCGTTCCTAGACAAAGGCGGCCCTGCTGTGAAGATTCGCGCCATTGCTTTGGGGCTGGCGAGGCTCGGCCATACGGTAGAGGTCCTGACGTCAGATTGGGGTTTTCAACCTTCCATGATATCGCCCGCGATTTCAGCACAGAAGACCCGCTTCGGCTGGCGCATGGAGGAATCCGGCGTAGAGACCCTGTTTTTGCCGAGCGTCGCGAACTATCGCACGGTATCTGTGAATCCGCGGATACTCACTTTCGCAGGCCGAATTCGGGAGTACAACGTTGTGCACATATATGGTCTTTACGATCTCCTTGGTCCTGCGGTGACTTTCTTTTGCCGGCGGAATCATATTCCTTACGTAGTTGAACCCATGGGCATGTTTCGACCAATTATCCGCAATCTGATTCTAAAAAATGTCTACCATTTTGCGTTTGGCAAAGCCCTCTTGAGATCAGCGCGCTTCCTGATCGCCACTTCTCAGCAAGAGAAAAACGAAATGGTAGAGGGCGGAATCGCTCCACAACGGATTATCGTACGCCGAAATGGTGTCGACGGGCCGTCAGCCATCCCCGCGCGAGGTGCATTCCGCAAGCGATTCGGCATAGCATCGGATACGCGGGTGGTTCTTTATCTGGGCAGGCTGGAATCAAAGAAAAGCCCGGAATTGCTGGTTCGCGCGTTTGCAACGTGGCGCGGAAAATCAGAAAACAGTTCTGCTTCTCTTCTGGTTATAGCTGGACCTGAGCACGAGCGCGGTTACATCGACCGCCTGAATTCTCTGGCTTTGTCTCTGGGTATACGCGAGGAGATTAAATTCACAGGCCCGCTCTATGATGATGTCAAATGGAGCGCCTACTGCGATGCTGACGTCTTCGTCCTACCGTCGCAGAATGAAAACTTCGGCAACTCGGCCGCCGAAGCGATCGCTTGTGGTACCCCCGCTATCGTGACCGACCGCTGTGGAATCGCTCCTTATATCGCTCAAAGGACGGGTTTGGTTGTGAGTCACGATGAGGAAGCTGTCGCCCGGGCCCTCGACGATATCCTGTCCAGACCCGAAGTTGCTGCCCGATTTCGTTCGGCTTGCCCGACTGTCGCGAGAGAGCTGTCGTGGGATGAGCCGATTTCTCGAATGGTTCGCATTTATGAACAAGCATTGTGCGCAACAGTCGCGGCATAACTGCCTAGTCTTCACCGCGAGCACAGAGCAATTCTAAGAAGGATGGAGCTGAATTTCGATGTGTGGGATTTGCGGAATCATCGGAATCGAAGATCAACCCGTCGAACGCGTTCGCGCCATGATGAGCGCCATGATGCATCGCGGGCCGGATGGCCAGGGTTTGCTGGCCAATCCCAAGGTCGCGATCGGAATGCGCCGGCTCAGCATCATTGATCTCCCCGGGGGGCAGCAGCCCATTTGGAATGAGGATCGAACATTGGCTCTTGTTTTGAATGGCGAAATCTATAACTTTCGCGAACTCCGAGCCTCATTGCAGCATCATGGCCACGTTTTCTCCACGCAGTCCGATACCGAAGTAATTCTGCACGCCTATGAAATGTGGGGTTCTGAATGTGTTCGCCATCTTCGCGGCATGTTTGCATTTGCACTTGTGGAATTTTCAGCCGGCGACGAAAAGCGACCCAAGCGTGTGTTTCTGGCGCGCGACCGCATGGGAATCAAACCTCTGTATTATGCTTTCGACCACGGTAGACTTCTTTTCTCGTCTGAGGTGCGCTCTCTTCTCGCCAGCAGCTGCATCCCGGCGCGCCTAAGCGCCCAAGCTGTATCCGGTTATTTGCTTTTTGGCTGCGCCTGTGAGCCGGCGTCCTTGATCGAAGGCATCCGTTCAGTTCCTCCAGGGCACTGCGGCTACGTCTCTGCCGACGAACCGCTGTCTTTCGTTCCAAAACCCTATTGGACTCTAGCTGATGCTACCGATCCGCCGCAGTCTGTTCGTTCAGCTGCCGAACAGGTACGTGCGGCTCTGGAAGATTCCGTTCGTTGCCACTTAATAGCCGACGTTCCGATCGGTGTATTCCTCAGCAGCGGCCTTGACTCAACGGCGCTTGCTGCGATCGCAGCCAGACAGAACAGCAGTATCAAAACGTTTACGCTCGTTTTCACGGAACAAGATTTTAGCGAAGCCGCTATCGCTCGCTCTACTGCTGTCCGCTTGGGAACAGAACATTCGGAATTGCTGCTAACCGGCGAAGACATGCTTTCGCGAGTGGATGAAGCCATACACGGGTTTGACCAGCCGAGCGCGGACGGCATAAACACCTACTTCGTGTCATGGGCTGCTCGCCAGGCTGGCCTGAAAGTGGCTCTTTCCGGGCTCGGCAGCGATGAACTCTTCGGAGGATATTCCACCTTTCAATCTACCCCACGCCTGGCACGGCTGTTGCGTGCAGGAAGGTATTTGCCACAATGGCTGCACCGAAAAGCTGCTCTAGCGGTCCTGTCGCTCTACAAGAGCAATGTGCAATCAGATCCAGCGAGAAAAGCGGCATCCGCTTTCCTCCAGCCGGAAGATTTTCCACATCCTTATTTTTTCAACCGAATGCTTTTTACTCCTGGCGCGAGCGTCGCTCTTCAAAGATCTTCAGAAGCTTGGAGAGAATCGAATTGGTGGCAATGGTTTGCGAGCATTTCAAGCGAAGCGGACCAACTCGATTCCTTTTCCGCTATCTCCTGGCTCGAAACCCGCTCGTACCTGGTGAATATGCTTTTGCGTGACACCGATACGATGAGCATGCGCAATTCGCTTGAGGTACGGGTACCTTTTCTCGATGATCCTCTTTTGCGCACTGTTCTTTCTTGCCCGGAACGTAACAAGAAGCAGAGAGGCACCCGGAAGGCCCTGCTCGTGCAGGCCGTTCGCGACCTTATTCCTGGAGACCTCCTCCGCCAGCCGAAACGCACGTTCACTTTGCCTTGGGAGATTTGGCTGCGAGGCCCGCTTCGAGAACGCGTCTCCAGCAGTCTTGCAAATTGTCACCCCAGTCTGGCAGAGATCATCGATATAGGTGCAGTGCTGAATGTCTGGCAAGACTTTCTCGCAGGCCGAAGAAGTTGGTCGCGGCCGTGGTCTATTTTTGTCTTGAACGAATGGACAAAACGGAACATAACAGAAGTGCCCGGCAGTCTCGTATCGGAAGGTAAGGCGGCAGCTACCGCTATAAGTTAAGAGCGGCGTGTCTCGCTTGCGCGAGTTTGTGCAGAAACCCAGCGACTCATGATTATTCTCGGAATCAACGCCTATCACGCGAACGCTTCTGCAGCGATTGTCGCTGACGGCCGTCTTGTTGCAGCCGTTGAAGAAGAACGCCTGAATCGCGTGAAATATGCGGCGGGATTCCCTAGGCTGGCGGTTCAGTACTGCCTCGATGCCGCCGGTGCAAAACTATCTGAAGTGGATCACATCGCCATTCCTCGTGATCCTTGGGCCCGTATAGGTACGAAACTTCGGTTTGCCATGCGCATGCCCCGTTTTGCGATAGAACGCGCCAAAGTTGCCGCGCGGTTTGGCGGAATTCACGAGGAGCTTGCTGCAGCATTTGAAATCGACCCTAAAGCAATTCGCGCGCAGTTTCATCGCATCGAACACCATCGCGCCCACATGGCAAGCGCATTTTTCGTATCGCCATTTGATCGCGCTGCCGTGCTTTCGGCGGACGGTTTAGGCGATTTCGCCAGCACCATGTGGGGTGAAGGCGAAGGCGCGCGCATAAACCTGACCGGAACTGTTTCCTTCCCGCATTCGCTGGGAATGTTCTACACCGCCATGACCCAATATCTCGGCTTTTGGAAATTTGGAGACGAATACAAGGTGATGGGCTTGGCGGCTTACGGTTCGCCATCATATCTTGGCGAATTTCGAGACATTGTTTCAGCGGGCCGACCTCTTGGCGTTCGCTTGAATTTGCGCTACTTCACGCATCACAAGTCCGGACCGGAGATGACTTGGAAAGAGGCGGGCGAGACGCCGCTGCTAGGACGCTTGTTCTCACATTATTTGGAAAACCGATTTGGCCCTGCACGCCAACCAGAAGATCCGATTACTGACCAGCACAAGAATTTCGCCGCATCCATGCAAGCATGCCTTGAAGGCGTGCTGTTCGAGAACATTAACGCGCTCCATCAGCAAACCGGCAGCAAGAATCTCTGTTTGGCCGGCGGGGTCGCCTTCAACTGCGTGGCGAACGGCAAAATCTTGCAGAAAACCCCCTTTGAACAAATTTACGTCCAGCCCGCCGCAGGAGATGGAGGACTGTCAGTGGGGGCAGCCTTTGCCGTTCAGCATGAGGTTCTCGGAAAGCCACGTTCTTTTGGGATGGAGCACTCCTTTTGGGGGCCCGGCTTCAGTGCATCCGAAATCCGCGCTGCGGTGTCGCGTAGTTCCGCGGAGAACGGCGCCACTCACGTTGCAGAGCTAGGCGAGGATGCTCTGCTGCAAACTACCGCTGCGCATATCGCGCAAGGAAAGATCGTCGGATGGTTTCAGGGCCGCGCTGAGTGGGGACCTCGCGCCCTCGGGAACCGCAGCATTCTCGCCGACCCCCGTCGCGCGGAGATGAAAGACATATTGAATCAGCGCATCAAACATCGCGAGATCTTCCGCCCGTTTGCACCCTCTATACTTGAAGAATCGGTGGACGAGTATTTTGAACAAAACCATCCGTCGCCTTTCATGACCTTCGCTTATCCAGTGCGCACATCGAAACGATCTGTGATTCCGGCACCCACTCACGTAGACGGCACAGCACGTTTGCAAACCGTGAGTCGGGATACTCACCCGCTTTACTGGCGCTTGATCCGAGCGTTTCGAGATATTACCCGAGTTCCGGTGCTGCTCAACACATCGTTCAATGACAATGAACCGATTGTTTGCAGCCCGCAGGAAGCACTGGCGTGCTTTGAGCGAACCAAAATGGACGTTCTGGTTTTGGGGAATTTTGTTCTGGAGAAAAAACCTTCGGGAACATCAGATGATGATATTTCCGCCGAAGTGCTGGGCATGAAGTCATGATTGTGACGGGCGATTTTGTGCCCTGTCTTGACCAAAACTCAGCATCCGCGTTAAGGCACTTGGGAAACTGGCTTTGCGCATACTACTGCTGAACGAATACTTTCCGCCGGACACCTCGGCCACAGCCAAAATGGCTGCGCTTGTGGCGAATGCGCTTGCCGAACGCCACGAAGTAACGGTTCTTGCCGGCCGTCCTTCCTATGATCCTGACGAGCGCTATCCGTTCGCATTTTTGCGTCGCGAACAGCGTGACGGAATCTGCGTCGAGCGCGTTGGATCCACCGACTATTCCCGCCACCAAATGGCCAAGCGGGTGGCGAACTATCTGTCCTATTCAACTCTCGCGTTTCTGCGGGCCTTGTCAGTGGATGTTGATTTAGTGCTGGCAATGACCGATCCGCCGTTCGCCGGGATTTTAGGTGCGACGATCGCGCGCATGAAACGCGTCCCATTTGTTTATAACATTCGCGATCTTTATCCCGACATGGCCATTGGTGGAGATATTGTTCGCCCGCGTGCCTGGGTAGGCTTTTGGGAAAGGCTGCACCGTGCCGCTCTTCGCCAGGCGGCGCGGGTGATTGTACTCGGCGAGGATATGCGCGATCGAATCGTGGCGAAAGGCGTTGATGCCCATCGCACTGCTGTTGTTCGGGATGGGATTTCGCTCCCGGCGCCCCAGGCTGATCCGAATCACCCTGCCATCCGTGAAATCCGCGGTACTGGAGATTTCGTCGTTCTCCACGCCGGCAATTTGGGTTTTTATGGAGCTTGGCCCACACTCCTCGACGCTGCGCGCATTCTCCCGGAGAACGGGATACGTTTCGTTTTCGTTGGAGATGGTGCTAACCGCAACAATCTGGAGCAAGCGAGTCAGGATTGCCCGATCATTCGGTTTCTGCCGTTTCGGCCGGCAAATGAGATCCCGTGCGTTTTGGCGGCAGGCGATGTTCATGTCGTGACCATACGCCGTGGGCTCAATGGCGTAATTGTTCCCAGCAAGCTCTACTCCATCCTCGCCGCCGGTCGGCCGGTGCTCGCCGTGGCTCCTGAGGACGCAGATGTGGCGCGGATCGTCCGCCGTGAAGGTTGCGGTTTAGTCGTCGATCCAGACAAGCCCGCTGAGGTTGCAGCCGCTGTTCAGTCCCTCAAAAACGATCCGGCTCAGCTCGCGACCATGGGGCAACGCGCTCGCGACGCCGCCCGCCAGTTCGCCCAAGCCGATGAACTTCGCAAGTTTGTCAGCGTTGTAGAAGAAGCAGCAAACACTTCCCCATCACAGAGGCCCGCATAATGTGGAATGGCAAAAGAGTCTTAGTCACCGGAGGCGCTTCCTTTATCGGTTCAAATCTCGTTGATGCTCTGATGGAGCGCGGCGCACGCATTCGCGTCGTCGACGACCTTTCCAGCGGCAAGCTCGAGAATATTCAGGAACATGTCCGGACAGGCGCACTTCGCTTCATCGAAGCAGATCTGCGCGAGCCCGGCGTCGCTCGCGCGGTGATGAAAGACATACAAGTTGTTTTTCATCTTGCTGCCGATCACGGAGGCCGCGGTTACGTTGATTTGCATCAAGCTGGACCCGCGTCTAACCTTCTGCTCGATGGAATTGTCTTCTGGGAAGCTCTCAAAGCAGGTGTAGAAAAAGTTTGTTACGCATCTTCCGGCTGCGTCTATCCCAACTTTATGCAGACTGATACGTCCAAGGAAATCTATCTGAAAGAGTCTGACGTAAAGTCTCCTTATGACGCGGACAACATGTACGGCTGGGCGAAATTGATGGCCGAGCTGACGCTGCAGGCCTATCATCGCGAGCATAAGCTCGGTGCCGCCTCCTGCCGCTTTTTTACGGTCTACGGCCCCCGTGGGGTCGAGAACCACGCTGTAATCGCCATGATTGGCCGCGCCTTTGTCGGCCAAAATCCTTTTGAAATTTGGGGTGACGGCCAGCAGATTCGCAATTGGACTTATGTTGAGGACATCGTCGACGGCACAATCCTCGCCGCCGAGAAAATTAACGATGGCACCGCCATCAATCTCGGCACCATGGAACGTGTTCGCGTCATTGAAGCCGCACAACTCGCTCTCGAGTATGCCGGAAAGAAAGCCGATTTCAAATTCCTGCGCAACATGCCAACCGGTCCAGCAAACCGCGTAGCCGATAATTCGCTCGCGAAAAAGCTGCTCGGCTGGGAGCCCAAAGTGCTGTTTCGTGACGGACTGAAGAAAACAATGGAGTGGTATTTTGCCGATCGACGCCCAGAGGAAGTCCGAGACCGGCTCGAAACTATGCTCACCGCACGCTAGATAGAAGAGGTGAATGTGCTGCTTAGTAGCTGGATTGCATTTGGCATCGCGTTGATGGCCTCCCTCTTGCTCACTTGGCCGGTGAGGCAATTCGCGCTTTATATCGGTTTTGTCGACCGCCCCAACGCGCGGAAGGTGCACCTTCACCCGATACCGCTTCTTGGCGGCGTGGCTATCTATTTGGGATTTGTGCTCGCCATAGCATTCACCTTGCGAATCGGAATGCGCACGGAAGTGCTCGGTATCATCGCCGGTGCGACTCTGCTCGCGACTACCGGAATCCTCGATGACACCGGTATCCTACATCACCAGATCAAGCTCTTTATCGGCATGCCCCTCGCAGCATGCATGCTTATTGTGGCGGGCATCCGAGCCGGTATTTTTTCCCAGATCATTGGCGGTCGTATAGGAACGCTCGCGGATATCACGCTCACCGTTTTCTGGGTCGTGGGAATCACTGCTGCTTTCAGCATACTCGATCATATGGACGGCCTTTGCGCAGGCATCGCGGCAGTAGCCTCGGCGTTTTTTGCTTTGTCGGCAGCTCTGAATGGACAGCGCATGGTTTGCACTTTGGCCGCCGCCGCACTAGGAGCTTCTTTGGGATTTTTGCGCTGGAACTTTGCGCCGGCAAAAATTTTCATGGGTGATGGTGGCGCGATGTTTCTCGGTTTTTTGATGGCCACCTTAGGATTGAAACTCCGGCCGTTAAATGCGCATTCCTTTTTCGATTGGCTCGCGCCCGTCCTCATACTCGCGATTCCGATATTCGATACAACTCTGATCAGCATTTCGCGTTCCCGCCGCGGACTTCTGCCATTCGCAACCCCCGGCAAAGATCACACAGCTCATCGGCTTGCCAATCTCGGCCTTGGGCAGGCGCGCGCTGTCTTGGTTCTGTACGGTGCGGCCTCGCTTCTTGGAATTTTTGGCGTAATGATGCCTTCCGCACGCGGGATTGCGCGCTTGGTTGGCTGCGCATGTATGGTTGCTCTAGCGGTGTTCGCTGTGATTGCGTTAGAGCGCGCGCCTTTTGAAGACCAGCGGAGTCTGACGAAACCCTCTGTGAAAACGGCTGAGTGCGCCCGCCAAAATTGACCATCTCTATGCGCTCTCGCGCACCTAAGCTATACTTTATGATTCGGATATAGTCCCGTCTGGCCATGTAGTGGTTGTCCTAAAGTTGCAACGGACACCTATCGAGGACTGCCAATCATTCCCCAGGGAATAAGGATGAGAGAAGTCAATGAGCTTGCCGCCCGAGCATACTCTTAAGCACTCGAATCAGGGTTCGCATCACTCAACCATTACTGTTGTGGGAGGTTCAGCAGCTGGATTCTTTGCCGCCTATCTCCTCGCGCGCCAAGGCCGCGCTGTGGACGTCTTCGAGCAATCTCCGAAACTTGACGCTGCTGAACGCACCCTCATCGTTACCCACCGCATGAAAGACCTTTTGGGCGATGCGGGATCATCCAGCATTATCAACGAAGTCCATAAATTTGAGCTCTACACCGACGGGCGCGCAGCCGGCGTCGATCTTGCCCATCCCGACCTAATCATCGAACGCGCGAAGCTTATTCGCTCGCTCGGAGAACACGCTCAACACGCTGGCGCAACGTTGCACCTGGGCTGCAATTTCCGCGCGCTCCGGCCGCATGCCGGAAAACTCACCCTCGAATTCCAGAATGCCGCGAAGAATCAAAATGAGGAGCGCGTCGCGGACACGGTAATCGCCGCGGACGGCTCATCCAGTTCCGTTGCAAAAGCTGCGGGATGGCCCCAACTTCCTACTGCTCCTCTAATTCAAGCCGTGGTGCCGTTGCCAAAGGATATGCAGCCCGATACGGTTCGTGTCTGGTTTGTTCCCGAGGATACGCCGTACTTTTACTGGCTGATTCCCGAATCACCGGAACGGGGAGCGCTTGGACTCATCGGTGAATCGGGCCCTGAGGCGCGGAAACACCTGGAAGCCTTTTTGGAAAAGCGCCGTCTCAACCCAATCGCTTTTCAAGGAGCTCGCATTCCGATTTACAATCGGTGGGTTCCTGTCGAAAAAGAATTCAATGGTGCGCGAGTTTTCGTCGTCGGCGACGCGGCGGCTCAGGTCAAAGTGAGCACAGTGGGAGGAATTGTCACTGGACTGCGGGGAGCTTTGGGCGTCGCTCAGCAAATTTTGAATTGCGGCTCAAGTAGAGAACTCCGCCGTTTGCGACGTGAGCTCGATATGCACCTGCTCGTTCGCCGCGCATTGCACGATTTCCATCAGCAGGATTATAGCCATCTCGTCGATTCTCTCAATTCACCCACAAAGCGCTCGTTGGGGGAGTTCTCTCGCGACGAAGCTCTCAAACTGCTCTGGCGTGTTTGTCTCAATCAGCCGCGCCTTATTTTAATGGGCCTTCGAGGATTGCTCACCGGCAGCCGGCGTTTTTACACGCAAAATCCGTAACCGTACTCCGCATGTACGTCCTCGGCATATCGGCGCTCGCGCATAACACAGCAGCCGCGCTCTTAAACGGCTCAGAAGTCGTAGCCGCAATCGAGGAATCAAAAGTCACCCGCTCGCGGAGTGCTTATGGCATTCCGCGCGACGCCATTCGCTTCTGCATGGAACAAGCTCGAATTGATTGGGCAGATATATCCGCGGTTGCCGTGGCCAATCGGCCCTGGCGCACATGGTCTCGCCGCACGGCCTTCCATTCGCGTTTTTTCCCCAGCACTCCTATCTCCAGCGCATATTACGACAGCAAAGCCATCGGAGAACTTGCCACTGAACTTAACAACCACCGCATTCTCCGCACGATCTTGCAAAACCCCAAAGCGCCGGTTCTTGCTTTTGATCATCACCTGTGCCACGCCGCTAGTGCGTTTTATGCTTCAGGATTTGATCGTGCGTTGATTCTCACATCCGACGAACAGGGCGGCGGCCAGTCGGGAATTATCGCTGTTGCCCAAGCTGGTGTGATTCGTGTGCTTCAGTCCATCTCATGTCACGATTCTCTCGCATGGCTCTATTCGCAGATCACCGAACTGCTTGGTTTTCTGCCGCACGAGCACGAACACAAGACTCAGTGGCTCGCCGCCACTGCTGAGCCGCGCTACTTGGATTTGTTTCTCCGTATTATTCGCAAACGCGGAACACTGCATCCCCATCTGAATCCCTCCTATTTCAAGCGCGGCTTTGCAGGCCGCTTGGCCTTCGCCAAACTTTTTTTCGACGAGCTCGGGATCACATCCGATTCCCCAGGGGAACTGCCTCTCAAAACGCGCCCAGAGATTGCCAGCAGCATCCAAAAAGCAACTGAAGTTGCGCTTTTGGCTCTGTTAAAAGTCCTTCGTAAGGATCACGATTGCGAGAATCTGTGTCTTGCTGGGGGCCTTTTCTTGAACCCGCTGTTGGTCTCAGCCATTGAAAATGAGGCGGGCTATGAAAATGTATTCGTTCCGCTCGCGCCCGGAAACGAAGGAACAGCTCTCGGCGCGGCCTATTTGGCCCTCCGCAAAATCGACAAAGTTACTGACGCACCAGCGCCGTCGCCGGCGTATCTTGGGCCAAACTTCACAAACGAAGAAATAAAGGCCGTCCTGGATAACTGCAAAGCGAATTATCGCTGGCTATCTTCGCAAGACGAAATAATCCGCAACGCCATCAAGCTGCTGCTTTCCGGAAAGATTGTCGGCTGGTTTCAAGGCAGAGCTGAATTCGGACCGCGCGCCCTGGGAAACCGCAGCCTGCTCGCCTCTCCTTGGGCGTCATATGTGAAAGAGAACCTGAATGACTACGTGAAGCACCGCGAGCCATTTCGCCCCTTCGCCCTCTCGATCTCGGAAGAAGATGCCGGAAAATACTTTGAGCCGCCCCGTTCCGCAGAACTTATGGCTTCCATGAGCAAGCTTCGAGCCGAAGGAGCGTCTCTGCTCTCCTCCTTTGCTGTATGTGGAAATCTCGTGCGATTGCACGTCGTCAAGCGTGAAGTAAACCCTCTCTATTGGTCGCTCTTAAAGAGTTTCGGCAACCAAGCGCCAGCCCCGGTCTTGGTCAATGCTTCGTTCAACCTTTTCGGCGAGCCCCTGGTTGTCTCTCCGCGCGATGCCGTGCGGAGCTACTTCTGCTCAGGAACGGACGCGCTCATTATCGGTAGCTTCATGCTGTCTAAGTCCTGAGCGGTTTTGCACCCCTATGCTCACCGTCGCTATTGGTGTCCTAGCGTTCAGCCCGGTACAAAGATTCCAGTATTGCTAAATGCCCTTCTTGTAAGAAAATAGCCTTTTACCCGGAAGTTGGGTTCGGTGGTTCAAGGTTTTACGAGGAGAAGTTCACGTGCACATATCCGTTATAGGTGCGGGATACGTTGGACTGGTCACAGGTGCTTGTCTGGCGGAACTCGGTCATCGGGTTCTGTGTACAGACAACGATCCTGAGAAGATCAATGTTCTCAATTCCGGTAAGTTGCCGATTTTTGAGCCCGGCCTTGAAGGCATAGTCGCCAAGAATCAGCGGAATGGCCATTTATCGTTCTCCTCGGAGACAGCTAGAGCTGCCGTCGAAGGTGACGTTATTTTCATCTGCGTAGGTACTCCGCCACTTCCCAACGGCGATGCTGATCTCAGCGCGATTGACCGCGTGGCGCAAATGATCGCCGCCGAATCCACCTCTGACAAGCTCGTGGTCGAAAAGAGCACCGTGCCGGCCCGAACCGGGCAGCAGTTGAAGCGCGTCCTCGGTATCTATGGACGCAGCGGCAAACATCGCTTCCGCGTCGCCTCGAATCCGGAATTCCTGCGCGAAGGCACGGCCGTCGGAGACTTCCTACATCCTGACCGCATCGTCATCGGTGTGGACGATGATGCTTCGGAAGTGCTTCTCCGTGAGATTTACAAACCAGTTTTGGATCAGAACTTTGCCTGTCCCGTTCATGAGGGCGGCTGCCCGCCCAGCAAGAAGCCATCCTGGCTCGTCACCACGATTAACAGTGCCGAGCTCATCAAACACGCTTCAAACTCCTTCCTCGCAATCAAAATTTCTTACGCCAATATGGTCTCTGATCTCGCCGAAAAACTGGGAGCCAATATCGAAGAAGTGATGAATGGCGTGGGATTGGATCCTCGCATCGGGTCCCATTTTTTAAAGCCAGGTCTCGGTTTCGGCGGGTTTTGCCTGCCGAAGGACCTTCAGGCTTTCGTGCGCCTCGCTGAACGACATGGCGTGGATTTTTCCATGCTGCGCGAAGCCGAAAGGATCAACCATCAGCGTGTGCACAATTTTGTCGAGAAATTGCGCCAGTCTCTCTGGGTGCTCAAAGGAAAGAAAATTGCCCTTCTGGGGCTTGCGTTCAAAGCGAATACGGATGACATCCGCTTCGCCCCTTCCCTTGACTTGATCAAGCGCCTACAGGAAGAAGGAGTCCATCTCACCGCATACGATCCGCAAGCGATGGACAAGATCTGCATGCGCTTCCCGGAATTGAATTGCGTCCCTGATGCTTATCAGGCAGCGCGTGGCGCGGACGCTCTGCTCATTGTCACGGAATGGGAAGAATTCCGGAATCTCGATTGGAAGCGCATCCACAAGAGCATGGCTCGTCCTCTCATCGTTGACGGACGCAATTTGCTCTCTCCAGAAAAGATGAGTTCGTTGGGCTTTGAATATCAGTCCGTGGGGCGGCCCAAGTCGCAGGCGCCGACGGAAGCTCTAGCTTGAAACCGCGTGACTGTTGGCGAATTTCTTCTGGAAGTATTCCAAAGTCAGTTGCAGTCCTTCTTCGAGAGGCACTTTCGGCTCCCATTCCAGCAATTCCTTCGCTTTGCTGATGTCTGGCCGTCTGCGCTTCGGATCGTCTTGCGGCAGTGGCCGAAAAACCAATTTTCCGCGGCCGCCGGTTAGTGCGAGTATGCGCTCTGCAAATTCCAGTATCGTAATTTCGTGTGGATTTCCGATGTTCACCGGAAAGTGCTCGTCAGAATCCAGCAGCCGTAAGATTCCTTCCACAAGATCCGATACATAACAGAAGCTTCTCGTCTGCCGGCCATCTCCGTACACTGTCAATGGCTGCCCTGAGAGCGCTTGATACAGAAAATTGGGAAGCGCGCGTCCGTCATTCAATCGCATTCGTGGACCATAGGTATTAAAAATGCGCGCGATCCGAATATCCAGTTTGTGCTTCCGGTGATAGGCCATAGTCACCGCCTCGGAAAACCGCTTCGCTTCGTCATAGACGCTCCGCGGGCCCACGCAGTTCACGCGGCCCCAGTACGTCTCCGGCTGCGGATTCACCTCTGGGTCGCCATAGCACTCCGACGTCGATGCCAGCAGGAATCTCGCTCTCTTCGCCAATGCAAGCTCAAGCGCGTTAAACGTCCCCGCCGAACCTACCCGCAGTGTCTTAAGCGGAAACTTTAGATAATCATCCGGACTCGCCGGAGAAGCGAAGTGCAGCACAGCGTCCACAGATTCACGAATGTCTATCGGTTCGCAAACATCCTGCCGTACGAACGTGAATCTCGGGTCACCTTTCAGATGCTCGATGTTTTCTTTGGCCCCCGTGAGGAGATTGTCCACGCAGATAATTCTCCATCCGCGTGCCATCATCGCGTCGCACAGATGCGACCCGATAAAGCCGGACGCACCGGTAATTACGACATGCTTCACTGCTGCTGCGCCA
>DAIRCW010000006.1:4875-21363 GCA_036796475.1 Candidatus Acidiferrales bacterium | reverse complement strand
ATGCGACCCGACGAATCCTGCGCCCCCTGTGATAATCGCGTTCACCTCTTCCTCCGTAGCCGTTCCAGTTCCGCAAGGCTCGGCTCGTTGGCCCGAATACGATGGTTCACATACACAGTTTTCCCGCCCATCTGCTCGAAAACGAATGTCTTCTCCGCCGGCATTCTTATCGTCGCCGCTTCTGACTCGTCCGGTGGCACCACCAAGAAAACAGTTTCCGACCCGTTCCATACCGGCCAAAACGTGCGGTCATTCAAAAAAATCTTCGGCGCGTCCGGATAATAGGAACCAAACTCCAATCCATTGTATCTCCCGTTGAATATGAATATCTGCTTACCAGTATAAAATCCGACACTGCTCGCTGCATCGTATTCGCCATAAAGCGCGATTTTGTCCCCAGGCCTCCAGACATTTAAGATGCTTTTCGCCAGTGGTTCAGACGATAGCCGCGGAGTGAAAACCCCTAGCGCCCAATTGGCACAAAAGAAGAAGGCCGCCAACGTCAGGGCCAATGCTATGTTAGCCCAGATATTAAGGTTCCGCCGCCGCAGAAGCCATGCCCCGAGGAATCCACACAACACGATTACCAGTGCTGTAAGCGCTTGGTGCCGCAGATCGGCAAAAGATTGTGGCGTCAGATCCATAAAATCCGACATGGCCACTCGGTAAAAATTCGTCGGATGCGTCAGCAACAGAGACGAGATATCGCCTGTCGAAGCGATTCCACGCGAAATCCACAGCATCGCCGCCAAAATTGCCGCAATCACCGCTCCGACAACTGCCAGTGCCCCTTGCACTTTCGGCAGCCACTGTGCGTGGCGTGATTCCGCGCGTTCCAGCCCTACCCCTAGCAGAATGGCCACTGCAGGCCATGCGCTGAAGCTGTAGTATTCCATGCGGCTTTTGGTCCACGAGAAAAACAGAAAAATGAATAGCGCCCAAATCGCAATCAGCACCAGCGCCTGCCCGCGTTCATCCAATTTGCTTCGCCATTCCTTCAGTCGCGGAATTTCGCGAATTCCGGACGGCAGAAAAACAATCCACGGAAAAAACCAAACAATGCATTCAGTCAACCACAGCCACAGCGGTACCGCTTCGTAATCGCGGGGATATCGCCATCCCACAGCGCGGAAAATCTGCTCGTTGATAAAATAAAAGTAGAAGAATCCCCCGAAAAAGCCGCCACGCCCACTGATAATCGCCGCGATATGCCATGGCAGAGCCACAATCAGGAAGACGATTAGACTCGACAGCAGCGGCAATCGCCGCCACGCCTTCAACTCCCCTGTGGCCAACAAAAAACAGAAAATAATTCCGACAGGGAAGACAACTCCAATCAGCGACCGCGTAAGCACTGAGAGCGCAATCAGCGCTGCCGCTCCCCAGTATCCCTTTCGCGGAGAAATCGTCCCCTGCCACGCCCGCAGGAACAAATAAAACGCGCCTGTGAAAAACAGGGCGTAAATGGCCTCGGGAATCATGATGCGTGTAAAGAGGAATACTCCCGGCAATGTACACATGATCAAGCCCGCGTAAAAGCCCGCGCGCTCCCCGAACCATCGCCGCGCGAAAAAATACACCATCAGCACCAGGCCGGTTATTGCCAGCGCCAATGGCAAACGTGTCGCAAAGGCTGTCACTCCGAATACGGCGTAACTCGCCGCCACCAGCCAGTATTGCAATGGCGGCTTTTCCAGATAACGTACGCCATTGATGTGCAGGATGACCCAATCGTGCGTTTGCAGCATTTCGCGCGCCGCTTCCGCATGTCCCGCATCTGAACTGTCCAGCAGTGGCGGCCATCCCGCTGTGCCCGCGTAAATCCCCAGCGACAGCGCCAGCAGCACCAAGATGAATATTCGATTTTTCATTCCAGAGGAACGATGATTCTCGATTTGGTCGGGCAGGGAAAGCGTCGCTTCAGATATTACCGGCATGCACGCTCATTGTTTCGAGGTATGAAACGCCGTCGTGTGGTCGTTCACGATCTTCCATCCGTCATCGAATTTTCTGAAAATCAACGTGAACACCCCTTCCGGATGGTCCTTTTCACGATCCAGCCGGTATTTGCCAATCACGTAAGCCGAATTCGCGCTCAGAACATGAATTTCCAATCCGGAAAATGTCAGCTGCCCCATGGCTGCCCGGTTCGGATAGTTTTTCTCATAACGCTTCAGGACATCATCCCAGCCCTGGTAAATCCCCGAATCATTCTCAAATTCCGTGTACTTCGAGCGCCAGTAGCCAAACATGAATTCGCCAATGTCCCCCCGATTCCATGCCGCTTCCTGCGTTTTCAGCACTTTCTCAATGGCCTGCTGCGCCTCCCCTGATTGAGAGCTCTTCCCGTCGGCCTTTTGCTGGCCGGAGGCGCTCGCAACTACCGTCAAAAAGCCTGCAAATAGCACCGATCGAGCCCACCGTCCCATTGAATATCTCCTTCGACCAGAACTCACTGATAATAAGTTGGTTGCGATGACTCCTCGAGTGCTATTTTTCTGGTACTAAAGTTCCATTGGCGCTGAACAATCCACCCTCCAAAATCTGTTTTGAGGTCAGCACATGTTTGCAGCGCTCATTTGCGTGATTTCGTTAGCTATGATGGCTCAGTTCGCCATCTTTTTCTGGCGCGCTAATATGCTCGCGATTGCTGCTGAACCTGTCTCAGACGCCCTCATGGCCGCGCAGTCTAGTTTCTCCGCGACCCGCGATTCAGCGGAGTTCGAAACCTTCGCGGCAATCAGCAATATTTGCCCAGCGGTCGGACTGGACTCCCTGAAACTCTGGCCCGCACGGGCCTACTACCAGGCTGTGCGCTTGATCTGGCGCTGCTCGTCCATTCTGCCGCAGGGTAGTTCTTGGGCCCGTCAGGAAATGGCATTCTGCGCCCAGTACGCTGCTGTTTCCATCGACCGTCGCCTAAGCTCCAATCAAGCTTATTTGGCGGCGATACGCTCCTACTGACTTTCCCCCCTCTTCCTAATACGCCCAGCGCATCAGAATCCCGCCGGTCGTATATCCGGCCCCTACGGACACCAACAGTACCAGATCGCCTTTCTTCAATCGCTTCTCCGCGAGAGCGTCACGCAAACCAAGAGGAATGGTCGCCGCCGTCGTATTCCCATAACGATCGATATTAACCATCACCTTGGAATCATCAATTCCCAGCCGGTCCTGCATTGCCCGGATAATCCGCAGATTCGCCTGATGCGGTACCACCAGCGCTAGGTCCTTGTGTGAAAAGCCGTTCCGCTCCAGCAGCCCGCAAGAAACCTCGCACATACGCCTCACTGCGTATTTGAAAACCTGCTGCCCCTCCTGATGAACGTAATGCATCCGCTTATCCACAGTTTCATGCGATGGCGGATGTAAGGATCCGCCGGCGGGCATGTACAGATTGCATCCGCCCGAACCGTCAATGTCACTCATGAAATCGATAATGCCTTCACTCTCGTTTTCCGCAGGCTCAACCAAAACCGCGCCAGCTCCGTCTCCAAACAACACGCAGGTTGCGCGATCTTTAAAATCCAGTATCGAGGTCATCACATCCGAGCCAATCACCAGCACTTTCTTGTGCGTGCCGGCTCCCGCGAATTGCGCTCCCACAGTCAACGCGTACACGAATCCCGAGCACGCTCCCGACAGATCAAATCCCCACGCATTCTTCGCGCCAATTTTGTCCTGCACTAGGCACGCCGTCGCCGGGAACATCATGTCCGGTGTAACCGTGGCGACGACGATCATCTCAATCTCTTCCGGATCTACGCCCTTCGTCTTCAGCAGTTCCGTCGCCGCCGCCGCCCCCATGTGCGACGACGCCATTCCCTCGTCAACATAATGCCGCTCGCGAATTCCCGTTCGCGTGCGAATCCATTCATCTGAGGTCTCTACGATTTTTTCAAGGTCAAGGTTCGTCGCGACTCGCGGCGGCAGGTACCCAGCCACACCCGTTACCTTCGCCGCTATCCGTTTGCCCATCGTTCTCTTTCTCCCGGGAACGCCGCGCTCTATCAATGCCATTGCGCAGACTCGTGATTGTACGATGAAAACCGCTCGGGAACCGCTGCGAAATGCGATTCAGCTTATCGGAGGAAGGACTTCGTATCGAAAGGACAACTCTGCGGTTTTACGCAGCGTCGCTGCCGCGCCACAGTACTTCTCAAGGCTGAGTTCAACCGCGCGTTTGGCTGCTTCGTCGGTGATTTGCCCGCGCAGGCGGTAGAGAATTTCCAGCTTTACCCAAACCGTCGGCGGCTCTTTGGCCCGCTCGCCCTGAATCACAATTTCCAGCGAATCAAGCCTCTGCCGCTTCTTCGCGAGCACCACCACAATGTCCGTCGCCGTGCACGAGCCCAGCGCCGCCAGCATGAACTCCATCGGCCCCGGCGCGGAATTGCTCTCGCGATTCGAATCAATGGTCACTGCATGCCCTGATGGCAGCGTGGCCACAAACTGCTCCCCGCTCACCCATTTCACCGTCGCTGTATGCATGGGAATCTCACTCCCCCCAAGTCGGATCAGTGCCCAAGAGTGCTACTCATAAAAATCAGAAATTTACGTCTTCATCGGATGCCGAAACCGTCTCCAGTATTGGATGAGGTTGCTTCCGGATAGCTTGCAGGAACAGTTTCACCAGTTCCGGGTCGAATTGCGCTCCTGCGCAACGTTCGATCTCTGCCAGCGCGTCGTCCGCCGCCCGCGCCTTTTTGTAAACGCGCGGCGAGGTTATCGTGTCATACGCGTCTGCCACCGCAATGATTCGCGCTCCCAGCGGAATTCGCTCCTTCTCCAATTGATCAGGATATCCCGAACCATCATAAAATTCGTGATGGTACTTGATCATCTCGCGCACGTTGCGTAGTGTCAGCAAAGGCTCAAGCAGCCGCCATCCGAGAACGGTGTGCGATTTCATTGTGTCCCACTCGTCCGCATCGAGCGGTCCCGCTTTGTTCAAGATGTCCTCTGGGATTCCTACTTTTCCAACATCGTGCAGCAGCGCCCCGAGACGCACTTCTTCCACTTCAATGGCCTTAAGGCCCGCCGCCTGCGCAATCAGCCCAGCATACGTCGAAACTTTTTTGGAATGCCCCTGCGTGTACTGGTCTTTCGCATCCACTGCAAAAGCCAGCGAGCTCATCGCCTCCAAAACGGCCGCTGGCAGCCGCTCAAAACCTGTTGACTGTCCGCGGTCGTTAAGCGATTGTGAAAACTGCTGGATTCGCTGGCAAATTTCGTCGAACGCGGATGGCCCGGTCACAAACTGCCGGTGCAGCATCACGCCGAGATATGCTTCCAGAACGTCGCGCTTCCACGTGGCCTCTTCTCCCGGCTCTTTCCGCTCGGGAGTGAACACCGCATTTCCGCCCTGATGCTTCGACAGATACATGGACGCGTCTGCCATTTGCAGCAATTCCTGCGGGGTCGAGGCGTGAATCGGATAGCATGAAATCCCAAAGCTTGCGGTGATGTTCTTGTCACGAAGCAGTGGGTCCGATGCCACCCAGCTCCGCAGTTTTCCGGCGATCTGCCGTGCCTGATCCACGCTGGTATCAATCATCAGAATCACGAATTCATCGCCGCCATATCGCGCCACGATGTCGGAGCGCCGGCAATTCTGCTCCAGAATCAAGCCCACTCTTTGCAGCACCACGTCCCCTTCCAAATGCCCGTAAAAATCATTCACGAATTTGAATCGGTCCAGATCCATCAATACCAGCGAGAATGGCCTGCCTGAACGTGTTGAACGTTTCCACTCCTCCGATAACCTCTCCATGAGGTATCTGTGCGTTTTCACGCCCGTCAGGCCATCCGTAATCGCCTGTTCCTGCGCCTTCTGGAAGTTCCTCGTGTTGTGTAGCGCCCCGGCAAACAAATCTGCCAGCGTCCGCAGCAGTTGAACTTCTTCATTCGCGAATTCCGAGCGCTCTGATGATTCCGCGTACAGCACGCCCTGAATTCCCTCCGCTGAATTCACTGGCAGCGCAATCGCTGAAACCGATCCCGGTAGCACCGGCCGCGGATTACTCGAATTCACTTCCTTCACCATGGCAATGGCCCCGGTGCGCGCAACCTGCCCAATGAGCCCTTCGCCAATTGGAATTCGCCTCCCAATTGCATCTCGCCGCTTGCCCGCCTCGGCCCGGATCACCACTTCCTTTGCGCCATAATCCAGAATGCCGATCCCGATGTGGTCGTAGTTCAGCGCATGCTCGATTTCCTCCGCCACTTTAGCAAGCATTTCCTCTTCATTCATCGTCGCTATGGCATGCGAAGAGATCTTGTTTAAGAGCGCAAGGTGGCGCGATTTCTTCTGCTCCTCCGCAAAAAGTCTCGCATTTTCCAGCGCGATTCCTGCCTGGCTTGCTAGCACGCGCATCAGTTCCAGATGTCCCTCATCAAAGACCCGCTCATGCCGGCTGTGTATCGCCATCACCCCAATGGCTCGGTCGTACAGAATTAGAGGCACGCCGCAAAAACATCCCGCCTCGCGCGCTGATTTAACCCCCAGCCTTTGTACTTCATGCGCAAAATTCTCGCGTATTAACACCGGCTGACGCTCCCGAATCATGTACTCCGTCAGCCGGCTTTCCGCTGAGCGTGAATGCTTCGGCTGCCGCACCGTGTCGATTACTTCCAATTCATAGCGAATCTGCTCCCGAGCCGCATCGTACAAAGCGATATAGAAGCTCTCCACGTCAAACAGCCGCCGCATCTCGGTATAAATCGCTTCAAAAAGGGTATCGTTGTCGAGCGTCGAACTCAGCGTTCGCCCGATCTCATTTAAAATATGCAATTCCTCGCTGCGCCGCGAAGTCTGCTGAATCAAATAGCTGTTCTCCACCGCCATGCCAATCTGATAACCGAGCGCCAACAGCAAGCGCAGTTCCGCCGGAGTGAACTGTCGGTTGTCGGGCGTTCCTAGCAGCAGCACTCCAAGGACTCTCTCCTTCGCCTGCAAACTGATTCCTGCCACGGTGCGCAGGTCCTGCTCCAGCAAAAGCTCTCGTAGTCTCTTGAAAGAGTTGTCCCTGTCCAGCGCTTGCCACAAGCTTGCTTTTCCCAAATCTCTCAGCACCACCAGCCCGCCGAGCCGGGCCACCAGCTTTACGATGCTGTCTTCCAAATTCTCCTTCAACACCTTCGCGCTGAATTCGTCCCGCAGTCCCGTCGTCACTACCGAAATCGGCCCTTCCGCGTCCTCGTAATGCAGGCACAGTGCTCCGCAGGGGATCCGCACCACATTGAGCACACGGTCGAGCGCCTGCGCCAGCATCTTTTGAATCTCTCCGCCCACGAAACTCGACGTAGCCAGGTTCAAATTCGACAGCGCCAGCATGTTTCGCTCAATCCGGTGACGCTCCTCCTCATATACCGCCATCACCATCAGCACTCCGCAAAAAAGCTGCGGAATCAGCAGCGCCAGCCGGAAATCTGGCGTCTTCAGCCAGGGCAATCGATTCTGCAGCACAATGCCCAAGTCCAGCACGCCCCAGATAATGAACGAAACCCCGAGCAGAAAATCCGAAGGTGATTCGCGCTTGCGTCCTTCCTGCCAGAAGACCCGCGCGGCAACAAACAGCAATAGACCCGTGCCAAGATAAAGCGGAACAGAGATCCATTTCTCTGCATACGCGATTGCCCAAATCGCTGCGGCAGCGCCAGTAACGATGGCGGCGCTAATCCTTGCCGGGAGTCTCGAATAGACTCGCGCGGCCATCACAAACAGCAGCGCCGCAATCGCTAGCAGCCACGCGCCCACGCTGGAAACCGTCCGGGTATAAATCGAATGGCCTTCAATGAGCCCGCCCAGCGAATTCAACGCTACGAATAGCCACCCAGCTGCCCAGATCAGCAGATAGCTGTGCCGCTTCAGCGCATACACGTAGGAGAAGAACGCGGATAGCAATACTGTACCCGCGAGCAAAACGACGCCGACGATGCCCGTTTGAGCTACCAACTCATACCTTTCCGCAAAATTGCCGTAGAATACTGGCCGAGAATACCAGATTCCCCGCTAGCCCAGCCTTCCTCTAGCAGAGTCGTTGACGTTTTCGCTAACCTCTCTAGCCCTGGGGGGCCCTCGGTTAACATCCTAGTTACGAGGCCCCAAAGCCCCGCAAGTCCTGTGAAATTACCAGCATAGAATCCGCCCTCGCCGTGCGCAACGGTACGAGCGTACTTTCTTGGAACAGGTGCCGACTTACCCGAGAAGTCACTATTGAAACAACCGCCTATTCTTAGGCGAACTCAATCCGAGGTGCTAACGGGCGGTCGTGCGTACAAGTTCGGTGGGAAGCGGTCGGCAGATTTGCGGGCCTTTGTGCCACAGTGATAACATCACTTCACCCAGTTCACGGGGTTCTGCGCTCGTTCCACTCTAGGTTTTATTGGAATCCAAATGTTCTTTGGGCCACGAAGTAGTCTCAGCTTTTCCCTTCGCCACAGCATAATAAGTTGCCGCGTTTTTTTTTCTCGCTTGCTGGGCGCCAGCGCGTGTTTTCTTGCCCTTGCCACCGCTGCTTTCTCGCAGAATGCCACGCCTCCAGTCGCTTCACAGAAAACATCGCCTGGACCTGTGCTCCAGAAACGAATGGTTTCACAAACTAATATTTCCCAGAATTCGCTGATCGTTGCCATTCCTGCTGGACTTGCAATCCCTTCTGTCACCGTCGACCTCTCCGTTTCGCCAGGTACTCCTATTCGCGCCGAACTAACTAAATCCGTACTCGTTAAGAAAGTCGGTCAGTCAGTTCAGGCCTATGTTACGAATCCGGTCTACGCATTTGATCGCGTGGTTATCCCCAGAGGCAGCGAGCTGGATGGCCGCATTGTTCAACTCAAACACCGCTCCGCTGCCGGGAAAGTCGCCTCTTATCTGAACGCCGACTTTTCTCCGCACCGCTTCGTTCGCGTTGATTTCGATACTCTGATTCTTCCGAGCGGAGAGCGCCTCCCCCTCCGAACAGAGGTTCTGCCGGATCCTGGACCCGTGCTCAAGCTCGAGTCCCACGCTCAGCAAGACACACTTTCTCGCCGCGCAAAAGAAATGGCCCGCAGTCGCTGGCACTCCGCGATTTCCCAGATCAAGCCATCCACGCTCTGGTCGCGCGCTAAATTCGTCGCGAATTCTTACTGGCCTTATCACAGACAGAAGATCGCTGCTGGCTCGGTATTTGTCGTCGAATTGCGCGACGCCGTTGATTTCGGGTCCGTCATGGTTCCCGCAACAGAGATGGGCGCGATGGGCCAAACTCCTCCTGAAAATACGCAAGCCTTCGCTCGCCTCGTGACTCCGCTCAACTCCGCTACCGATCGCGTAGGGTCGCCTGTCGAAGCTGTCCTCACTCGACCTATATTTTCGCCAAACAAGAAACTGCTTTTCCCTGTGAATACCGAATTGCAAGGAATTGTCGTTCGCGCCGAGCCGGCACGCCATCTGCATCGCAATGGCCAGCTCCATTTCAAACTCACTCGCGTGCAATTGCCATCCAGCACCTCGCGGCAAGTCGAGATGGCCCTCGAAGGGATCGAAGTCCCGAAAACATCGAACGTCCAGCTCGATTCCGAAGGCGCCACGCATGTCGCCAGTCATCAGAAATCGCGTGTACTCTCCACCGCTCTTTCTGTCGGAGTTGCCAGCCTCTCGCTCCAGGAGGATCGTGATCATGGTGTCGTTGATCCCGCAGGCCACACTGATAATCGCGCGCTCGCCGGCGGCTCCGGCTACAAACTCATCGGCTTCGCGCTAACCCTCGGAATCAAATCGCAGCCGCTCTCTCACTGGATGGGTTTCTGGGGAGCTGGTCAGTCCGTCTACTTACACTTCATCACCCGTGGCCAGGATCTTGTTCTCCCTAAAGACACGCCCATGGAAATCAGCTTCGGCGCGCCGCGCGTCCGCTCCGTTTCCGCTCCCGCTCACGCGGGTTCCGCACCTCCGCCCGTGACATCACCATCAGAGCGCGAGTAGACCTCAGGAATCTTGCCCGGCCGCCGTTAAGCCGCAACGCACTCTCGCCCGTTCGCATCTTACCAATGCGGTGGCGATTGTCTTTTCATCGAAGTTGCTTCACAATTTCACAGCGCTCTCTTTCGAATGCATAAAATTCTTACTTTCATCGTTCTCCTATCCCTCGCTGTGGCCGCTGGATGCAATTCTCACTCGGAGAATTCTTCTCTGGATTTGCATGATGCCACTCCATCGCACAGCGCCTCCGGCTCCGCTTCCGGCCCCGCGAACGTTCTCACTTATCACAACAACAACGCGCGTACCGGTGCTAATCCCAACGAAACTGTGCTCACTCTCGCAAATGTAAATTCGCGCCAGTTTGGCAAAGTGGGATTCTTAGCCGTTGAAGGTCTCGTAGATGCGGAACCTCTCTATGTTTCGCAGCTCAAAGTGCAGGGCGCCAGCCGAAACGTCGTTTTTGTCGTCACCGAACGCGATTTGGCTTATGCCTTCGACGCGGACACGTTTCAAAAACTCTGGATGATTTCACTTCTCGGCCCCGACGAAACGACCAGCGACAATCGCGGATGCGGCCAGGTCACTCCGGAAATTGGAGCCACCGCAACTCCCGTCATTGATCTTCGTGCGCGCCTCATGTACGTCGTCGCGATGTCTAAAGACACCTCCGGTAAGTATTACCAGCGCCTCCACGCTCTCGATCTCGCCACCGGCGCTGAGCGAAATGGCGGACCGGAAACCATCACCGCCACCTTTCCCGGTTCCGCCGTACCCAACTCCAATGGTCAAGTTGATTTCGATCCCAAGCAGTACAAAGAGCGCCCAGCGCTGCTCCTTTCAAACGGCGTCGTCTACACCTCCTGGGCTTCACATTGCGATTTCGATCCTTACACCGCTTGGATCATTGGCTTTGACGCCCGCACGTTGAAGCGTTCGAGCGTTCTCAATGTCGAGCCCAACGGCAGCGAAGGTGCTATCTGGATGGCTGGCGATGGACCCGCCGCCGACAACTTCGGAAATATCTACCTGCTCGCCGGGAATGGCTCCTTTGAAACCAATCTCGATAGCCATGGTTTTCCCAGCAAGGCCGACTTCGGCAACGCATTCCTCAAGCTGGGCACCGGCAAAGGCAAGCTTTTCGTGGACGATTACTTTGCTATGCACAACACCATTTCCGAGTCGCGCAAAGACCTCGACCTCGGCTCTGGCGGCGAAATCGTTCTTCCGGATATGAAGGACAGCTCAGGCAAGACCGTTCATCTGGCCGTTGGCGCGGGCAAAGACAATGCCATTTACATCGTCAATCGCGATTCCATGGGCAAATTCAACCCCGAGCGCAACGATGTTTATCAGGAGGTTCCCAGCACCGGCGACGAAAATTCCAACGGCCTCGGCGGCAGCGGCGGCGTTTACTCTACCCCGGCCTATTTCAATGGGAATCTCTACTACGGTTCTGTGGATGATTCCATTCGCGCCTTCAACTTCAACCAAGCGCGCCTGGTTACGCCGGCAAGCTCCAAAACGGCCGTCACCTTCGGCTATCCCGGCGCCACTCCAGGCATTTCTTCAAACGGACTGCGCGACGTCATTGTATGGGCCGTCGAAAATAACACACCTGCTGTTCTTCACGCCTACGACGCCAATGACCTATCGCATGAACTTTACAATAGCAACCAGCAACGCCATCGCGATGAGATTACCGGTAATAAATTCATTACGCCTATGATCGCCGGGGGAAAGGTTTTCGTCGGCACTCCCAACGGTGTTGCCGTTTTTGGCCTCCTTCCTGTCAAACCGCCCGCTCCAAATGAGCAATAGCACGAATTCCTTAGAGTTTTTCATGGGCAATCAGGTTCGCCGCATGAGCACCACACCCGAGCGCCACTGCTTCATCATTTTGGCCGTCCGCCGCGGCATCAACTTCTCCCAAATCTGAACCATCCAATCTCCCGGCATTCTGCGGTTCAGTTCGCGCGAAGCCTCAAAAAACCCGTGAAACTCGGCGCTCACCCACCCATACGGCCTGAAAAATTCCTCTCCAGCCTCCGGCGCGAACTGAATCGGCGCTCCCGCCGCGTTCAACTGCTTGCCCCAGTGCTTCTCCATCATCTGCTTCACTTTAGGTGAGGCAATATCTGTCAGCCAGTATTGAAATTTGCTGCGCTCATGCAGGTCCTTCGCCAGTTCCGCCACCTGTCCTTCTTTCAAGTACGCTAGCAATCCTTCCGTAATCACGAAAACATTTTGCGCGCTCGCGTTAACGCGCTCAAAAAGCTCGCGCCTCGCGCTCACATTAGCCAGATCTGCCGCAACACGTTCCAGCCGGCACCTCGGCGTCTCGCGAGCCAGCATCTCGCTTTTGTACTCAATCATTTCCGGCAGATCCGCCTCGATCCAGCGCAGCTCGGCGGGAAGCGCAAGCCGGTAAGGCCGCGCATCCAGCCCCGCCGCCAGATTCATCACCACATCGATCGAACCGCCTGCCAGAATGCGCAATGAAATTTCGTCAATCAGCGCGGTGCGCACAATCATAGACCACGCCTGCCGCTTCCCTCCGCGCAGCGACTTCACGATCTCTTCGCCGCGCTCGCCCGCGAGTTTGCGTGCGTACGCATCCCGAAACAGAGCGTCTGACCGCTCCGTCTCCATCGCGCGATACACCGCTACCCATCGCGCCGTATCCGAGATGTTGCGGATGCTCTTCGTTTTCGATTCTTCGCTCACTCTCGCCCTCCATGTTCCGCGCTGGTTTTGGCCGCAATACCGCACGTGTCGTGCGTCCTCCAAAATAAATCATTTGCGCCAAGCCGCCTGGAATGTTTATCCTCATGTGTTTTCCCGCCACTTTCCGGGGGTGCAAAGTGATTTACGCTCGACGAATGAGCCTCATCGCCATTATCGCCACATTTTTTGCGTGCCTCGTTTCTGCCGCGTTCGCTCAGCAATATCCGCTGAATACCTATCAGGATATGCGCTGGCGCATGATTGGCCCGTTCCGCGGCGGGCGCACCAAGGCAATCTCCGGCGTCGCCAACCAGCCCAATGTCTTCTACATCGCGCAGGTTAACGGCGGCATCTGGAAGACCACCGATTATGGCGAAACTTGGACGCCCATCTTTGATTCCGAGCCCACGCAGTCCATCGGCGCTCTCGAAGTCGCGCCCTCTGATCCGAACATTATTTACGCCGGCAGCGGCGAGGGCCTTCAGCGTCCCGATCTTTCCGTCGGTGATGGCATGTGGAAATCCACCGACGCTGGTCAAACATGGACGCACATTGGTCTCGATGATGCCCAGCAAATCGCCGCGCTGGCCATCGATCCGCGCGATCCCAATCGCGTTTTTGTCGCTGTAGTGGGGCATCCTTACGGGCCCAGCGAAATGCGCGGCATTTTCCGCACCACTGACGGCGGCCAGAACTGGGAAAAAGTCCTCTCCAAGGACCAATACACAGGAGGCGGCGACGTCGTAATCGATCCCAAAGATTCCAACACGATTTATGCTTCTCTGTGGGATTCCGTCTCCGGCCCATGGGAAGACGGCAACGAATACAACGGTCCCAATAGCGGCCTTTTCAAATCCACCGACGGCGGCTCGAATTGGACGCAGCTCACCGAAGGCTTACCAAAAGATGTGATTCAGGCCCATTTTGCCATCGCGCCAAGCGACCCAAGCCGCGTCTATGCTGCTGTGGCTCACGGGCGCGGCGTCGGAATCTATCGCTCGGATGATGCCGGTGCGACGTGGGCGGAAGCAACCACTGACCGCCGTGGTACCGGCCGCATCGGCGGCGGAGATCTTCCTGTTCTTAAGGTTGACCCGAAGAATCCTGACGTTCTCTACGTCACCAGCACTGTTTGCTGGAAGTCCGTCGATGGCGGCAAGACCTGGTCGCCTCTGAAAGGCGCGCCCGGCGGCGACGATTACCAGAACATCTGGATCAATCCCAACGATCCTGACACAATTCTTCTCACCTCCGACCAAGGGGCAGTCATCAGCGTCAACGGCGGAAAAACCTGGAGCAATTCCTGGTACGCTGAGCCCACCGCACAGGTCTATCACGTCATCACCGACGATCGTTTTCCGTATTGGGTTTACGGCGGGCAGCAGGAGAGCGGCTCAGTCGGAATCGCCAGCCGCGGCAACGATGGCGAAATTAACATTCGCGATTGGCATCCTGTCGGCGTCATCGAATACGGTTACGTCGCGCCCGACCCCCTCCATCCCGACATCATCTACGGCGCGGGCCGCACCGAAGTCTCCAAATTCGACTGGGTCACTGGACAAACCCAAAAGGTGACGCCCATCGCCGCGTCCTCGCCCAAGTACCGCGCCGACCGCACCGAGCCCATCATGTTTTCACCCGTGGATCCGCACATTCTGTATTACGCCACGAATTATCTTTTCAAAACGATCAATGGCGGCGAGACCTGGACGACCATCAGCCCTGATCTCACGCGCGATCATCCCGGCATCCCGCAGAGCCTCGGCGACATGGCTGCGAACAACACGGAGGCGGATAAACAGCGCGGCGCAATCTACGCGCTCGCTCCGTCACCGAAAAACGTGAATTTAATTTGGGCCGGCACCGACGATGGGTACATCTGGGTCACTCGCGATGGCGGAAAAAAATGGAGCAATGTCACGCCGCCGGAAATCACCGCCTGGCAAAAAGTCACGCAAATCGTCGCTTCCCATTACGACACGAATATCGCCTTCGCTTCCGTCAGCGGCTTCCGCATTAACGACATGAAGCCTTACATCTACCGCACCGACGACGGCGGCAAGCACTGGCAATTGATCGTTGACGGCCTTCCCAACAACGAGCCAGTTGATACCGTCCGCGAAGATCCCGTTCGCAAAAATCTGCTCTTCGCCGGAACCGAAAACGCGGTCTGGGTTTCTTTCGATGCGGGCGACCACTGGCAGTCCCTGCAGCTGAACCTGCCGCACACATCCATGCGCGATCTGTGGATTCACAATGACGATTTGCTCGTCGGAACGCACGGCCGCGGTTTCTGGATTCTCGACGACATCACTCCGTTGCGCCAAATCACCGATCAAGTCGCCAAGTCCAACGCGCATCTTTTCGATCCCGCTCCCGCGTACCGCTATCGCCGCGACACCAATACCGACACGCCGCTTCCGCCGGAATTTCCGCACGCACAGAATCCGCCCGACGGCGCGGTGATTGACTATTACCTGTCGACGGCTCAACCAGGCAAAGTTGCGCTCGGCATTTACGATTCCGCGAACCGCCTTGTTCGCTTCTATTCCAGCGCTGATCAAATGCCCTTCACTCCGGAGAGTCTGGCGAAGACAATTCGCGTCCCCGAATACTGGGTGCGCTGGCCCAAAATTTTGTCCGCCGGTGCCGGCATGCATCGCTGGGTCTGGGACCTCCACTACACCGCGCCCAAATCCCTGGCGCGGGACTATCCCATCTCCGCCGTTCCGCAAGACACACCCGAGTACCCACTTGGTCCCCGCGCGGTTCCCGGCGTTTACACAGCGGTTCTGACCGTTGGCGGCCGCACCTATCGCCAGACGTTCACCGTGAAAGAAGACCCTCGCGTCCACGTTCTGCCTTCTGCACTCGACGCGCAGTTCGCTCTCGAACAACGGCTCACCGCAGCTATGAATCAAAGCTTCGATGCCATCCAGCAAATCACGAAATTCCGCCAGGACTTGAAGCGCCGCACAAGTGAATCGAGCGGCGTTTCCGAGGAGCAAATCCCAGCACTCGATAAAAAAGCCGCTGACCTCGCCGGAGGAGGCGCAGGCGGCGGATTCTTCGGTGCCCGGGGCGGTGCTGACAGCTTTACGAGCTTGAATCTCGAATGCGCCCAGCTCTACGCGCAAATCGACAGCGCTGATGCTGCTCCCACGGTCGCGCAGCAGGACGCCGCGCGCGACCTCGAGACAAAATTGAACACTCTGCTCACCCAGTGGAAGCAGTTGCAGCTGCAGTTCGCAAAACGCAAGTAGCTCATCCGCCGTTCGAGTTCGTCATGCGCCGCTCCGGCAGACAAACGCGCGTGTCAAAACATGGCGTCTCACTGCTGGAAGTGAAACGATCCCTTCGCCGCCTCGCCAATGCCCGCAAAGCGCGTGTTCAGCGCCGCTTCTTCAAGCAAACGGATGACGTTTTTCTCGGCGTAACCACACCGCAGATTCGCCAGCTTGCGTGCCAATCTCAAAGTCTTCCTCTGGCAGCGCTGCGCGAATTAATGAAATCACGAGTTCACGAGGAACGCTCTCTGGCCCATGCGATCCTCGTTCGCAAGTTTCAGCGTGGAGATGCCCGCGCCCAGGAACGCATTTTTTCTTTTTACATCCGCAATCGAAAGCACATTCGCAGCTGGGATGGCGTGGACGATAGCGCTCCGTACATCGCAGGCCGCTATTTGCTCAACCGGCAAAAATCCATCCTGTACGAACTCGCGCGCTCCAAAAGCCTTTGGGATCGCCGCATCGCCATCGTCTCCACTTGGTGGCTCATTCGCAACGGGCAAACTGCCG
>DAIRCW010000006.1:0-4775 GCA_036796475.1 Candidatus Acidiferrales bacterium | reverse complement strand
AACTAAGCTCGGGCCGGAAGCACTCCGTCCTTCAACATCGGCATCGACCGGATGCGCTGTCCCGTCGCGTCAAAGATCGCATTCGCCACCGCCGGAGCAAGCCCCACAATGGGCGTCTCCCCCGCGCCGAACGAGCGCTCGTCTTTGCGGTCAACCAGCACTACTTTAATCACCGGCTCATCTTTGAATCTCGGCACGCGGTACTGCGCGAAATGCGGATTCAGGATTCGTCCGTTGTCGAATTCAATCGCTTCGTAGAACGCTCCGCCGATCCCCATGGTAATCGCGCCGGAGATGGTATTCTCCAGTCCGTCCGGATTCACAATCGCTCCGCAATCGAACGCTTCCACCACGCGCACGATTCTCACTTCTCGCGTGGATGCATTCACCGCCACTTCGGCGAACGTCGCAATATGCCCGCCCTTTTCAATGCCGCCCGCGATTCCGAAGCCGCGCCCTGGAACTCTCTTTCGCCCCTGCCAGTCAAATTCCTTCGCCGCCGCTTCGTAAACCGCCCGCAACCGCGGATGCTGTAGATTCTTCATCCGGAATTCCAGCGGATCCATGCCGCAAGCTTGCGCTACGTCGTCCATATGCGATTCCCGCGCAAAATGATTCGCGCAGGCGGCGAGCGAGCGGTACGAGCCTTGCCGCAGCGGCGCCTTCACTGGATGGAACTCGTTCAGCTGGTTGGCAATTTCATACATCGGAGCAATCGCCGATGGCCCCGAATTGTAGTTGTGAAACTCCCATGCCGTGAGCGTCCCGTCGGCCGTCGCTCCAGCTTTTACTTCAATAACTCCTGCAGGCCGGAAGTACGCCCACGTGAATTCCTCTTCGCGCGTCCACAAAAGATGCACGGGATGTCCTGCGCCCTGCGCCAGTCTGGCCGCTTCCACCGCGCATTCTCCGGAGTGCTTCCCGCCATAAGCCGAACCCATCGCCGGCATCAGCACTCGCACCTTCTCCTGCGGCAAATGAAATGCGTCCATCAGCTCCTGGCGAACTCCGAACGGCCGCTGCGTTCCCGTCCACACCGTGATTTTGCCGTCTTTCCATTCCGCCAGCGCCGCGCGCGGCTCGAGCGGGCAATGCGCGATGTAGGAAATCGTATACGTAGCGTCCACGCGGTGCGCCGCCGACCCAAGCGCGGTGTTCACATCGCCTTTCGCCTGCTTGAACCGGTTCTCTTCCTGCGGATCGGTTTCCGCATTCTGCTTCAAAAACTCAAAAAGCTCCTTGTTCGATGGCTGCTGAGTCGTTTTCCACTGCGCTTTTACCGCAGCAGCCGCTCGCTCAGCAGTGAATTCATCGGGCGCGGCAATTCCTATAAAATCCCCGTCGCGCACCGTAATCACACCGGGAATCGCTTTTGCCGCGCTGAAATCTACGTTTTCCAACGTCGCCCCGAAAGCCGCTGGCCGAATCACTTTCCCGTAGAGCATTCCCGGCAGTTTCATGTCTGCGGGATATTTGTGCCGTCCCGTCACGAAATCTCGCGCGTCAATTTTGTGAATCGGCTGCCCGGCAATTTTCCATTCGCTCGCGGGAGTCACTGGATCTTCCGCGGGAATGTCCTGCGCCAGCAGCTGTCCTTGGGCCAGTTCGCCGTAAGTTACCGAACGCTTCGCCGTCGGATCCGAAATCTTCCCGTTTTCCGCCACTAAAGTTTTGGAATCCGCATTCCATCTTTTCGCTGCGAGGTCCGTAAGCACTTCGCGCGCCGCAAACGAAACCCGCCGAAGCTGCGTGCCCATCTGCGGCGTACTCATGCTGCCAAACGTTCCCATGTCAAACGGCGTCAGTTGCGTGTCGCCCATCACCATGGAAATCGAATCGAGCGACACATGCAGTTCGTCCGCTACTGTCTGCGCCAGCGAAGTGCGGATGTTTTGCCCGATCTCCACTTTCCCCGTAAAAACGGTAATGCGGTCATCCGGAGCAATGTGCAGCCACGCGTCAATCGCGCGCGGCATTTCCGGGCGCGTGAATCCTCGCCGCCCCGATTCCTGCAAAGCCACAGCCTCTTTTGCCACAAGCAAAATGGCGATGCCTCCGCCGATGGATTTCACGAAGCTGCGCCGATCCAGAGCAAAGTGGTGCAGCGGCACTTCACGCGATTCGTATCGCTCAAACTCGACAACTGCATCTTTCATTTCTTCGCCGCTCATCACGCTTTCTCCTTCATCCGCTTCGACGCCAGGCTGATCGCTAGGGTGATTCGCTGATAAGCTCCGCAACGGCAAATGTGAGGATTCATGTATTCCACGATTTCATCGTGCGTGGGCGTGGCATTGCGCTCCAGCAGACTCACCGCGCCCAAAATCATGCCGGATGTGCAATAAGCGCATTGCATCGCGTCTACATCAATGAACGCCTGCTGCACGGGATGCAGCTCCCCATTTTTTTCAATCCCTTCAATCGTCGTGATTTTGCGCCCCCCGACATCGCCCACACGTGTCCGGCAGGAGTGCCGCGGATTGCCGTCAATCAGCACCGTGCATGCGGCGCACTGCCCTTCGCCGCACCCGTACTTCGTTCCCATAAGGTCGAGCGGCCCGCGAAGCACGCTCAATAGCGTGGCATCCGCGTCCACATCCACCGTGCGATCGATTCCATTCACATTCAGTTGCGTGACTCTGGCCATGGCGGGCACCTCAGAGGAAATTCTGGACTGGAAGAAATTTCATTCTAGTCCCCGGCTTGATTAGCGTCAATCTGTGAGATTCGCGGCGGATGGGTCAGTTTGAATTTTCTTGATCGTGACACAAGGAGTCAAAATTCAAACTGACCCCACTACCCATGGCGAACGAAGCTCGCGGTTTCAGCGTACGTTTTCTTGCAATTGGCAGGTGTAGACGTACGCCGGAGGGAAGTTGCGCCAGATAATTCGCGATTTGACCGATTCGAAATAGTGGTTGAGCATTGGCTTCAAACTCAGCCGCCGCAGCTTTCCATTCGAAAATTGCAGCCCGTGGATGTACTGATATTGCGTCAAAACCGTGTGAGGCCGCACAAACGGCATCAGCCCTTCGAAAATCCGCCGCCTCTTCGGTTCCGACATAAATCCAAGCCCCAGCGAAGAAACCACCACGTCCACATGTTCATACCCGCGCTGGCGCAATTCGCGTTCGATGTTTTCGACGCTTTCGTTGATGAGCACCAGCCGCGGATCGTGAAAATTCTGCTTCAGGTAATCAAAAAAACGCGGATTGATTTCGAATACCAGTAGCGTCGCGTAGGGCGGCAGCTCATTGAGCAGTTCCCGCGTCATCGCGCCGGTGCCCGCTCCAAGTTCAACCGCCACCAGCGTTTTCGACAGCGGCAAGGGCTCAACCATCGCCGAAGCCAGATGGATAGAACTCGGCGCAACCGCGGCGACCGTATAAAAATTCGCCAGCGCCTCAGTCGCAAACGTTTTCAGGCTCAATACCCAGCTCATAGGGGCAAGCTTACCCCATCCGGAATGGAACGTCAGGCCCCAATTTACGGATGCTTGGCTACGGCTCTACCGGCTCAATATGCATTCGTCGCAGGTCATTATTAAGCCGAGGCAGGTCCTCCGACACTATCGCCTGCCAGCGCTGCAATGCCGCATCCGCAATCTGCATGTCTTGGCCAAATGCCGTCACCGCATCCGTTGAAGGCGCAACGTCGGCGCTTTCGACCACGCGTTCAAGCTGCCCCAACTCTCCGGAAACATAACGCAAGGTCGTGCGATCCACAATCTCTGGGCCGCTGCTCAACGCCAGCGGGCTCCCCGCTTGCGTCCCAAGCACCGTGGAAATTTTTTCTTCAACCGCATTCACATCCTCCGCCACTGCTTTTTTCGACGCCACTTTCGGCGCAATCGAATTCAGCTGCCGCAGCACGTTCGCCGCCTGGCGCTCAGCGGCATTCACTTCCGCCGTCTTCGCCAGAATCCGTTCCGCAAGCTCCAATTGCGCCTGCAAATCCTGTTGCGACACCTTGACGCGCGGATCCATTTTCACCGTGAGCGTCTCCTGCGCCGTCGCTCCGCCCACGTTGAGCTTCACTGTGTAATCACCCGGCACAACCCACGGCCCGCCTCCAAAACCAAACATCGCCGCCAGCGCTGCTTGCCCGCCGCGCCCTCGCCCTCCGCCCTCGCTCGGATAGTGCAAGTCCCAAACGAACCGGTGCATTCCCGCAGCAGCGGAAAGCGGCCCCGGAGGATGCACCCAGGATGCGGGTATATCGAGTGTCTTCGGATTCACCGGCGGAAAACGGTCCGAGCTCGAGAATCGCCGCACCAGTTTGCCGCTGCCGTCAAAAATTTCGAGCGTCACCGGCCCTTGTGCTGCCGACTTCAAGTAGTAATCCAGAATCGCGCCGTTCGGAGGGTTTTCGCCCGCGGCCACTTCCGCCGGCAGCGGGGTTCCTTCATCCGATCCGGGCCGCACACGCCAAGCGGTCTCTTGCTTGAACAGGAATCCAACCGACTCCGCCATTTGCGGCGAGACTTGTCGCAGCGGTGTAATGTCGTCCAAAATCCAAAACGCGCGCCCGTGCGTCGCGAGTACGAGATCATCTCCGTGCACTTTGATATCGCGAATTGGCACGATCGGCATGTTGAGCTGCAAGGATTGCCACTGCGCTCCGTTGTCAAACGAAATGTACACGCCCGTTTCCGTCCCTGCGTAAAGCAGCCCGCGTCGCTCCGGATCCTCGCGAACCACGTTGACGTAGCTTCCCTCCGGAATGCCCGTCGTAATCGGCTCCCAGCTTTTTCCGGAATCATGCGTGACGTAAAT
>DAIRCW010000005.1:0-43338 GCA_036796475.1 Candidatus Acidiferrales bacterium | reverse complement strand
GAGAATGCGTGGCTCTGCGCGCGCCAATCGAGAAAATTGGGATAGGAGACGCTGACCATGCCGACCCGCGGAGTAGTTTCGTTCAGCACAATCAGGTGGGAAGGATCCTTATATGGCAAAGGCCGCAACAGAACACCGTAAACGGCCGAAAAAATTGCTGAGTTCGCGCCGATTCCCAGTGTGAGCGTGAGCACGGCGACGGCGGTGAATCCCGGCGACTTCCGCAGCATGCGCGTCGCGAACCGCAAATCCTGCATCAGCGACTCGACGAAATGCACGCCGCGTGACTCGCGACACTCCTCTTTGATGCGCTCCACGCCGCCAAATTGAATGCGCGCCCGCCGCAGCGCCTCTTCCGGCGGCATGCCGTCGCGCACGAGATCTTCCGTGTACGCCTCGATGTGTGCCCGCAATTCCGTATCCATGTCGCCTTCAAAACGCGTTCTGCGAAGCAACGCCCGACTCCATGAGCGAGCCGCTGCAAGCACCTTCATATCCCTTCCTCCTGCTCACTGGCATCAGCCACGGCCTATCTCACACTTCTTCTGGCGTCGTCCGCAGAATTCCGGCGATAAGATCCGCCATGCGATTCCAATTGTGCGCCTCAGCCTTAAACCGGCGCTTACCCGCTGCGGTCAACCGGTAGTACTTCGCCTTGCGCTTCTTTTCCGACTCGCCCCATTCGCTCGCAATCCAACCCTGATGCTCCAGTCGATACAGCGCCGGATAGAGCGAGCCTTGCTGAATTTCCAGGCGGTCTTTCGAGATTTGCTGGATGCGCAGCAGAATCCCATACCCATGGAGGGGCCCCAGCGAAACCGCCTTGAGAATCAGCATGTCCAATGTGCCCTGAAGAAGTTCCATCTGCTTGTTCAACGTTGCGCCTCCTAGATGGACTAGGAGTCTATGCCACGTCTCCTAGACTGTCAAGGAGAATGAAGAGTCGACCCACTAAGCCGCGGCAGCATTGTGCTAAGGCGCGCGCCTGCGATAAATTAACGGCACTTACGAAAGAGGAGTGTCGATTGAAGCCCAACTCAAACCGGCGGAAGCGCGCGACCACGCACAAAACCGAAGGCCTGCGCATCCTGCTGCGCCGCGCCGCGATTCAAAAGCGCGTCACTGCCGTAGCCCGCGAAATCACGTGCGATTTTCCCGGCGAGCGCGTCCATCTGATCGGCGTGCTCAAGGGCGCGTGCATTTTTCTGGCTGACCTCATCCGCGAAATCGACCTCGACACTTCCCTCGATTTCATGGCTGTCGCCAGCTATGGGAAAAACAAGGAATCGTCAGGCCAAGTGCGCCTGAACAAAGATCTCGACAGCAACATCGCCGGCCTGAACGTGATTCTCGTCGAAGACATTCTCGACACCGGCCTCACGCTCAGCTACTTGCGCCGTATTTTGCTCGAGCGAAAACCAAAAACTCTGAAAATCGCCGCGCTGCTCGATAAACCGTCCCGGCGCATTCTCGATATCGAAGCCGATTACGTCGGGTTTACAATTCCCAATGAATTCGTCGTCGGCTACGGCCTCGACTACGGCGAACGCTACCGCAATTTGAAAGATGTCTGCGTTCTCGATGTACCTACGGCGGAAGACTCTCACAGGTGACCGATGACTCAGAAAAATATCGCATCGCTGATTGACCACACGCTGCTCAAGCCGGAAGCCACAGCCGAGCAGATTCGCAACCTGTGCAACGAAGCGCGCCAGTTCCGGTTTGCGTCCGTGTGTATGAACCCCTGGTACGTCGCGCTCGCGGCCAAGCTGATGCGCGGCTCAGGAATAAAAATCTGCTCAGTGGCGGGTTTTCCTCTCGGCGCTACGTCAACGCCCGCAAAAGTATTCGAAGCCAAGCAGGGAATTCGCGACGGAGCGCGCGAAATCGATATGGTTATGAATGTTGGCGCTCTGAAATCCGGCGACGACCGCGCTGTCCAAGCCGATATTCGCGCCGTGGCCGATGCATGCCACCGCGCCAAATCCATTTGCAAAGTTATCCTCGAGAATGTATTGCTCACCGACGAGGAAAAAATCCGCGCGTGCAAGCTCGCCAAAAAAGCCGGCGCCGATTACGTGAAAACTTCCACCGGATTCAACACAGCCGGTGCTGCCGCAGCCGACGTGGCCCTCATGCGCGCAACCGTCGGCCCAAAATTGGGCGTCAAGGCCTCCGGCGGCATCCGCACCTACGAAGACCTGATGAAAATGGTCGAAGCCGGCGCAACCCGCATCGGCACCAGCTCCGGCGTAAAAATCATGGAAGAAGCCGCCCGCATTCGCGCATAAACTTACCCGCCGCGTTCATCCGACGAGTTCTGTTTCTGCCGTGTAATCCCGTAAATCGCTGTTCATCATGTGAATTTCGCAACTCGCTGCATCTCGCGAAAGAAATCCTCACGCCTCCTGCTATACTGTCTTCACCGCAGGAAACAACGCGAGTCGCGGTGCATTCAGTTCACATCCAATAAACGATGGATTCCACAAAACCAATTGCAGCCTCGGAACTGTCGGCCGAAGTGCTCGCCACTATGGCGGAAATCGGCGAGCACATCAACGCGTCGCTGAATTTGGACGAAGTGCTGGCGCATTCGGCCGAGCAGATCAAGCGGCTGATCGACTATGAAATTTTCGCGGTGCTCCTGCTCGACGAAAACTCGCGAGAACTGAACTTCCGCTTCGCCATCGGCCACCGGCAGGAAGTGGTGGAGACCTGGCGGATTCCGCTGGGGCAGGGCATCATCGGCACCGCCGCAGCTACCGGCCGCCCTGTGCGCGTGAGCGACGTCCGCAAAGACTCGCGCTACTTGAATGCACTCGATGCCGTGCAATCGGAACTGGCTGTGCCGCTCTCCGTGCAAGGACGCGTCGTCGGTGTCCTCGATATCGAAAGCCGCCAGCTCGATTACTTCACCCGCGATCAGCAGAATATTTTGACCATGCTGGCGACGCGCATCGCGAGCGCCATCGAAAACGCGCGTCTCTTCGAGCAAGCGCGGCGGCAAGCGGACACTCTGTTGCTGCTCAACGAAGTGGCGCGCGAGACCAGTTCGCTTTTAGACGTGGAAGGAGTGCTGCGCCGCGCCGCGGAAATGGTCAAGCGCGTCATCGATTACCAGATTTTCTCGATTTTGCTCTACGACGAGACCGAGCGCGTTTTTCGCCATCGCCTCAACGTGAAATTCGGCCAGCACATCATGGAGCGCTCCGTCGTTTCTCCACACGAAGGAATTGTCGGCGCCGCCGCCACATTGCGCAGGCCCGTCGTTGTTCCGGATGTTTCCTTCGATCCGCGTTACATTTCGCTGAACCCTGAGACGCGCTCCGAGCTCGCCGTGCCGTTGCTCTACAAGCATCGGGTCATTGGCGTGCTCGACATCGAAAGTCCTCATTTGAATTATTTCACCCCTGACCACGTTCAGGCGCTCTCCATTCTTGCCGCGCACCTCGCCATAGCCATCGAGAACGCGCGTTTGTACGAGCAGGTTGCGCACGACGAGGCGCGCATGGAACGCGATTTGAGCGCCGCGCGACGGCTGCAGTCCGCGCTCCTGCCGGTTGTGCCGGGCAGAGAAACTGGCCTGGACATCGCGGCGCGCATCGTTTCGTCGCGGGAGCTTTGCGGCGATATGTACGACTTCTTGGCCCACACGACGGGCGACCTCGATATTGTGCTCGGCGACGTCAGCGGAAAAGGAAGCGCGGCAGCGCTGTACGGCGCGGCGGCAGTGGGAATTTTGCGAAGTTTGTCGCCACAGCATTTGCCGCCGGCAAAAGTTCTGCACAAGTTGAATCACGTCATTAGCGAGAGGCGCATCGAGGGCCGCTTCATGACCATGTGCGTCATGTCGTGGTCTCCCGCCCAGCGAGTTCTGCATATCGCCAACGCCGGGCAGGAGCAGCCTTTAATCCTGCAGAACGGAAAATGCGAAAAAATTCCCCTCGCAGGATTTCCGGTGGGCATGTTCGAATCTTCGAGCTACGACGAAATGAATCTCGCTCTCGCTCCCGGCGATCTGCTCGTGCTTTACTCCGACGGCATTCCCGACACGCAAAATCCTTCCGGCGAATTCTATGGCTGGATGCGCATGAGCGACATCATCGCCGCGAACGGAACTCTCTCCGCAGCGGATCTCGCCGACAAATTGCTCGCCGACGTCGACCATTTCTCCGGCGGCGCGCATCCTTTCGACGACCGTACTCTCCTCGTCCTGAAAGTGGTATAAGAATCCCCCGGAATGAAATCCCATCGCGCCCGAAGCCCGCAATTCGTTGACCCGACGACTTATATCAATGCATTTTCGTACCGCCATGCCGCGCTTGCATGTGAATCTGTTTCTCTCGAATCCATCGCGCACCGCACAGGCACTCCCGTTTACGTCTACAGCCGCGCCGCTTTCACCGACAATTTCCGCGAACTTCATCGCGCCCTGAAACGCATCCCCCATCGCATTTGTTATGCCGTCAAGGCCAACTCCAATCTCGCTATTCTCCGCGCATTCGCCGAATTGGGCACCAGCTTCGACATCGTTTCCGGCGGGGAACTGTTCCGCCTGAGAGAAATCGGTGTCCGCCCGGACCGCATTGTCTTTTCCGGCGTAGGCAAAACACGTGAAGAAATTCGCGAAGCCCTGCGCGCCCGCATCCTGCTTTTCAATGTCGAGTCGGAAGAAGAACTGGAATTCCTCGCAAGCGAAGCCGCGCGGCTAAAGCGTGCTGCGCCTGCGGCAATTCGCGTCAATCCCGATATCGAAGCCGGCGGCCATCCTCACATCGCCACAGGACATCATCGCCACAAATTCGGCATCGACTGGCCCGAAGCCCGCCGCCTCTACCTGCGTTACAAGCAGGGCGTCTGGATCGATTGGCGCGGCCTCAGTGGACACATCGGTTCGCAGATCACCCGCGCCGTGCCGTTTCGCCGCGCCACCGCGCGCTTCGCAAAATATTTCGCCGAGCTGCGCGAAGAGGGAATTCCTCTGCACTTTCTCGATATCGGCGGCGGCATGGGCATTCGCTACACCAATGAAAAGCCGCTCTCATTCGCCGACTACGCCAGCGCGCTCCCCGAAAGCCTTCCATCGCTCGGCTGCGAACTTCTCGTGGAGCCCGGCCGTTCGCTCATCGGCAACGCCGGCGTTCTCATAACCCGCGTTCTCTACACGAAGCGCAGCCGCGGCAAAAAGTTCGTGATTGTTGACGCGGCCATGAACGATCTGATTCGCCCTGCGTTATATGGCGCGGCCCACGCAATTACTCCGGTCGCTCACCCCCGCGCGCACGCAGAATTCTCGCGCGTGGATATCGTCGGTCCCGTCTGCGAATCTGGGGATTTCTTCTTGCGCGATTGGCCCATGCCGGAAGTCCGCGCGGGCGACCTGCTGGCCATCTGGGGCGCCGGCGCCTACGGCTTCGTCGAATCCTCGAACTATAACTCCCGTCAGCGCTCCGCCGAAGTGCTGGTCACCGATGCGAAGTTCCGCATGATTCGAAGGCGTGAGAGTCGCGAAGATTTAATTCGTGGAGAGCAGACGTAACCCGTGCCTGTGGCCGCTTATGCCAGCATGCCCTGAAACTCACTTGCCGTTAGTACCGTTGCCACACGCGGAAAGAACTTCTCCAAAAGCATCTCATGCAACTCCGCATCCGAATCCGCACAGCAATCCTTGACGACGAATAGTTCATAGTCGGCATCGAAAGCCGCGAGAAGAGTGGAAAGCACGACGCCGCTGGTGGCCACACCGAACAGGGCCAGCGTGTGAATATCGTGCGCACGCAGCAGCAAATCGAGATCGGTTCCGGCGAAGGCGTTTACGCGATTTTTTGCGACCACCAGATCCCCGGCAGCGGGTGCGAGTGCTGGATGAATCGCGCCGCTCTCGCCCTGAAAAAATTGCTGGTGCCGCGGCGAAGCCTTTACCGCGCTAAGAAATCGATTCCGCGGACTGGCTTCCGGCACGTTGGGACGAAAGCCGACTTTCACATGAACGATGAACATCCCCGTGCGGCGGGCGCTCTCCAACACACCAGCGGCCCGCGCGATTAGACCGTCGTCCTTCACGTAAACGGACACAATGCCGGCCTGAAGGTCCATGCTCAGGATCGCCGACCGTCTCGGGTCGAGAGCCAAATTATTTCCGGCCTGCCGGCGCGCTCTTCGTGAAAGTTGCTACTGCGCTGTAAACAATCTTGCCGCCGACGATGGTGGTCAGCACTTGAGCATCCTTGATCTTCTCCGGCGGAATCGCGAACAAATCCGCATCCAGCACCACAATATCCGCGAGCTTGCCGGCAGTAATCGAGCCTTTCTCGCCGTCTGAAAATTCCGCATAAGCCGATCCTATCGTGTAAGCCTCGATCGCTTCCGGCAAACTGATTTTCTGCTCCGGTATCCATCCGCCGGGATTTTTCCCATCGAGCGTCGCGCGCGTCACCGCCGCATAAATTCCCAGCAGGGGATTCAGGGGCGCGACCGTCCAGTCCGTGCCGAACGCCAGCTTCACTCCGTGATCGAGCATCGAACGCCACGCATAACTCGACTTCGCGCGCTCGTGCCCGATGATTTTCTCCGCCCAGCGCCCGTCGTCAATCGCATGATACGGCTGCATCGAAGCAATCACGTGCAGCCGCGCAAATTCCGCAAAGTCCTGCGGGCGCATGTGCTGCGCATGCTCGATGCGCCAGCGCCGGTCGCGCGCGCCGTCTTCGCGCTCCACTTTGTCGTAAACGTCCAAAATAGTGCGAATGGCGCGGTCGCCAATGGCATGAATGGCCATCTGCAATCCGGCGCGGTCCGCGCCCAGCGCCATCTCGTCCATGTGGCCCGCGGGATACATCATTTCGTTCATCAGCCCATGATTCGATGGATTATTCGTGTAGCCGTCAAAAAAATACGCCGTCTCCGAGCCCAGCGAGCCGTCCGCGAATCCTTTCACCGCGCCGAGCCGCACCCAGTCGTTTCCAAACCCCTGCAGAATTCCCGCATCGGCGAGCCGCTTCCATTGCGGCATTGGCGTGATGCAGTAGATCCTCGAAGTCAGTTGCCCGCGCGCTTCGAGCCGTTGATACGCGCGCACATCATCGAAGCTGCTGATGTCGTCGAGTGAAGTCACGCCGAACCGGCGCGCTTCCTCCAGCGCCGCGGTGATGGCGCGGTCCAAACGTTCGTTCGATGGATTGGGAATCGCGCGAAAAATCAATTCTTGCGCGGCATCTTTGAATATTCCTGTGGGCTGGCCGGCCGCGTCGCGCACGATTTCGCCGCCTTCGGGCGCGGCCGCATCCTTTGTGACGTGCGCAAGCTGAATGGCCAGAGAATTCGCCAGCGACATGTGCCCGTCATACCGCTCCACGAACACGGGATTCTCCGGCGTCACTGCGTCAATCCATTGCCGCGCGGGCAACTCGCCGCCCCACGCCTGATTGTCCCAGTCGCCTTCGAGGATCCATTCGCCCTTCGGCAACGTCTTTGCGAATTCGCCGATGCGCCGCACAAATTCTTCGCGCGTCGCCGCATCTTTCAACTTCACGCTGCTCAAGCTGAACCCGCCATCGCTGAAATGCACGTGCGCGTCAATGAATCCTGGCATAACGGTTTTACCGTGCGCATCAATAACGCGCGTGCGCGGCCCTGTCCATCGCCGAATTTCCGCATTGCTGCCGACAGCAGCAATCCGCCCATCAATCATTGCAACCGCCTCCGCCCGCGGCAGCGCGCGATCCACCGTCCACACTTTTCCGTTGATGATGACCAGATCAGCGGCATGCACCGAAGCGGCGGTTTTCTTTTGCGCTTTTAAGCGCACGGCGCCAATCGCGAATATCGCCACTGAGAAAATCGAAAACAGCAGCCAGCGCGCAAAAAACTGCATGCCGTCCTCCGTTTACCGTCCGCCGGGATGCAGAAAACTATCCACCGAACCCATAAACAAATCCGGCTGATCCACGAACGTCATATGCCCGCTCTTCGGCAAAATCACCAGACGCGACCCCGCGATTTTCTGGTGCATTTCGCGCGAGAGCGACGGATCGCATTCATCATGGTCGCCCACAAGAATCAGCGTCGGCACATGAATCGTGTGCAACTGGTCCACGTATTCCACCGATTTCAAATTGCCGTCAATCACAAATTCGCCGTCCGAGCCCCACATTTCGCGGTACAAGTCCCACGACATCACGCCCTGCGCGATCGGATCGTAATTCGCGTCCGGATGATTCTGATAAATGTACGGAAAATATCCTTCGCCCCAAGCGGCCTTCATGTAATCGTCCGTGTAGCGATTCTGTTCGTACGGCAAGCCGTGGCCAAAAAGCCCCGCCTTCTCCATGCTGTCAATGCGGTTCCGCAGGTCGTCGGACATTTTTGCTTTCATTTTGTTGAACACTTCATTCATCTGCGAAGTGCTCGGGAACGTGCTGCACAAAATCAGATGCGTCAGATTCTGTTGATACTTGAGCGCGTAAGCTTGCGCCAGCACTCCTCCATACGAATGTCCCAGCAGCGTAATTTTTCCGAGGCTGAGCGCCTGGCGCACCGCTTCCACGTCCTCCACCATGTTTTCGACGGTGTACCCCGCGGGATCCGCGAGTTTTTGCGAACGCCCTGAGCCGCGCTCGTCAATAAAAATCAGTTGGTTGTGCCGTGCCAGCGGAAGCAGATACGGCAGAAAATAATCGTGCGACGCGCCCGGCCCCCCATGGACAATCATCAGCGGCGCGCCGCGTCCGATAATCTCGTAATAAATCATCTCCCCATGCGCATCCACAAATCCCTCGTGCATGGGATAAACACTCGCGCTATTCGCGGCTGCGGACCGGACAGCCCGCCGCGCCCGCCGTTGCGTCTTCGCCTGTGCCGGTCCGTTCACACACAAAATGAGCGTCGCAACTATCGCTACAAACAAAACGCGTGCCGTAAACAAACTACGGGAAAGATTGCTGAGCCTCATGATTCCTCCCTGTTCGATTCGAATTCCGTTACCGCTGCCCCCATCGCAATTTATTTCGCAGCACTTTGAAATACGTCTGCTCCTGCGGACGCACCAGCATCACCCGATGCGCCGACTTCGAAATCCGAATGCGATCGCCCCCGCGCAGCTCGTGCCCGATTTGCCCGTCCAGCGTCAGATACGCCTGCTCGTCCAGCTCTTTGAGGTCAATTTCCAGCTGCATGCTGTCAGGCAGCACCAGCGGACGGTTTGTCAGCATGTGCGGGCAGATCGGTGTCAGCACAAACGCCTGCAGCACCGGGAAGAGAATTGGCCCTCCAGCAGCCAGCGAATACGCTGTCGAGCCTGTCGGCGTGGAAACGATAAGTCCGTCCGCGCGATAGCGCCCCAGAAAACTTCCATCCACGGAGAGGTCCAAATCAAGAATGCGCGAGAGCGCCGCCTTGGTAATCACCGCATCGTTGAGCGCTTCGTTCGCCTCAATCACTTTGCCCGAGCGCACCAGCTCGGACTTCAGCATCATCCGCGGACTCAGCCGGTGCCCTCCCGCGAGCACAATTTCGAGCAGCGGAAACGCTTCCTCCACCGTCACGCTGGTCATGAATCCCATTCCGCCGAGATTCACCGCGAGAATAGGAATTTCCGATTCGTGGAACTGCCGCGCCGCCGCAAGCAGTGTGCCATCGCCACCCAGCACGATGAGCAAGTCGCATTTCGCCGCCATTTCTGCTGCGCTAGTCGCTTTTTCCGGTGGATTCGCGGACGCCCCAGCCGTCTCGTCGTATAGCACCGCAACCTTGCGCTGCTTCAGCCACTCCGCGATGCGGGGCACAACTTCGCCCACCGCGTCTTTCCGCGGCTTGCAATACAATCCCGCATTTTTAATCGTTGGCATGAGATTCGGAGGATTGTATCGAATCGCCGCGCGCGTGGAGGAAAAATTCCTGATTTCCTTCCGCGCCAGGCACGCGGCTCGCCTGCACGCCCAGAACGCGCAACCCGCATTTCTCCGCCGCCTCGCGCACGCTCGCAATCGCGCGTTCGTGCAGCGCCGCATCGCGCACAATCCCGCCTTTTCCGACGAGATTCTTCGCCAGCTCGAATTGCGGCTTCACCAGAATCAGAAAATCCGCCCCCGCCTGCGCGCCAGCCAGTGCGACAGCAGCAACCGCCGCAATTATCTTGGCCACCGAGATGAACGACACATCCACGGTGATCAAATCCGCGCGCTCAGGGATATCTTCCGCACGCAAATATCGCGCATTCTTTTCAATCGCACGCACACGTTCATCGCGCTGCAGTTTCCAATCGAGCTGCTTTGTGTTCACGTCAACGGCATACACGCGCGCCGCGCCATGCTGCAGCAAACAATCCGTAAAGCCGCCATTGGACGATCCAATGTCCAGACAAATCCGGCCTGCGGCATCCACATGAAAATCTTCGAGCGCGCCTTCCAACTTCATTCCCGCGCGGCTGGCGTATTTCGACTCCGCGCCGCTCACGAAAATCTGCGCGCCCTCCGCAACCATTTCGCTCGGCTTGCGCGCGACTTGCTCGTTGATTCGCACTTGCCCCGCCATAATCATTGCCTGCGCGCGCTCGCGCGTGGACGCCAGTCCGCGCTCGACCAGCGCTGCATCAATTCGTTGCTTGGATTTTTTCATGCAGCCGGAGAGCAGTTCAGCCGCCCAGTGGAGGCAGCAGCGTGGCTGAACCGAAAAGGAAAATCGCGCCCACAATAAGGCTGTACGCGGCCGTTAGCGCTGTGGCCACTTGCATCGTGCGGTGCCGCGATGCGCTCAAACTGAAAATACCCACCGCTGAAGCCGTCATCAACGTATTCATCAGCAGCAGGCCCGCGAGAAACATTCCCAGCCCCAAAAATCCGCGCCGCACTCCGCCGAGGTTCGCCGCGATCAAAAAAACGAGCAACTGGCTGGGCGTCTCCGCACCGAGTCCGTGAATCACGCCGATAAAAAACGCTGATTGTTTCGTGTAACTCCAATTCGCTTCGCGGGGGCGCTCGATCTTCGAGGCGTGCAGCAGCTCGCGAATTTTCCAGTCGACCCAGCGATACGCGCCAACAAGCAGCATCGCTCGGGACTTGGGATGCGCGTGCGTTCCCGCGCGAAAAAGTGTCCCGATGACGTAAATTCCAAGAACAACAAGGGTGAGTCCCACCGCGCGCTCCGCCCAATTATCAATTGCGCGCGGCAGCGAAGTTTGAAACAAAATCACAAAGCTGCCAAGAATCGCGACCGTTGCCGCATGTCCACCAACGTACAGCAATGCCATGCGCATCGCGCGCCGCCGGTCTGCTTCCACGCTGGTGATGTCAGAAATCGCCGCGATGTGGTCGTAATCGAATCCATGCTTGAATCCGAGAACAGCCGCCGTAAGTAGCGCCAGCTCAAGATTAGTGGGAACAATCATCGCCATGAAGATAACGGAAGATAGTTGTGAGTGACAAGCGGGAAGTGGACAATACCTCCCCAAAAATTAATTATGGCTGACGATATGCGTGAATCTGAATGCGACACTCGGCGAACTTGGTCGGCGATAGCGGGCCAACCAAACCGCGACACCTCGCGCACTTAATGCCATCGTCGCAGTATCAGGATATTCCGTAACGACAACTCTCGTTTTCATGCTGAGCTTCAAGTCGAGCTGCATTACGATTTGCCCGGGAATAATCGCTTCATCAGCTGAACGGCGGGGATTAACCGGCGCAAACGTCCTGTGAATTTCTTCGCAGCCGCTATCGACGAAATTGATCACCTGTTGCGCAAGGAGTTGCGGCACGGCGGCTAGGACTACGGAAGCAAGAACGCACGCTCTGGCGAGAATCGCTAACATTTCAGGCGCGTCGCGTGACCAGAAAATCCGCCAACGCGCGAAGCCGCTGCGCACGCTCTCCGTAGCAATCAATCTCCCGCTGCGCCCGCGCCGCCAATTCCCGTGCAAACGCGCGCGACTTCTCAATCCCAAAAAGCGCCGGATAAGTCGCCTTTTGCTGCGCCTGATCTTTTCCCGCAGTTTTTCCCAACGCAGCCGACGACTCCTCCACGTCCAGAATGTCGTCCACAACCTGAAACGCCCAGCCAATCGCCTCGCCGAACCGCCGCATGCGCTCAACATCTTGATCATGCGCACCGCCGGCCAGCGCACCTGCAACCACCGAAGCGCCAATCAGCGCCGCGGTCTTCGATCGGTGAATGTATTCGAGCATCCCCGCATCAATCTGCCTTCCTTCGGCTTCGATATCGGCAACCTGCCCGCCCACCATCCCGTTCACCGTGCCAGCCGCAGCGCCGATTTCCGCGATAATCCGCGCGCGCGCTTCCGCCGCGACCTTCGCATTCGCCAGCGTGGCGAACGCCAGCGTCAGCAAACCATCGCCGGCGAGAATAGCCATGGCCACGCCGAACTTCTTGTGACAGGTAGGCTTGCCGCGCCGCAGATCATCGTTATCGAGCGCCGGCAAATCGTCATGAATCAGCGAATAGGTGTGAATGAATTCGAGCGCGCAGCCCACTGTGGCAGCCGCCTCGCAATTTTCCGAAAAGACCCGAGCCGCTTCGTAACACAAAATCGGACGGATGCGCTTGCCCCCCGCAAAAACGCTGTAGCGCATCGCTTCGTGAATGGTTTTCGGTGGCGTAGACGCGGCAGGAAGAAGTCTCTGCAGATGCTCTTCAATGAGGGTTTGATCTTCGGTGGGAAATGCCGGAGAGAGCGAGTCAGGCTGGCTCATTGCGTGTGTGGGTGCGGGATGCGAGCGCCGATGCCCGCACTCACCGCGGTCCTTGCGAGTTTTCCTCGTCCGTTTCGAACGGCTCCGCCTGAATCTTCCCGTCCGCTTTGCGCAGCAGAATTTCCACTTTGCCTTCCGCCTCTTCGAGCTGCTTCTGGCACTCGCGCGAGAGCTTCACGCCTTCCTCGAAACATTTCATCGCTTCGTCAAGCGACAAATCCGTGGATTCCAGCCGCTTCACCACCTCTTCCAGTCGCGTGAGCGATTTCTCGAATTCGCCCTTGCGCGGCGGTTCCGGCGCTTTGTTAGGAGTGGCAGCCATTTCGTTTCCAATTCTGCTGTGAAGAAGCGAGCAGCATTCTATCGTACGCCCCCGCGCGCCGACAAGTTTCTTACGACCGGGCGGCTGGTAATTGAATTTTCCGAAGCCTTTGTAGCGCAGGATCGCGCCATTTGCGAATCTGCGGCTTTTGTCTTGCTTTGATTGGCATTGTCCGTGTCGCGCAGGATCGTATTTTTGCGAATCCGCGGCTTTCGAAATTTTCATAAATAGATGCGATCCCAAGTCCTGCCCCCAAAATAACTCTTGCCGCAACACTCGCGTCCCAAAACACTCCTCTACCTCCGCGCCTTGTTACAATAATCAAAGGCTTCCTCGGGGGAAATGCGCAGAGCCGTCATGATTGTTCTTCGCCTGTTTTCGATTCTCGTCCTCATCGCCATTAACGCGTTCTTCGCGGCGGTGGAATTCTCCTTCGTCGCCGTGCGCCATTCCCGCATCCGCCAGCTAGTCGAACAGGGAAAAGCCCGTGCCCGCGTGGTCGAATCGCTCATGGCCGACATGGGCACGGTCGTCTCCGGCGTGCAAGTCGGCATAACGCTCACAAGTTTGGCGCTCGGCTATCTCGGCGAATTGACGCTCGCCGAATTCATTGATCCTCTCTTCCACGGCGTTTCGGGGAAGTACGCGGCCATCGCCGGCCACACCGCGGCGCTGATTATTGCATTTGCCTTGCTGACGATTCTGCAAGTCGTCCTCGGCGAACTCGTGCCCAAAAGTCTCAGCCTGGCGCAGGCCGAACGCGTCGCGCTTCTCGTCGCCCGTCCCTTTCAGTTGTTTTTGAAGACATTCCGCTGGGCCATCGTTCTGCTCAACGGTCTCGCCAGTCGCTTTGTCAAAATTCTCGGCGTGAAAACTCCTCGCGCGCACTCCGCGATTCGCTCCGCCGAGGAATTGCGAATCCTCGTCGAGCAGGCGCGCGAACGCGGCGTCCTCGAACCCGCCGAAGAAAAATTCATTCATGGCGCGATGAATCTCGGCGACGTCCAGGTCCGCGAAATCATGGTGCCGCGCCCCGACATTCACGCGCTGCCCGCGAATGCGCCGCTCGAAGACGTCATGAAAATCATTGCCGTCACGCAGCGCTCCCGCATTCCCGTTTACGAAGGAACCATTGATCACGTCCTCGGCTTCGTGCACATCAAAGACTTGCTGTGGGTTTTGCTCGATCGCGCGCGCAAAGCGGAAGAGGATCAGCCGCCCATCGAATTTCAGCTTCGCAACTTCCTCCGCGAAGTGCTGATCGTTCCGGAAACAAAACCCGCTATTGAATTGCTCGTCGAACTGCGCGCGCATCGCAGCGGCCTCGCTATGGTCGTGGACGAATTCGGCACCATTCTCGGTCTGGTCACCCTCGAAGACATCCTCGAGCAAATGGTCGGCGAAATTCACGACGAGTTCGACGTCGTCGAACGCCCGCTCGCTCTCGCCGACGGCTCGTTGATTTTCGACGCCTCGCTCAAAATTCATGACCTCGACGAATTTCACATCGAGCTGCCCGAAAATTCCGCGTACGAAACGCTCGCCGGCTTTGTCCTCAGCCATCTCGGATTCTTGCCGCGCGGCGGCGAAAGCTTCGAAGACCACGGCTACCGCTTCACCATTATGGAAGTCGAGGGCCGCCGCATTTCACGCGTGAAAATGAAACGCCTCGAAGCCGCTGGCGCCGCCGCGCCACCTCAGCCGGCGATTGCTGCGGCTACGGCTACAAAAACTCCCGTCCACTCGCATCATGCGCCAACCAGTGCGCAAAAATCTTCGGGCCGCCATTCAGGCAACACCCGTTCAGGAGACGAATGACGCGCTACATTTCTTTGCGCCTCGCCTATTCGCTCCCCGCACTGTGGCTCATTTTCACCATGGTTTTTGCGCTCGCGCATCTTGTCCCCGGCGACCCCGTGCAGCAAATGCTCGGCGAAGGCGCCACGCAGTCCGACGTCGCACAACTCCGCCACGCGCTCGGGCTCGATAAGCCCCTCGGCGCGCAATACGTGAACTATCTCGCGGGCGTCACTCATGCGAATCTGGGCGAATCTTTTCGCTTCCAGCAACCCGTCGCAAAAGTTGTGCTCCAGCACTATCCCGCCACGCTGGAACTCGCATTCGCCGCGCTCATTGTTTGCTGCGCCATCGGAATCCCTGCCGGGATTCTCGCCGCGCAAAAACGCGCCACGGCCACCGATCACGCCGTAGGATTTTTCACGCTGCTCGGCCTCTCCGTTCCGAATTTCGCGCTCGGCCCGCTGCTCATTTTAATTTTTTCCGTGCTCATCGGCTGGTTGCCGGTCAGCGGACGCGGCGGATTTTCACATCTCATCCTCCCCGCCGTGACGCTCGGCGCCGCCCTCGCCGCGATTCTCACGCGCATGGTGCGCACTTCGGTGCTCGAACAGCTTTCCAGCGATTACGTTCGCACCGCGCGCGCCAAAGGCCTCAGCGAACGCGCCGTCTTGCTCCGCCACGCGTTTCGCAACGCGCTGATTCCCATTCTCACCATTCTCGGACTGCAATTCGGGACGCTGCTCGCCGGCACCATCGTCACCGAAACAATTTTTTCCTGGCCGGGCATCGGACGCCTCGCCGTGCAGGCCATCGAAGCCCGCGACTATCCGCTGCTCCAGGGCTGCATTCTGCTCATCGCCGTTTCCTACGTGCTCGTCAATCTGCTGACGGATCTGGTTTACGCGTTCGCCGATCCGCGGGTGCGTTTGCAATGACGCTTGCAATGACGGTGCGCCTGCCATGAAAGCCCTCCGCGAATTTCTCCGCCACAGCGCGCCCGGCGCGGTGGGATTCGCGCTCTGCGTTCTGCTTTTTGTGCTGGCCATCGGCGCGCCGCTGCTCGCTCCCTACAATCCCAATTCGCAAAATTTGCCCGCGCGGCTCGAAGCGCCCAGCGCGTCGCACTGGATGGGCACCGACGAACTCGGCCGCGACGTCCTCTCTCGCGTGATTTACGGCGCGCGCGTTTCCATGTCCGTCAGCGTGAGCGTCGTATTCGGCGCGGGAATTCTCGGCCTCGCGCTAGGCTCGCTCGCGGGCTACTTCGGCGGATGGTTCGACGGCATCGTCAACATCGTGCTCATCAACGCGTTTCTCTCCTTCCCGGGAATTTTGCTGGCCATCGCGTTCGCCGCATTTTTAGGCCCGGGGCTCGCCAACGTCATCATCGCGCTGACGATTACCGGCTGGGCCGGCTACGCTCGCCTGGCGCGCGCGCAAGTGCTGCAAGCCAAAGAGATGGACTACGTCGCGGCGGCGCGTTCGCTTGGCGCATCGCACTGGCGGATTTTGTGGCGGCATCTGCTGCCGAACATCATCCAGCCCGTGCTGGTGCAGGGAACCATCGCACTCGCCGGCGCGATTCTCGCGGAATCCACGCTGAGTTTTCTCGGACTCGGCGTGCTCGCGCCGATGTCCAGTTGGGGCGCGATGCTCAACGACGCGCGCAGCCACCTTTTTGACGCGCCGCACATGGTCATTTTCCCGGCGCTGGCCGTGGCCACCGCCGTCCTCGCCTTCAACATGCTCGGCGACGCCCTCCGCGACTGGATGGACCCCCGCACCCGCGCCTACCTCATCGTCACCGATTTGGCGCGCTGACTGCGCTTTTGTCTTTGGCGGTCGTCCTGAGCAGCCTCGTTTGCGACAGCTCATGCGAGCGTTGAGATCATTATTGTTACCTTGGATGAAATGCGTTTTGACTGTCGATTAGACATGACCTCCGTTGTTTGTTTTGTACTAATTTAGGCTGAGTTCTAATTTTTCATCGGCTCCAAAGTCTGTCGATTAGAGTTCTGGACGCTCGAAGCTGGAAGCTGGAGCTTTCGCGCGAAATGCGGCGCGAATCGGATGGAGCATGTCGAGTCCGGTGGCGCGGGCGTGACGGTAGATGGTGGATTCGCCCTTGATTTTGAAGGTTTTCCGGATTTGTTCGGCGGTGGTCCAGTTGATGAACTGGTCTTCGATTTCGTCGAGGTCGGGGTGACTGCAGATTTGGCATTTGCGGGAGTGGCGATCGAAGTCGGGAATGGATTCGAGCCGGAGGACGAGTTTCGGATTGGAAGGTTCGGTGGTGGTGGTTTCGGCGGCTTCGGGAGCCGACTCTTCAGGTAGTTCTTCAGGTGCTCCTTCAAGTACTGCGGGGGTGGACTGAGGATCGTTCAGGGACACGTGTGCTATCTCCTTTAGGTTGAGTTAGATTTTTAGCATATTGTCTGGGGCGCAGGGGCGAGTGGCCAAACGTTGCCCTAGGCCCTTGAGAGATACTCGGGTCAAGAAAGCTCGCACTTATAGTTAGAACTTCGTGGCCCAGGGAAACCGCATTGTACGACAGGGCTAGAGCGGCGCGCGTGGTAAAATTGTGGGCGAAGTAAGCGAGATCGCTCGCGCTGGGGAGTCGTTGGGAAGGGTAGTCAGCCAGGAAGAACTGCTGAGCAGGGTGGCCGGTGAGAAGGCCGCCGGGCGTCGGATTGTGTTCACGAATGGGTGCTATGACCTGCTACATCCCGGCCATGTACGCCTGCTGGAAAAATCACGAAAACTTGGCGACGTTTTAATTCTGGCGCTGAATACGGACCGCAGCGTGCGGGAGAACAAGGGCGCGGCGCGTCCGATCATGCCGGAAGACGAGCGCGCGGAAGTGGCGGCTGCGCTGGAAGCGGTGGATTATGTGGTGCTGTTCGACGAGGCGACGCCGCGGGAAATTATCGCGAAGATTCTGCCGGATGTGCTGGTGAAGGGCGGCGATTGGGGTCCGGACGAAATTGTGGGCCGCGAAGAAGTGGAAGCAGCGGGCGGGCGCGTGGTGTCGATTGAGATTGAGACGGGATACTCGACCTCAGCGATTCTCGAGAGCATACAGAAAATTCCATCATGATTTTGCCATTAGTAGCGGAGCTCCTTGCGCGCGTGGGGCGCCAGCGGGAAGCGGAAGAAGCATTTGACCGCGTACGCCGCGGGATGAGCGCGGTTGCGGAGAAGCGCGCGCGCGCGGAGGCGCGTTCGGCGACGGCGGGCAAGTCCGCCACTGCGTGCAAGCTGGCGGGGCTGACGGATCCGGCGAAGGCGCTGGTTGCGGCGCTGGCGGTGCAGGCGTTGCTCAAGCCGGCGATTTTGCTGGTGGAATCAAACGAGCGCGCGGACGCAATTTTTCCGCTGGCGCGATATTTTCTGCGGGCACTTGGAAAATCGGATGCGCAGGTGATGGTTTTGCCGGCGCATGAGGTGCTGCCCTACGACCATCAATCGCCGCACGCGGAGATTGCCGAGGCGCGCGCGTCGGCGCTATGGAGGTTGACGAGCGGCGAAGCGGACCTGGTGATTGCTCCGGTGACGGCGGCGCTGTGGCGACTGCGCGAGCCGCAATTCTACAAAAGCCTGGCGGTGACGCTGGCGCGCGGCGAGGACGTGCTGCGCGAAGAGTTGCTGGCGCACATCGCGAGCATTGGCTACGAGCACGCGGAAACGGTGGAGATGCCGGGACAGTTCGCGGTGCGCGGAGGAATTTTGGATGTGTTTCCGCCGGAAGCGGAGCGCCCCGCGCGATTGGAATTGCTCGGCGACACGATCGAGTCCATTCGCGAATTCGATACGAATACGCAGCGCTCGACGAATCCAGTGGAGCGAATCACGCTGCTGCCGCTGACGGAATTTCCGCGGAGTTCAGAGCAACTGGCGCGTTTGCGGGAATTGGTTGCGGCGGGGCGCGGGGAATCGGAGGGTGTGTCATTTGCGGAAGGATCGGAGCCAGCGGCGGGATTTTATCCGGGATGGGAGTTTGAGAGTTGGGAGGCGCGGGAGCGCGGCGCGAGTTTGCTGAGGCTGCGCGAGGATTTTTTTGTGATGGAGGATGAGCCGGAGGCGCTGCGATCAGCGGTAGAGAATTACCGAACGAATTTTGTGGAGGCGGCCGAGGAGAATTCCAGCGCGGCGGAAACCGAGAATTACATTTTGAGCGAGAAGGAGTGGGCGCAGGCGCGGGAAAGAGTTCCGGGGCTGGGACTGGAGCGACTGGCGCAGGAGGGGCCGGAAGGCGAGACGTTCACGCTGCAAACACGGCCCACGGCGCGGTATCACGGGAACGTGGCGGCGTTCATGGCGGAGCTGAAAGGGAAGCTGGAGGGCGGCGAGCAGATTATTTTGAGCGCGGCGAGTACGGGAGAACTCGAGCGGCTGGCGGATTTGTGCCACGAGTTCGAGTTGCCGTTCCGCTTGGGCGAAATGGGGCAAGCGGGCGCGACGGCGGGGCGGCTGGCGGATGAATCAAGCGGCGGAAGCGTGCCGGCGGCGGTGCTGCTGAAGGCGCCGATGGAAGAAGGCGTCGAGTTCGTCACGGCGAACCTTTCGATTTTCGGCAATTCGGATTTGTTCGAAGCGATTGCTCCGGCAGCGCCGACGCGGACGCGCGGGAAGACAGCGAGCTTCTTCAGCGATTTTTCGGAATTGAAGCCGGGAGATTTTGTGGTGCACGTAGACCATGGCATTGGACAGTTCCAGGGTTTACGGCAGATGAACGTGGATGGCGCGGGCGGAGAATTTTTGCAATTGGAATATGCGGAGCAGGCGAAGTTGTACGTCCCGCTGACGCGGCTGGATCTGGTGCAGAAGTATCAGTCACTGGGCGGCGTGTCGCCGAAGTTGGACCGATTGGGCGCGCAGGCGTGGGAAGCGCGCAAGACGCGCGTGAAGAAGTCGGTGAGCGACATGGCCGAGCGCCTGCTGAAACTTTATGCCGAGCGCAAAGCGGTGCAAGGGCACGCGTTTCCGGCGGACACGCCGTGGCAGAAGGAATTCGAGGATGCATTCGAATTTCAGGAGACGACGGATCAGGAGCGCGCGATCGAGGACGTGAAAAAAGATCTGGAGCGCGCGCAGCCGATGGACCGTTTGCTGTGCGGCGACGTGGGCTACGGGAAAACGGAAGTGGCCATGCGCGCGACGTTCAAAGCGGTGGGCGATTCGAAACAAGTGGCGGTGCTGGCGCCGACGACGGTGCTGGCGTTCCAGCATTACGAGACTTTTAAGCGGCGATTTGGGGCGTTTCCGGTGAAGATTGCGATGCTGAGCCGGTTTCAGAATCCGCGAGAGCAGAAACAGATTTTGGCGGATCTGGAATCCGGAAAAGTGGACATTGTGATTGGGACGCACCGGCTGCTGTCAAAGGACGTGAAGTTTCAGGATTTGGGATTGCTGGTGGTGGATGAGGAGCAGCGATTCGGCGTGGCGCACAAGGAGCGCATCAAGGAGATGCGCAAGAATGTGGATGTGCTGACGATGTCAGCGACTCCGATTCCGCGGACGCTGCATATGTCGCTGGTGGGATTGCGCGACATGTCAGTGATCGAGACGCCGCCGAAGGACCGGCTGGCGATTCATACGGTGGTGGCGCCGTTCGAGAAGGGACTGATACGGCGCGCGATTACGGAGGAGATGGCACGCGGCGGGCAGGTGTTTTTCGTTCACAACCGAGTGGAGTCGATTGCGTCGGTGGCGACGATGGTGCAGGAACTGGTGCCGAAGGCGAAGGTGGTGGTTGGGCACGGGCAGATGAGCGAGCAGGAACTGAGCAAAGTGATGCTGAAATTTATCCGGCATGAATCGGACGTGCTGGTGGCGACGACGATCATCGAAAACGGCCTGGATATTCCGCGCGCGAATACGATCATCATCAATCGCGCAGACCGGCTGGGGCTTTCGGAGCTTTATCAGTTGCGCGGGCGCGTGGGGCGTTCGAATCACCGCGCGTACGCGTATTTGCTGGTGCCGCCGGAGCAGGCGCTTTCGGGAATCGCGCGGCAGCGGCTGGCGGCGCTGAAAGAGTTCAGCGATTTGGGCGCAGGGTTTCGCATCGCGGCGCTCGATTTGGAACTGCGCGGAGCGGGGAACATGCTCGGGAGCGAGCAGCACGGGCACATCGAAGCGGTGGGATTCGACATGTACTGCCAGATGCTGGAGCGCGCGGTTTCGGAGAGGAAAGGCGAAGCGGTCCGGCCGGAGCGGCGCGCGACAATCAATTTGGGCATGGACATCCGCATTTCGCGGGAGTACATCGAAAATGAGGGCGCGCGGCTGCGCGTGTACAAACGGATTGCGGGCGTGTCGGACGAAAAGACGCGCGAGGAAGCGCTGGCGGAGTTGCGCGACCGATTTGGGCCGCCGCCGGCAGCGGTGGAGAATCTGCTGGATTATGCGCTGCTGAAGGCCTCCGCGGAGAAGTTGCTGGTGGCGTCGATTGACCGGCGCGGGGAACGAGTGGCGATCAAGTGGCATGAAGAGACTCCGGTGAAGCCGGAGCGACTGGTGAAAATGATTCGTTCGCGGAAAGATATGCGATTGGATCCGGCGGGGACTTTGTGGATGGAATGGAAGCGGCAGACGGGCGGTGATAAGGCGGGCGCGGGCAAGTCCGGCGCGGGGCAGCATGTAGGAATGATCGAGGCAGTCAGAAACGTATTGCTCGAACTTCAAAGCTAGGGATAGAATTCGATGATGATGAAAAAAGTGAGCTGTATTGCGATCGGCGCGATGGCGGCGTTTTTTCTTCCGGCGGCGGCGCATGCCAATGGAAACGGAAAAGTCGTTGACCAGATTATAGCGCGCGTGAATAACGACATTATTACTCTGTCGGATTACGAAAAAGCGGAAGCGCAGATGCGGCAGGAGGTGAAGCAGGATTGCCAGGGCTGCGCGCAAGAAAAGATTGACGATATGGTCGCGCAGGGGCGAAAGAATTTGTTGCGCGACTTGATTGACCAGTCGCTGCTGGTGCAGCGCGCGAAAGATATGAGCATCAGCGTGGACACGGACGTAATCAAGCGGCTGGACATGATTCGCCAGCAAAATCAGCTGCCCAGTATGGAGGCTTTGCAGAAGGCCGTGGAGTCGCAAGGAATCTCCTGGGAAGATTACAAAGATCAAATGAAGAACTCACTGCTGCAACAGCGCGTGATTCAGCAGGAAGTTGGCCCGGACATCAAGATCGGGCAGGATGAGGTCAAAAAATATTATGACGCGCATCAGAACGAATTCGTGAAGCCGGAAGAAGTGGACCTGTCGACGATTTTCTTCAGCACGGAGAACAAGACGCCGCAGGAAGCGGATGCAATCAAGAAGAAGGCGGAAGCGATTGTGCAGCGGCTCAAGGCGGGAGAGGATTTCGGGAAACTGGCGCAGAAGTTTTCGGAGGGTACGACGGCGAACGACGGAGGCGAAGTGGGAGTGTTCAAGCGCGGAATGCTGTCTCCGGACCTCGAGAAGCTGGTTTTCTCGATGAAGAAGGGCGATTCGACGGACGTGCTTCCCGCTCCGAACGGATTGCAGATTTTGCACGTCAACGAGCATTTCGAGGCCGGCTTGCAGCCGATGAATAAAGAGGAAAGCGAAATTGAGAACGATATTTACTCGGAGAAAATCCAGCCGGCGATGCGCAAGTATCTGACGCAACTGCGCAAGGACAGCTATCTGGTGATCAATTCGGGCTATGCGGATTCAGGCTCCGCGGGCGAGAACACGGTGATTCAGGAAGTGCCTTACGGAACCGATGCTGGCAAAGCGAAGAAGAAAAAGAAGACGCCGGTGCCGGGCATTGACGATCAGGGAGACGGGAATCCGTGAAGACCGGCTACGTCGCGGAACTGCAGGACGGGCAAGCGGTAGCTACGTTTTTTCTCGTTCGTGAGAAGGAGATTCGAACTTCCACGAACACGGGGAAATCTTGGCTGCATCTGTCGCTGGCGGACCGCACGGGGACGATTGCCGGAAAAATGTGGGACAACTTCGCGGAATTGGCACAGACGTTTGAGTGTGAAGATGTTGTTCGGGTGCGCGGGCGCGTGAAGCTGTATCGCGGCGAGAGGGAACTGACGATCGAGCAGATTCTGCGCGCGGTGGAAACGGATTACGTGCTGGACGATTTTCTGCCGCACACGAAATGCGACGTTCAGAAGCTGTTCGGGCAATTGCGCGAAGAGGTTTTGAGCGTTCGTAATCCGTGGCTGCAGAGGCTGCTGCTGTCATTTGTGGATGACGGAGAAATTGCGGCGAAGCTGAAGCGCGCGCCGGCGGCGATGGGCATGCATCATGCGTTCATCGGCGGATTGCTGGAGCACGTGGTGAGTTTGTGCGGGCTGGCGAATGATGCGGCGAAGCATTATCCGGAAGTTGACCGCGATCTTCTGCTCACGGGCGTGGTGCTGCACGACATCGGAAAAACGGAAGAGCTTTCCTACAAGCGCGCGATTGCGTACACAACCGAGGGGCAGTTGCTGGGGCACATTGTGATCGGGCTGGGTATGACGCGCGAGAGAATCAACCGGATTCCGGAGTTTCCGCGCTCACTTGCTGTGCTGGTGGAGCATCTGATTGTAAGCCACCACGGGTCGCTGGAATTCGGTTCGCCGAAAGTTCCTGTGGTGCGCGAGGCGGTGCTGCTGAATCATTTGGACGACTTGGATTCGAAGATGGCAGCCATGCGCGCGACGCTGGATGGCGTGCCGACGCAGGAGCTTTGGACGGAGCGGAACGCGGCGCTCAGACGCGTGCTGCTGAACAGTGCGGCTTATTTGAGCGGCGGCGAGGCGGTGCCTGCGCGCACGGCAGTTCCAGCGGCTCCGACGCCGGCACAGGCGGGACGGACGGGTGGGCTTTTTGGAAACGCGAGTGCATCCAGCCAAAAGCCAGGCGCGGCATCGAGTACAATTACAAATCGAGCGAAGGATACGCGATGAATGTGACGGCACAAACGAATGGAAGCAACGGAGCGCGGAAGCGCAAGATTCTGGAATTGGCTCCGCTGGAGCTGGATTGCATGACGGCGCTGTGGAGAATGCAGGAAGGCACGGTGCGCGATATTCGCGAAGCTCTTTCGGAGCGGCGTCCGCGCGCGTACACCACGATTATGACGATTATGGACCGACTGGCGCGCAAGCAGATCGTTTCGCGACATCGCTCGGGAAGAGCGTGGCGTTATCAGGCGAAATTGAGCAGCCAGGAAGCGCGGGCGCACGCGCTTGCGCAAGTAGTCGAGAGTTTTTTTGGCGGCTCGACGGAGGAGCTGCTTAAGCATATATCCAAGAACGTCAAACCTGTGTCAGCCTCGACCCCGGAAACCGTCCACTAGGCTTTTATGTTCCCCGGCGAATTGAAGATTCGCAATCTCTTGCTACGTCCTGCCACTTTGCTCGCGCCGATGGCCGGCGTTACGGATACTGTGTTTCGGCGCGTGATTCGCGGGCTCGGCGGCTGCGGTCTGATTATGACCGAGTTCACCAGCGCGGAGGGCGTGACGCGCAGCGCGGCAAAGACGCTGCGGTATTTGTATTACGACGAAGACGAGCACCCCATCGCCGCGCAGCTTTTTGGCGCGAATGCGGAGGTGATGGCATCGGCGGCGGAGTTGGTCGAGGACTTGGGATTCGATCAGGTAGACGTCAATCTCGGTTGTCCTGCGAAGAAAGTGGTGAAATGCGGCGGTTCGGGGCTGCTGCGCGATTTGAAGCAGCTTGAGACGGTGCTGCGATCTGTGCGCGCTGCGGTGAGAATCCCGCTGACGATTAAAATGCGCTCGGGCTGGGACGACACCAATATCGTCGCGGTGGAAGTGGCGCGCATGGCGGAGGGAATCGGCATTGAGGCGATTGCCGTGCATCCGCGGACGCGTCTGCAGGGCTATTCAGGACAAGCGGATTGGAATGTGATTGCGCAGGTGAAACAGGCGGTTGCCATTCCGGTGATTGGAAACGGCGACATTCGCACGCCGGAAGACGCGGAACGCATGGTGAAAGAGACGGGTTGCGACGCCGTGATGATCGGGCGCACGGCGGCGACGAATCCGTGGATCTTCCGGCAAATGGAGCAATATTTTTCAAGCGGCAGGTACGATGAGCCGAGCGAAGCCGACCGTTATCAACTGCTCTCCGGTTATTTTCGCAGCCTGATTGCGGCGGAGCTGCCTGACGCGATTGGCAAGATGAAGCAGTTTGCATGCTGGTTCACGCATGGCGTGCGGAATGGAGGCGAGCTGCGGCATCAGGTGCATTCGTCGCGGACGCCGGAGGAAGTGCTGCAGCGCGTGGAAGATTTTTTCTCGGACGTTGCTGGCGCACGGAATTGAGCGCGCGTTAAGAATTGCGCTCTGCCAGAAGGCGCTTGTAGGCCTCGCGCCTCGTCAGTTTGTATTCCCTGGCGGCTTGCTTCAGCGCGGATTTGTGATCCAAGTTTTGCTCGTCTGAAATCTGCGCGACACGTTCGGCGAAGGAGATTGAGGGCCGCGTGGGCTGATCAGCTTCTGAGTGAGCACGCGCGGAGGAGTGTTCATCTGGCGGCGCGATGATGAGTGTGATTTCGCCGCGCGGAGGCTTCTCGCGGAAGCGTTCGAGCAATTCGCTGAGGCGGCTGCGGGCGAATTCTTCGTGGACTTTGGTCAATTCGCGCGCGACGACTGCTTCGCGATCGCCGAGGGTTTCCAGCGCGTCCTGCAAACATGCCGTCAGCCGGTGCGGCGCTTCGTAGAGAACCAGCGTGCGATTTTCCGAGGCGAGTTTCTGTAATTTGCGCCGACGCTCGCCTGAACGAGCGGGTAGAAATCCGGCGAAGGTGAATTCATCCGAGGGCAGCCCGCAGGCGGCTAGGGCTGCGACGATTGCCGACGGTCCCGGGATTGGAATCACGGGAATTTTGTGGCGCAGGCAAAGAGAAACGAGCCGATGGCCGGGATCGGAAATCACCGGAGTGCCGGCGTCGCTGACCAGCGCTACGTGCGCTCCTTCCTCCATGCGCATGACCAGCTCGGGCGCGCGGGTCAGTTCGTTGTGTTCGTGATAGCTTTCGAGAGGCTTGCGAATTTCGAAATGGGTCAGCAGCTTGAGAGTCAGGCGCGTGTCTTCGCAGGCGATGAGGTCGGCTTCTTTCAATACGCGCAGTGCGCGCAGGCTGATGTCCTCGAGATTGCCGATGGGCGTGGCCACGAGATAGAGGCATCCGGCGCCGGATTCGTTTGATTCTCGCGAAGACATGGGCAGCGGTAACGTGAGCGCTAACGCGCCAGTTTATCACCATAGACACCACAGGAGAGCGCGAAGGAAACGCGCCGCGTCGCGTTCAACGAAGGCATGCTAAAATTGCTCGATTAGCTCATACGCGAGGACTGATAACGTGCCACTGTACGAATACAAATGCACAAAGTGCGGCAGCAAATTCGAAAAAATTGAGAGCGTGAGTGCCTCGGAAATCAAAAAGTGCCCGAAATGCGGAGCGCGGTCGGAGCGCGTGCTGAACGCGCCGGCGATTCAGTTCAAAGGCACCGGCTGGTACGTGACGGATTACGCGGGGAAAAATTCGGGCGCTACGGCAAAGGAAGGCGGAGATTCGAGCGAGTCTGGTTCCGCGGCGAAATCAGGTGATAAGTCTTCAGAGAAATCGGCTGCGAAGGAATCGGTAAAAACGCCTGCTAAGAAATCCAAAGAGAAGTAAGGCTAGAATTTCAGAGACTTCAGGTAGGCGCGGAATTCGTCGCCGAATTCCGGATTCTTCGCCGCAAACTCCACAGTGGCTTTGAGGAACCCCAGCTTATCGCCCGCGTCGTAAGTTTTGCCTTCCGTAGTGAGCGCCCAGAGGCCGTGTTCGCGCGCGAGCATGCGCAGACCGTCGGTGAGCTGAATTTCTCCGCCGCGGCCGGGCGGAGTGCGTTCGAGGCAGTCGAAAATCTCGGGCGGCAGGACGTAGCGGCCGATGACGCTCAGATTCGACGGCGCCTTGTCGGCTTCGGGCTTTTCGACGAGATTAGTCACCTGCCGGAGGCGCTCGCCCCATTTGGGTTGGTCAGCGGGGCGCGCTTCGATGATTCCGTACAAATGAACGAGTTCGCGGGGCACTGCTTCGACAGCGATGGCGCCGATTCCGGTCGCTTCGTAGACGTCGCAAAGCGCGCGGGTCACCGGCTGCGGGCCGTCGCAAATAACGTCGCCAAGCAGCACGGCGAACGGTTCGTCGCCGACGAGTTCCCGCGCGACGGAAACGGCGTGCCCAAGGCCCAGCGGCTCGCGCTGGCGAATGTAGCTGAAATGAATTTTTGCGCCGGTGTCGCGAACAAGATCGGCGCGGCGCGTGTCGCCTTTTTCGCGGAGGAATCGCTCGAGTTCCGGCGACTGGTCGAAGTGGTCTTCGATGGCGTTCTTGCCGCGGCCGGTTACGACGATGATGTTCTCGATTCCCGAGGCGGCGCATTCTTCCACGGAGTATTGAATGAGCGGCTTATCGACGACAGGCAGCATTTCCTTGGGCTGCGCTTTTGTGGCGGGCAAGAAGCGCGTGCCGAGCCCGGCGGCGGGGAAGACGGCTTTGCGGACGCGTTTTGGTTTATCGCTCATTTTACAGTCATGTCGTATTCGAAAATCCGAACGGCCAAGTTACGTGGCGCGGAGGCGATTGTCAATCAGGGCTCACCGGAGACCGTATGCTAAGATGTTTTGAAAGGCGCAGAGGGAGCAGGGAATGACGGTACGCATACTCGGAATCGAGTCATCTTGCGACGAGACCGCCGCTGCGGTGGTCGAGGATGGCGTGCAGATTCTCTCCAGCGTGGTCGCGTCGCAAATCGACGTTCACCGGAAATATGGCGGCGTGGTTCCGGAGCTGGCTTCGCGCGAGCATTTGCGGCAGATTGTGCCGGTTGTGCGCGAGGCTGTGCTGCAAGCAAATCTTGGATTGCAGGACATCGACGCGATTGGCGTCACGCAGGGGCCGGGGCTTGTGGGTTCGTTGCTTGTTGGATTGACGTACGGAAAAGTGCTGGCGCAAGCGCTCGATAAGCCGCTGATTGCGGTCAACCATCTGGAAGGACACGTTCACAGCGTTTTTCTGGAAGCGCATTCTGCTGGACGCGCGCCGAAGCTTCCGGCGATGTGCTTGATTGTTTCCGGCGGGCATACGCTTTTGTATCGCGTAGAACAAGCCAGCGGGAGTTCCGACGGAAACGGCGAGCGGCGCTTTAGCTACACGCGCATCGGCAGCACGCGCGATGATGCGGCAGGCGAAGCGTACGACAAAGTGGCGAAAATGCTGGCGCTTGGCTATCCGGGAGGGCCAGTCATCGATAAGCTGGCGCCGCACGGCAATGCGAATGCGATTCGTTTCGGCGGGACGAAGATGCGCGGCAATCCGTACGATTTCAGCTATAGCGGAATCAAGACGGCCGTTCTCTACTACCTGCGCAGCCATGCGGCATTGCAGCCGGAGATTGCGGCGCGCGAAGCGGCTCTGACGAATGGCCAGCGCAGCGCGGAAGCTCTACGCGCGCTCACGAGTCCGGCGACGCTGGATCTAATTGCCAGTTTTCAGCATTATGTGGTTGAAGATTTGCTGAAGCGCACGCTTGCCGCTGCCGATCAGTTCGCGTCGAACTCAATTTTGGTTTCCGGCGGCGTGGCTGCGAACAGCCCACTGCGCAAACGATTTGAAGAAGAGGCGGCAAAGCGCGGATTCGAGGTATTTTTTCCGAGCCGGCCACTTTCAACTGACAACGCAGCGATGATCGCCGCTGCAGCGTTTGGTAAATTTGCCGCGGGCGAACGCGCGGACGCGAGTCTCAACGCCGCTCCACATTTTCCCTTGGGTGTGCCGCTGGCAAGCGCGTCAGCCGAGATTTCTTCCGTTCACGAAGCAGGACAATCGAAGAGATAAGCCACGCCGTCAAGCGCCACGCAATAGAGTGTGCGGCCGTCGCTACTCCATTTAATATCGGCGATTCCTTCGGCGTGGCATTCGTCAATCACTGTGTTGCGCTGCAGATCGGCGATGAAAATTCGTCCGGCGGCGGAGTTCTTCAGCCAGGAATTATAAAACGCGCACAGCGGCAGCGAAGGATGGCACTGGCAGAGTTCCGCGGCAAAGGGCAGGGAATTCATTTCGCCATTTGCTGTGTCGAGCGAATAGGCCTGGCCTGACGCGCAGAAAATCAATGTGCGCCGATTGTTGTGCCAAGAGAGCTGCGTCACCTGGCCATTTGTTTCGAACCGTTCGGCAATTTCCAGCGTGGGCACGCGCACGAGAAGCAGCGAATCGTCGGACCAATCGCCATCGTGTTCGAGCGGGACGGCAAGAAGCTTTTCGTCCTGCCGGAAAGCCACGGGGCCGTAACCGAAAAAACTGTTCTCTTGCGAATCATCGTCCGCGCTCGGCTCGGCCAACGCCGAGGCGCGATCCATTTCGCAGAGCGGCTCAAATTCCTCGGGCGAACGGCCCGTCATCCACAAGGTGAGCGTTGCGTGTTCCGAGCCGTCGGACGATGCGGTGAAATATTTTCCGCTCTCGGACCAGCAGAGATGCGCGGGATAGACGCGAAATGCGCCGAATCGTCCCGCAAATTCGCCGGCACGCGCGTTGAAGAGATGCAATTCGGGATGCCAGGTTCCCGAAGCAGCCGCGAGCAAGCTGCCAGTCGGATCCCACGCGAACGCCGCCGGAAAATCTGGCCGCGCTACAAACGGTTCATCGGGAACAGCGATTGATTTGGTTTCACCGCTGAGCTCCACGTCGCTGATTTCGACGCGCTGGCTCAGTTCGCGCGAGGCAGGAGAGTACGCGGCGATGTGCCCATTTTTTGAAATCGCGAGATGCGTGCGCGGTTCTGCGAACGCCTGCTTGACGCTCCAGCGCGAATTCTGAGGCAACTCGCGAAGTCCGCGAAGCACCAGCGGCGAAGATAAAACCGTGATGCCGCGATTTCGGACTGAAACAATTTCCTGCGAGGGCCGTTTCGTTCGCGTGGCCATTAGTGCACGCGCTCCGCAGCGGGAACTTGCAGGCGCTCTTTGCAATCAGCGATGCGCTGGCGCACTTTCGCTGCCATTTCGGCGAGGGCGTCGCGATTCTGCTCATGGGCGTCGTCCACTTGGATTTTCAGCAGGTACAAATCGGAGTTCACCAGCGCGCGCATTTCCGCCTCGATTTCAGCGAGACGGTTATTCATCAAACTGATCGTTCGAATTACGCGCACCAGTTCCGCCCCTGCGCCTTCGCCCGAAACCGCCTCGGGGCTGGCCTCGTATTTCTCGACGATTTTTGCGATGCGCGCTTCATCGTTCTCCTGATAGGCGCGATTCACTTCGGCCATCAGCTCCTGACGGCGTTCGCGATCTTTTGCATCGGCGGTCAAATCAGGGTGAATGCGCTTGGCGGCCTCGCGATAAGCGGTCTTCAATTGCGCCGATGGGCAGAAATTCTTCGAGGGGCTTTCTTTCTTTTCATTAAACGCAGCGCGAGACTCATTCGCCCGCATGCGAGCTTCTTTGGCGGCGCGCTGCAAACGTTCATTGGCCGGCTCCTCCGCGGCGAGCTGCTCAGCCATCTGCGCGCGGAGTTCGTCGAGCTCGGAATAGGGAGCGCCGACCAAATTCAAATAACGACTCTCGAGCGAACGCAGCTCGGCGCGCAGCGTCGCGAGCCGCAGCTCGCATTCGGCAAGCTCCGCCTCGACGCGCTCGGCTTCCTGACGCTTGCGCGCGAGTTCGCGCTCTTCGGGTTTGGTGTTCCGCGTCTGTTTGTCCGCCATGGAAATCCGCTGAATCCGCGAATTGATGCGCACGGCCCGCCTAGGCCGGGCGAAGATAACCAAAATAGTATGCACAACATTTTGAGACGGAGGCGCGGGGAGTCTCTAGCCGTTTCCAGAATGAAACGAGGAAATCGTGTAGGACTTTGGTACTACGAAGCGCGTGCTTGTGGCTTCTGCTGAATCTACGTGGCGCGTGATGAAACTTTGCTGCTGCTCTTTTGCCGCCGCGCTAATTTCTATACAATCACCCATTTCATGCGGACTCCTCGATGCGAATTGCGGTAGACACAGGCGGCACATTCACCGACTGCGTTTTCGTGCGCAAAGGCGAATTGCGTATCGTGAAAATTCCGTCCACGCCGGAAAACCCGGCGCGCGCCATTGGCGAAGCGGTGGAAAAAGTATTGGCTGAATCGCCCGGCGCGGCAAAAGAGCGGCTGGAACTGACCTGCGGCACCACGGTCGGCACGAATGCACTGCTGCAAAGACGCGGAGGCCGCGTTGCGCTTGTCACGACGGCTGGATTTGAAGACGTTCTGGAGATTGGCCGTCAGGCGCGTCCGCATTTGTACGATTTTTTTGGAGGGCGGCCTGAGCCGCTCGTTCCGCATGAGCGCCGTTTTGGATTGAAAGAGCGGCTGGGGACAGATGGCGAGGTGCTAGTTCGCCTGAATGAGGCCGAGTTGCGGCGCATCACGCGCCTCGTGGCGAATTCTCGTCCTGACGCCGTGGCGATCTGCCTGCTTTTTTCATTTGCGAATCCGGTGCACGAAAAGCAGATCGCGGCGAAATTGCGCGCGGCGGGATTTCAGGTCTCCGTATCGCACGAAGTCCATCCCGAATTTCGCGAATATGAGCGCACCGCCACTACCGTGGTCAACGCGTGTTTGCTGCCGGTGATGAGCCGCTATCTCGAAGAAGTCGATCGGCTCGCCCGTGAAAGCACGAGGTCGAGCGGATCGAACAATGCGCCGCGCGTGCGCGTGATGCAGTCGAATGGCGGCATCATTTCGTCGGCAACCGCTGCGCATGAGCCGGTGCGCACAATTCTTTCCGGGCCGGCGGGCGGCATTCTGGGAGCGCAATACATTGCCGAACTCGCCGGATTTCCGCGCGTGATTACCTTTGACATGGGCGGCACGTCCACGGACGTGGCGCTGCTCAACGGTGACTTGCGCACCACCGCGGAATCCGAAGTAGCGGGCCTACCCGTTTCTGTTCCGATTTTGGACATTCACACGGTAGGCGCGGGCGGCGGTTCGCTAGCTCGATTCGACAGTGGCGGCGCGCTTCGCGTTGGGCCGGAAAGTGCAGGCGCCGATCCCGGGCCGGTTTGCTATGGACGCGGAACGCGTCCCACGGTCACTGACGCGCATCTTGTGCTCGGCCGCCTCGGCAGCGATGGTCTGCTTGGCGGCGAATTTCAGCTGGATGCGGCGCGCGCGCGCGAGTGGCTTGGGCGCGCTCGCGGCTCGATGAAAACGACCGAGCAGTTCGCGCAGGGCATTCTCGATGTGGTCGAGACCAACATGGAGAAAGCCATTCGCGTGATCTCTGTCGAACGCGGCTACGATCCTCGTGATTACACGCTTGTTGCTTTTGGCGGGGCTGGCGGACTCCATGCATGCGCGCTCGCAGCGGCTCTCGAAATTCCTCGCGCGCTCATTCCCAGATTTCCCGGCGGACTGTCTGCGTTGGGAATCCTTCGTGCCGATGTGGTGAAAGATTTTTCGAGGACGATTTTGCTGCCGGTAAACTCGGCGCAGGCTGCCAGCCCGGTATTGCAGCGCGAGTTTCGCGCGATTGACGCACGCGCGATAGCCGATTTGCGCCGCGAAGGCTTCTCCGGTTCTCAAACCAAGATTGAGCATCTGCTGGACATGCGCTACATCGGACAGGCTTATGAACTAACTGTGCCGGCGAGCGGGAATTTTGCCGGGGCATTTCATCGAGCCCACGCAAGGCGATACGGATACTCCGACTCGGCTCGCCCAGTAGAAATCGTCAACATTCGCGCACGCGCCATCGGCGTCACGCCAAAACCTGCTCTGCCGAAAATCCAGCGCGGCGCCATGGATTCAGGCGCAGCGCTCATCGGCAATCGGAGTGTTTATTTCGATGGTCGAAAGCTGCCGACGCGAATCTACGACCGCGCGCGTCTGCGTGCTGGAAATCGCCTCCGCGGCCCGGCGGTCGTCACCGAATACAGTGCAACAACAGTGCTGTTACCCGGTTGGAGGGCGCGTGTGGATGCGTACGGAAATCTGTTGCTGGAGCCTGCGCGATGAAATTCGATCCTGTCCGCCTGGAGATCTTTAAGAACGTTTTTCATTCCATCGCCGAAGAAATGGGCGGAGTTCTGCGGCGCTCGGCTTTTTCGCCGAATATTAAGGAGCGCCGCGATTATTCCTGCGCGGTTTTCAATGGCGCCGGAGAAGTGCTGGCCATGGGCGATCACATGCCGGTGCATCTCGGCTCGATGCCTGCATCGGTTGACGCCGCGATTCGGGCGATGGATTTGCGTCGCGGCGACGTTGCGCTGCTGAATGATCCGTACGCGGGCGGAACGCACTTACCTGATTTGACCATGGTGATGCCTGTCTATCTTGCCGGTGAATCGAAGCCGATGTTTTACGTTGCCAATCGCGCGCATCATGCGGACGTTGGTGGCGCGCAGGCCGGCTCCATGAGCTTGTCGCGAGAGATTTTTGAAGAGGGCATTCGCATCCCGCCGGTAAAAATTCTGGAGAATGGCCGCATCGTTAGCGACGCGCTGCAATTGATTTTGGCCAACGTGCGCACGCCCCACGAACGCGAAGGTGACCTCACCGCACAGATCGCCGCGTGCCGCGTGGGCGAACGGCGCCTGCTGGAAGTAGTTCGCAAATACGGCCGGCGCGAAACTGACATCTATGGGCGGCATCTTTTGGAATACTCCGCCAAGATGACCTGCGCCGCGTTGCGCCGGATTCCCGACGGAATTTATCGCGCGGAAGATTTTATGGACAACGACGGCATCACCGATGAGCCTGTGGCCATTCGCGTCTCGATTCGCATCCGCAGCGATCGCGCCGAGGTGGATTTTACCGGCTCTTCTCCAGAATGCGCGGGCAGCATTAATGCAGTGAAGGCCATCACGGATTCCGCGGTGTTCTATGTCTTCCGTTGTCTGCTGGATGATCAAGTTCCGGCGACGTCTGGCCTTCTGCGACCAATTCGCATCATCGCGCCTGAGGGAACGATCGTCAACGCGCGGCCACCGTGCGCCGTAGCGGGAGGAAACGTGGAAGCGTCGCAGCGAATTGTGGATACGCTTCTGCGCGCTCTGGCGAAAGCAATTCCTTTGAGAATTCCTGCGGCCAGTCAGGGCACCATGAACAATCTGACGTTTGGCGGACGCGACACTCGCCGCGGACGAGGCGGCGCGCCTTTTGCCTATTACGAAACGATCGCCGGAGGCATGGGCGCGCGTCCGGATCGCGACGGCGAAAGCGGCATTCACACGCACATGACCAATTCGCTGAATACGCCGGTGGAAGTTTTCGAGCACGTTTACCCGGTGCGCGTGCGGCGTTACGGAATTCGAGGTGGCTCAGGCGGAGCGGGGAAGTATCGCGGCGGCGACGGCATCATTCGCGAAATCGAGCTTCTCGTGCCGATGCAGGTAGGGATGCTTTCCGATCGCAGGAAATTCGGCCCGTACGGCCTCGCGGGCGGTGATGCGGGGAAACCCGGTAAAAATGAAGTGACTACAGGCTCGCGTTCAAAAACGGTTCCCGCTAAGGGCTCTTTTTACGCGCCTGCTGGCGCCATTGTGCGAATCGAATCCCCGGGCGGAGGGGGCTGGGGCAAGCCTCGGGGAGTAAAGCGAAAATAGAAACTGAAACGTTCGTTTCAATCAAAGATTTAGGAATGCAGGATGCAACACTTCTATCGAATGAATTTCTGCTCGGATGTTCGCCGGAAGCCGCCGAGAAACTAAAACTTAATTCTCAAACTTCTCCGTCATCTCGGGCATGTGCAACCGCGCTTTCGCGAGAGCGCGAACGAGATTGCCTTCCATCGTTTGCTCGCTCGTGTTGCGCACGGTAGCCAATTCGCTGATGAGCAAATGCTTTGCCCGCTCGAGCATTTTCTTCTCGCGGAACGAAAGAGGCTTCGTGCGGCTCAGCGAGACCAGCCCTTTGAGAACGGCGGCGACTTCCATCAACGAGCCGGTGCGCATGCGCTCCGAATTTTCCTTGAAGCGATGCTTCCAGTCATGATGCGAAGCGGACTTACCTTTCTCCAAATAGCTAATCACATCGACAGCTTCTGTTGTGCGAATCACGGGACGCAAGCCAACGCTGCCTGCGTTTGTTTGCGGGACCATCACCTTCAATCCACTGGACACGATCTTGAGCATGTAATAACGTTCGGAGCGGCCGTTGAGGTAACCGTAGCTGATTTGTTCGATGACGCCTACACCGTGGTTCGGATAAACAACCTTCTCTCCCAGTTTGAAGTCCATACCGGATGTACCCTCCCCAGAAACTACATTAAAAATAGTAGGCCTTGGGTAGGTGCAACGTCAAGGCTTTCTAAGCAGAATCCCGCAGATTTTTTGGCGCTCTCGTGTGCCGATTGCCAGCCCAACTTGGCTTATAATCGAGGTTTATGCTCCTTCTCGCGGTTGATACCGCTGGCCCCGCGGGCAGCCTCGCGGTTATGCGTGACGCGGCGCTGCTGGGCGAGATTTCCACAGCCTCGGACGAAGCGTATTCGAGCCGTTTGTTTCGCCAGCTCGAGTTTCTTCTGCGCGAATTGAAAATCGAGACGAAAGACTTTGACGTATTCGCGGTCGCAGGCGGCCCTGGCTCGTTCACCGGGTTGCGCGTGGGCTTGACGGCAGTAAAGGCGTGGGCCGAAGTTTTTGCAAAGCCGATTGTGGCGGTGAGTGGACTTGAGGCCGTCGCGGCGCAAGTTCAGGACACAAGTGGGGATGCTTTGATTGTTCCTGTGCTGGATGCGCGCCGCGGGCAGATCTTTGCAGGCGTGTTTCGCCGCGTAAATTCAGGATTGACGCAAGCACAAGACGAACGAGTGTGCACGGATGATGAACTTCTTCTCCAGCTTGGACAGCACGAGAGCGCTGAGCTTATTTTTGTGTCGCCTCATGCCGTGATTCTCAACAAGGTCGCTGCGAAAATCGCGGCGAACACAGATTCGCGCTTCGCCATGTGTAAATTCCAGTCGGCATCCGCGGTGCTCGCGCCGGTAATCGCTCGCTTGGCGATGGCGCGCGCGGTGCGTGGCGAATTCACGGACGCGTTGCGCCTTGACGCCAATTACATCCGCCGTTCGGACGCGGAACTTTTGTGGAAAACGCGATGAGCAATGTCGCGATCCGCGCTATGCAGCCTTCCGACGTTGCCGCAGTCATGGAAATTCAATTCAGCGGCAAAGCGGCGGCGCAATGGTCACGCGAGTCTTACGAAAAACTCGTCGAGGCGTCCACATCTGAACTCGCCTGGGTGGCAGAACGCGACGACCTCATCATCGGATTCATTGTAGTTCGTCAGCTCACAGATGAACTCGAAATTCTGAACCTCGCCGTAGCTGCAGTCGCACGCCGCCAGGGCGCTGGAAGAGCCTTGCTGCAACATGTTCTTACTCATGCCTCAGCCCATGGCGTTCACAAAGTGTTTCTCGAAGTTCGCGTCTCGAATTTAATCGCGCTGCGATTTTATGAAGCGCACGGCTTCATTAGTACAGGCCGCCGCACGAACTACTACACAAGTCCTCCCGAAGACGCGCTGCTGCTCGCCCGTTCTCTCCCGGAACTGTCAGGTAAAATAAATCGCAATCCCGTCTTGGCCTCGCACCGGAAAATGTGATAGCTTCTGCCCATGTGATACCCATTACAAAGGAGGCGCGGATGCCTTTGACGGCTCAGGAAATTCCCGGGGACCTGATGTCGAATGAAGAGTTTCGCAGGCTGGCCCAGCAACATTCGCAATACGAAGAGCAACTTCAGCAACTGACCCGGCAAACCTACCTCAGCTCAGAAGATATTCTCCTCGAAGGACAACTCAAGAAAATGAAGTTGCGCCTGAAAGATCAGATGCAGCAGCTGATCGCGCATCGCCGGCGCGAGCAGTCGCACGGCTAAGCTGCTCCGCGTGTGAATCCGTTCTAGCGTACAATAGCAGTGTCTCCATTTTTTTTCGAGGTGCGTTCCTTCCCGATGGTGAAAGATGGTTACAAATTCGCGCTGCCACCGCTGATTCTGGGCATCGTGCTCATGGGATTTCGATTGTGGTGGGCTGCCGTCTTTGTGCTTCTTGGACTGTTCGTGCTCTATTTTTTTCGCGATCCGGAGCGCGGCATGCCCTCTGATCCGGACGCGGTTGTTTCCCCTGGTGACGGCCGCGTGGTTGAAATCGTCGAGGAACTTTCTGGCGCGCGCGCCGGCAAACGCATCAGCATTTTTCTTTCGATCTTTGACGTCCACGTGAACCGCGCGCCGGTCGCAGGTCGCGTGCAGCAGATCCGATACACGCCGGGCAAGTTCATGGCTGCCTGGAAAGGCAAAGCGTCGGCCGAAAACGAGCAAAATTTCATCTCTATCTCTACGCCCGCCGGGGAAATGCATTTCAAACAGATCGCCGGCTGGGTGGCACGCCGCATTTTGTGCTGGACGAAAATCGGCGATGAAGTCAAACTCGGCGACCGGATCGGCATGATCCGCTTCGGTTCGCGCGTGGACGTTTGGCTGCCCGCCGAAGCCGAAGTTCTCGTCCAGCGCGGGCAGCACGTTGCCGGAGGAGCTACGCAAATCGCTCGATGGCGCTACACGAATCAGAACCGGTGAATTTCGAAGAGGACGACGAGCCTGTCGCCACACCCGCGCGCAAAACTCTTCGGCGCGGTGTCTACGTCCTGCCCAGCTTTTTCACGGTGCTGAATCTTCTCTGTGGCTATTACGCAATTCTTGAGACTTTTCGCGGTGGCGCGGGTGACATGGACAACGCCGCAAAAGCCATCGGCGCCGCCATCGTCTTCGACGCGCTGGATGGCCGCATCGCACGCCTCACGCACACAAATTCAGAATTCGGCAAGCAGTTTGATTCGCTCGCCGACGTGGTCAGCTTCGGCATCGCTCCTGCCTTCCTGGCATTCGGCTGGGGCGTAAAGGGCGTGATGCTCGACGGTCAATCCTGGGCGGCCGTTCACGTCGTGCAATTGGGATGGGTGTGCAGCTTCGCGTTCGTGATTTTCTGCGCGTGGCGACTCGCGCGTTTCAACATCGGTATGGCCGGAGGCACGAAGTATTTTGTCGGATTGCCTACGCCTGCTGCCGCTGGAGGAATCGCCGCGGTGGTTCACGGCATGTGGAATCCCATCGAAGACTGGTGGAAATCACTCGTCTGGGCGCTGCTGGTCCTGCTTCTGGGATTTCTGATGGCCAGCAAAGTTCGCTACTACAATTTCAAAGGCGTGAACTGGGGACGCAAGCGCACTTCGCTCGCCGTTGTGGCCATGGCGCTGATTGTCGCCGCGATTTTCCGCTACTCGGAAGCAACCCTGCTCGCCGTCGCCACCGTCTACATTCTCCACGGAATCGTCCTGGAAGTTCTGCGCAAGTTGCGGCACAGAACTTCCACGAATCCAGCTTAAAATGTCCCGCGAAAATACCACTCCTCGCATCGCCATTGTCGGCGCTTCCTCATTGCGCGGAAAAGAATTGAAACAGCTGATTGAAGATGGCAGCTTCGCCGCAAGCGAACTGATTCTGCTCGACACCACTCTTCCCGCGGGAACTCTCACCGAAGCAGGCGGCGAGCCGGCATTCTTTAAACCGATGGAACCGGAGAGTTTTTCCGGCGCGAGATTCGTTTTTTTTACCGGCTCCCCGCAGGAAGCATCCGCCAACTGGCAGCTTGCGTTGCAATCCGGCGCCGACATTATTGATCTGACCGGTGCGCTCGAGTCCAGCGGCGCCGCTCCGTGGATTCCCGATCTGGATACGCTTCTCGCGCCGCCGGAGTCCAATGCGCAGCATCCGCACAAGCCGGGAATTTATTCCTCCCCTGCGCCGGCGGTTTTGATTGCTTGTCGCGTGGCTGCTGCGCTTTCGAAACTTACACCGGCGCGGCTGGCTCTTCTGTTTTTCCCGCCCGCATCGGAGCACGAGCAGGCAGGCGTCGACGAACTCGAAAAGCAGACCGCCGATTTGCTCCTGCTGCGCCCGATTGCTCAGCCGGTTTTTGACGCGCAGGTTGCGTTCAACCTCTTGGCGGGATACGGGACCGCCAGCCGTCCGAGCATCGGCGAGATGCAAACCGATATTTCTCGCCGCGTGGCGGAATATCTCGGCGATAGAATTCCCGCGCCGGCGCTGCAGTTGATTCAGGCGCCGGTCTTCTACGGCTACGCCTTTGCCGCGTATGCGGATTTTTCCTCGCGCCTCGACCTCGATGCGGTAGATTCCGCGTTGGCCGCGGTGGGAATGCATTTGATCGAGAAAGGGGAACCCAAGCCGTCCAACGTGAGTATCGCCGGAGAAGCCAAGATTCACGTCGCCCACGCCGAGCGCGATCCGGGCGTAAACTCTGGCGTGTGGCTGTGGGGCGCTGCGGATAATCTGCGGCTCTCTGCCTCAAACGCTTTGCGCATCGCGGAGGAATTGCTTGCGCCCAAAATCTAATTGCCCTCGCGCGGCTCTCTTGCGGACGTTTGGAGCGCTCTTCATGCTTTCGATGATCGCCGGATGCGGTTACCGCGTGGTCGGCCGCGACTCCGCGCTTCCCTCCACGTGGCATACGGTCGCCATCCCCATTTTTGTGAATCGCACGCCGACCTACCGCATCGAGCAAACCGTAACCAACGCCGTCATTCACGAATTTCTGACGCGCACCAAATACCGCATCGTTCCGCGCGCCGCGGGCGCCGACGCTGTCCTCCGCGGGGAAATCACCGACATTCAAGCCGTGCCGCTGCTCTTTGACGCCAGCTCCGGCCACGTGAACACCATGCTTGTTACTGTAAGATTGAAAGTCACGCTGGACGACCAGCAGTCGCAGAAAGTCGTCTATCGCAACGACAATTTCGTTTTTCGCAACGAATACCAGGTCTCCAGCGACGTGAATCATTTTTTTCAGGAAGAAGGCCCGGCGATGGGTCGCATGTCTCGCGATTTTGCTTCTGATCTGGTGTCTCGTTTGCTCGAGGGATTCTGATGCCTGAGATTAACGTCCAAAATCTTTTGCAGCGCGTCGAGAAGGGCAAGCCCATACCCGCGATCGTTTTGCTGGGCTCCGATCCTTACCTTCGCGATCAGTGCCGCAACACGCTGATCGAACAATTCATTCCCGCCGCCGCCCGTGAATGGGCTGTTTTCAAGATTTCTGCCAGCCGCAGCGGCCTCGACGAATTGCTGCAGCGCGCGCAGATGCCGCCGATGCTTTCGCCTCGCCAGATTTTGGTTTTGCAGGATGCCGAGAATCTCGAATTTGGCGGCGATGAGGCCGTTGAACGGATGACCGGCGCGCTCGCCGCCTATCTCAAAGATCCCGCTCCATTTTCTACTTTGCTCGTAGAAGCCGAGCAGCTCGACCGCAGAAAGAAACTTTTCAAGATTCTCTCCTCGGATGCTCTCATCGTGGAACTCACCGTAGGTTCCGCCGACATTTCTGCGCTCGCGGCACAGATGGGTCGCGAACTCGGCGCGCAGATCGAGCCCGCCGCCGCCGCTGAACTGGCCGATGCCGTGAACGGCGAGCCCGCCAAGCTTCGCCTCGAACTCGAAAAACTCGCGCTCTACGCCAGCGGGCGCAAAATCACGGTCGCAGACGTGGATGCCCTGGTGGTTTCAGCCAGAAAATACACCGTCTGGAAGCTGGCGGAAGTTTTCGCCGCGCGCGATCGCCGCGCAGCCCTTGAGCATTTGGATTGCTTGCTGCGTGAAGGCGAGCAGCCCGCAGGCATCGTCGGTGCGCTCTCCTGGATGTACCGCAAGCTCATCGAAGCCCGGGAATTGCCGCCCGGAACGAATCAATATCAAGCCTCGCGGGAGTTAAATATGCGGGGCGACGGCGCTGCAATCGCTCTAGCTCAAGCGCGCAGGATTCCGCGCGAGCAACTGCTTGCTGGAATTTCGATTCTTGCGGAAGCGGACAGCGTTCTGAAGTCCGGAGCGCCGAATCCTCGCGCCACTCTCGAAGTCGCCGTGGCCCGGCTGACGGCGTCCCCGAAAACGGCTGTCGCTTAGCTTTTCTTGGTTTGCCGCGCCGCGTTCAGCGCGATGCTCAAGCGTGATTTGTAACGATTCGCGGTCCTGCGGTGCAGCGAACGGTTCTTCACCGCGCGATCAATTTCCGAAAAAACTTGCGGAAGCAATTCTGCGCTCTTGGCCGCGTCCGTCCCGGCCAGAGACGTGCGAAACTGCCGTATGGCCGTGCGCACGCGCGTACGGTTCGCGCGGTTCACCAGAGTCCGTCGCTCCGTTTGCCTCATGTTTTTGAAAACTGACTTCGACCGCTTCTTCTTTTTTACCGGCGTGCCCTGCGGCATCCTGTGGCTCCTTCACTGATTGTTGAATCAGAAAGATTATCGGACGCTCCGCCCTTTGTCAATTTTCCGTCTCATCAAGGCTCGGTCGCCCCCTCGCGCAAACGATTGCGCTTTGCTTTCGCCGCGCTTGCCTTTACCATGGTGCGCAGCGTCTCCCGTGTTTTTCGTGAATTTCGTCCTTCAGCCAGTGTAAATTCATTAGTGTGAGTAATATGACGCCCACCCTCGCTGCACGCGAAGGCCGAGTTCACCACTGGCTGGCTGCCGTTCTGTTCATGGCATTATGTCTTGGTTCGGGTCACATCGCCCGGGCACAAAACCCAAAGACGCTCCGTCCCCAGGGTTATGTCAGCGACTTCGCGCGCGTCATTTCGCCCGACACGAAACAAATCATCGAAAATATTTGCAGCGAACTGGACAAAAAAGCCCAGGCGCAAATCGCCGTCGTTACCGTCCGTTCTCTCGAAGGCGAATCCGTCGACGAATACTCGGTAAACCTTGCGACGCGCTGGGGAATTGGCCCCAAGCAGAAAGATCGCGGCGTGCTCATCCTCGTCGCTCCCACTCAGCGCAAATACCGCATTGAAGTCGGCTACGGCTTGGAGCCGATTCTCCCCGATGGACTCGTCGGCGATTTTGGGCGCGAAGCCGTCCCGCAGTTCAGAATCCGCAACTACAGCGGCGCCGTTCTGCTGCTTACTGAACGCGTCGCCGAAGTAATAGCCAAAGATCGTCATGTCACTCTCGACTCTCTGAATCAAGAGACGCAAACTCCGGCCGGAAGCGAAATTCCTCCTCCGCCCTTAAGTCCTGCAACTATCGCCGTCCCCGCGCTTTTGATTTTGGTATTGCTATTTTTCCCGCTTCTTGGCTTATTACTGCGCAGGCGCGCCGGACGACGTTATGGCCATCGCCATGGACTTTTCTGGGCCGCTGCTCCCTGGTTCCTCGGCGGAGGAAATTGGGGCGGCGCTTCGTGGGGCGGCGGTGGATTTGGCGGCGGAGGCGGTTTCGGCGGCTTTGGCGGAGGCTCGTTTGGCGGCGGGGGAGCGAGCGGTAGCTGGTAACGTCGTGTCGGTTATCATGATTCGCCGTAAGGATTCTTAATGGAAGATCTTCTCAAAGAGCTTAGGGAACGTTTGCTTCGCTCAGCCGGCGATAATCTCCACGCGCTCGTTCTCTACGGCTCGGCGGTCACCGGAGAATATCGCAAGCACCATTCCGACTTGAATATTCTTTGCCTCCTCAAGCGCACTGGACCCACGGAGCTCGAAGCCCTTCATGAGCCATTTTCCTGGTGGAAGCGCAAAGGGTTCCAGCTACCCTATGTTTTCACAGAACAGGAATTGCGCGCCGCAGCGGATATTTTCGCCATCGAACTGCTCGATATGAAAGCCAGTCACCGCATGATTTTCGGCGACGACTTTTTTCCCTCACTCGAAATCCCCACCCGCCTCCATAAGCAGCAAGTTGAACGCGAGTTGCGTACCAGTCTCGTCCGCCTGCGCCAGGGAATGCTGGCCATTCCTCCGCGAGACCGCGTCCTGCTCAGCCTGATGGACGCGTCCGTCTCCGCTTTTGTGACCCTTTTCCGCCACGCGCTTATCGCTTTTGGCGAGGAACCGCCGCCTTCCAAGCGCCAGGTCATCGAACGCGCCGCCCAAGTCGTGAAAGTCAGCCCCGAGGCCTTTCTCGCTGTCTTCGACGTGCATCTCGGCCGCGGCAAAGCATCTGAAATTGACGCCCAGCAAACGCTGCGCGGGTACGTCGCCCTCGTCGAATCCATGACCGAGGAAGCTGACCGCCGTTTGGCCGGCGCCTGACGAACGATTGATGAGCGAATTTTTCGCATCTCGATTTTGCGGAGGACGCGCATGAAAAAGGCGTGGATTGCGCTGGCTGTCATCGTAATCATCGTCCTGATTTTCTTTGGAATGTACATCAGCTCCCGCAATCAGATGGTCCGCAAAAATGAAACCATCAAATCGGATTGGGCGCAGGTGGACGTCGTTCTCGAACGCCGGGCTGATCTCATCCCCAATCTCGTCGCCACGGTGAAGGGAATTGCCGCCCAGGAAGTCACCGTATTCACCGCCGTCGCCAACGCCCGCGCCAATCTCATGAACGCGCAAACTCCCAAGGACAAAATCGCCGCGAACCAGCAGCTCGATGGCGCTCTCGCCAAAGTC
>DAIRCW010000004.1:21488-46174 GCA_036796475.1 Candidatus Acidiferrales bacterium | reverse complement strand
GTCAGTTTGAATTTTGACTCCTTGTGTCACGATCAAGAAAATTCAAACTGACCCACCACGCATCCGTGAGGCAAATTGCTTTCCCGGCCCCTCCTGCTATACTTATGTGCCCAGACCCTCCTTCCCCCGAAAATCCGAGGACCAAAATGCCCAAAATAACCAAGTCCGGAAGGGTGCAGCGCGTCATTAAGCCGTTTCATCCGCAAATGCCAGAAAAGGCGGAAATCGCCGTCGAAGGAGCCGATCACCTCTATCGCGAAATCCGCATCGATAATGCTCTTGAGGGCGCTCAGGGCAGAAAAGTGAAGCTCAAGGAAGGCGCGGAGGTAGACGTTACAATTGAAGCCGACCCCAAGGATACCGCTCCGAAGGAAACCAGCTCCAAGTAGCCTACGTTTTTATGGGTTGCCTGCGCCCTGAGGGGAATGCCTTGCGAACGGCTCCTTTCCCGTAAGGGCGCGCTACGGCACTTCAGGGCTTTCGTGCAGTTCCTTGACGAGAAATATAATTCCGGCAACCGTAGCGGTTGCCGCGAGCACCAAAATCACAAGCCCTCGGTTGCTGCGTGCCGAAGGGCCAGAGCGGAACCGCCCGTTCTCCTGCTCGTCGACGATCCTCACTCCATAGGTCCGGCCTGGCGTTAGCGTATAAGTCTTGCCGTCCAGCTCCAATTCCAAGGGCCCTGTCAGACTGGCGATCTTAAGCTCGTTGCCGGCAAGCAGCGTCACCTGCGCGCGCGTCATTTCCGGCGTTTTTGGTTTGATCACCACGTCATCAGCACTAAGTGCAATCCCTGAGCCCTCGGGGGAACTGAACTCCGCAGAGCCGTGCGTAAGAGTTGCAACGATGATTTGATTGCCCAGCGTCAGTACAATGCCGCTCTTACCGGGAATGAAAATCCGATTGGCTCCCAGTCGCAGGGCGGCGGAACCATCGCTCTCCGTTGAAAGCGCGTCCCCAGCGACCACGTTCGTGCCATTGGCGGCTGCAACGTTATTCACAAAAGACGATTGCGCGTTCTGGACAAATCCCAGCGCGCGACTCTCCGCCGCTTCTGCGGGAAGCCCGGCCAAGGATGTTATGAGCAGGAAAATCAAGGCGCTTCGGCACATCACGCGCACAAGCACCTCCGAGAGGAACGGCGCTACTTTAGGCCTCTTTTCACCCGGCGTCAATTGCTGGTTACGCGCGATTGCGCAAATGCGAAATCTTCGCGCCGGCCGGCCATGGCGGAAACTCATCGCGTTTTTTACCGCCTAAAAAGTTGAGGGCGCAATAGCGGTTAAGCCATTGCGCCCTCAAAATCGAGCCGTAAGTTTACAGGCTTCCGGGTCAATCCGGCGACCCAACAGCCTTTCGGCTAATCGTGTCTTCCAAACTGATGCGTACTACCTGCGAGCTCTTCGCTTCTGAACAATATTCGCGAAAGCCGCGAAGCCCGCGCGAATCGCTGAACAGAATCTCAAGCCTCTAAGCTTCTCGGTGCGGCAACTCCGCAAAAGCCTTTCGGACAATCACAGAACTGCGCTGCATCCTGATTCTCAGAGCCTCCCAGTCCAGCGTAGCTACGCAACCGCCGTTAGGCCATCGCGCGTTCTACGCTGAATCGGGAAGTCCTTCAACTTCCCGGTCGCTTCAGAAATCCGAAACCGTGAGGCCTCGGATTCTAAATCGAACCGTTAAGTCTTCTTAGCTTCCGGTTCAATCTGGCGCGCAAGATAAATGTTCTCGCGTACAGCGTCAAGCGAATTCGCCCAGAATATCTGTGGAAACCTGTGGACAACTGTGGAAAAAAGCCCCGTAAATCGAGATCCATTCCATGCGCCGCAGGTGGCCATGGTGATCAGCCTCTCACATGAGAAGCGCTTCTTTGTTGCCGGAAGTTCAGCATGTGTGTATCAGCGCCAAAAACGAAATCGCGGTGCGATCATTATTCTCTGTCCGATTCTCGGTCTTTGTTCTGCTCTCAGCCGGGCAAAGCTCATCGGACAATTCGCGGATTCTCGCCGAAAATTGGTGATCCTTCTTCATAGCCTCAGAGCTGTAGGGCCATTGTTCTTGAAGTTTATGTTGCTCGTCGAGTAATTGAAAAATTTCCCGAATGCGTGGGTCCGTTGCGCGATTCATCTCGCTCGCCTCCCAAGCGACTCAATTACTTTCACTCCATCCCTGAATTCGCTCAGTGACCGCCGTCACTGGGCAAAAATCTTTCTTTAGTTACGGGTGACTCCCGTCACAGATGGGCAACCGCTTCGAATGCTAAAGATGTTTGCGGGGCGGCAATGGATGAACCGCCAGCATATACGGAGTTAAGCGAAGAGGAACTCAAGGAGCTGGAAGGTGAATTTGGCCGGGTTCTTTCTCCGGAACTCGCATTGTGGTTCATTCGGAACCGAACGAACCGCGAAGCTGTCGAGAGAATGCTGAACACCGCTGATTCTGCCCCGGAACACGCTTGGGCAGTTCAACCGGAGACATTCCGCGTCAGGGCGCGGCGTAACAAAATGTTCCGCCTGCATCCGAAGTGCGCATGAGGCCATTTAGTGCTTGATCCTACTGCTGGATACTCGCTGGCGTCCCCGGTCCTCCTGATTGCGAGTCCACCATCTTCCACGAAGTGTCCGGATTATATTCCGTCACAGCCGCCGCGACTTTGTCCGTGTTCGGTCCCAGATTTTTTTCATACACGCGGCCTTGCTGATTCACGATGAAGGTCATCACTCCTGAATTCCCCCATTTGTCGGGATACGCCACGAGCGCGAATCCGGCGATCATGTTCCCGTTAATGATGTAATTGTATTTTCCACCGGGCGCGTTGGCTCCTTGCCGCGTCAAAATCTTGAAATAGTATCCGTGGAAGGGGCGCCGCGGTCCTGATGCGCTCGCTGCTTGCGTTCCGGCATCATCGCTGCTCGCGCTTCGATTCTGCGGACCGTAACCTTCGCTGCGCGCTTGCGCCACCAACGAACCAAGCGGACTTTGCGGCTCGCCTTCCGCGCTATCCCAATAAAGTCCATCGCGCGTTCCCGGAGTGCTCACAAACTTCTGCGCGTACGCGCACACGCCATCATGGCCCCAATCATCCTCGGTGAAATACTGCCACTGCGCCACGACATAAGCGCGCGCTGTAGCGATCGCCGAGAGTTCGTTTTCTCCGATGCGCCGGTCGAGAATCTGCTGCACTCCGTCCTTGGTATCGAAAAACCATTCATTTGGATTTTTCTCCGTTTCGATCGGTACGGGGAAAGGCCAGTTGCCTTTGCCGACCAGCACGGTGAAGCTCGTGTCATTCTGCTTCTGAAGCTGCGCCGATTCCTGCAACCCGGCATCGAAATCCGCGAGATCCTTGTTATCCTCCACGGAGTCGCCGGAGAGCAAATCCTTGTACTCCGGCCCGAAGAGCTTCGCCAGTCCCGTACGGTCCTTCGCGTTCACCGCTTGGACCAAAGCATGCATCGCGTCTTCCGGCGAAGAAAACGTCTGCTGACCGTCAGCCTGCGCGCGCGCGGGTGAGGACAGGCAAAGCATGACTGTCGCCACTGTCACCACGGCCACAATGCACGAGATCCACGGTGCGCATTTGGAAAAATTCGTTTTGATCGGGAATTCATGCGCGTTCATCGCTCACCTCCCGGATGATGTGGCCGCGAAGGCGCCGGCCTCGATTGCCTCTGCGGAGGCGCTGGCCGCGGTGTCGCAGGCCGTGGAGCTGGACGGCTCATCTGTTGGCGGCTTTCCGCCCCGCGTTGTTGAGCCGCGCGGGGATTGAAATTCGTTTCATTCCGTCCAAATGCATGAGGTCCATTCTCCGCTGCTGGTGAAGGCCGCGCCTCCCGCTGTGGCGGCTGAAATTGCTGCCGTGGCGGTTGCTGTTCCTGCGGGCGTCCCGGCAATGGCCGCTGTGTCTCGGGCCTCTGCTGCACTGCCGGCCGCGTTTGCTCCTGCTCCGGCACGCGCATATTTTCCTGCGGCCTTCCCGGCGTCGGCGCATTCTGATGTCCGCGGAACTGATTCAGCCGCGGATCATTCGTGTTGATGTTCTGATTGATCACGCGATTGTTGATTTGCGGGCGCCCCGGCATCGCTGCTCCGCGATTCCGCGACACATTGTTGAACGTCACATCCCTGTGGACGCTATTGAACCGATTGATGTTCTGCACGTTCACCGTGCGATTGATCACCGTCTTGTTGACCGTCACGTTGGTCACGTTCACGGTGTTATTGATGTAGACATTGGTCACGCGCACATCGCGTCTTTCCACAAACGGCCGCGAACGCCGCTCCCACTCGTCGTCCCCGCGCCAGCCGGTGTAGTAAATCCGACGCTCGCGCCAGTCTGTATCGCGGTTCAGCCACACTCCGATGAAAAGGCCTCTGCCGAATGTCAGCCCGAAACGGAAACCGCCATCGTAGTAGCACCGCCGGTAATAGACGATGGCGGGATCATACGTCGGCACATAAATATATTCCGGGCTATACGGCCAGATCTGAATGAATCCTTCGCCGTAAACTACCTGCCATTGCGGCGTAGTGACCAGATTTCCTTGATCGTACGCCAGCCGCCGCAGCCGCTGAACCGATTCCATCACGTCGGTAGATTGATTGACGTAGGCTTGTCCGACCGCCGTCGTCCAGTCCAGTTTTTCGTCCATCATCTCCAGCACTTCGGGATAATGCGCTACCGCGCGCACGCTGACGTCCCAATACTGTTCGTCCACGCCGTCTTGGCCGTATTCGCGGACGTATCGCGCGGCATCGTCAATCTGATCCGTGAATGTCGCCGCGGGCAGCACCTGCGCGAGCAACGGGTCAGGATAGAGGGCAATGGGAGCCAGCAAATTATCGAGCTGCTCCGGAGAATACGGCACGTATTCTCCCTGGTCATCCTGATAATAGCCTTGGCCCTGTTGATCTTGCGGATCCAGTGGGGCAGCCTGCGCACTCACCGGCAGGATGCAAAAATTAAAAAAGCAGAAGAGGGAAACCACGAACGAGACGGCCAACGCTTTGCGCATCGCCATATCTCCTTTTCAGGCGCATGACTTCACGGAAAAATGACTGCGAATATCTTGCGGGTCAGGAATTCCGCAGGCGGAGGAGGGCGCGCTCCGTCCTGACTCGTGCCGAGCTACTGATCAATTTTAACACGCGGTGCTGGCCAACTGATCCTAGCGATACCTGACAGCAAACAGGGATTTGTCCCCAGGCCGCTCGACTCTGCTCTCCGCGCAAAGCAAACTCATGGCGGGGAAAATCGAAACTCAGTTAAGATATTTGTGCCGAGTTTCGGCGTCAGTCGATGTTTTGATCTGCGCCATTTCGGGCAACGTTGCGGCAATGATAGGTCATATTGGCGGAGGCAGTCATGTTAAGGACTCGCGGCAACCGCATCACCTGGCTCGGGCACGCCACTTTTAAGATCACGCTCGCCAATGGCAAAGTCATTCTGCTCGATGGCTGGGTGGACGGCAATCCCGCCTGCCCCAAGGAAGCGAAAAAACTCGACCGTGTTGATGCCATCCTGATTTCGCATGGCCACGGCGACCACATTGGGGACGTGCTCTCGCTGGCTAAGAAATTCAAGCCGCAAATCGTCGCCATTTACGAAACTGCCGGCTGGCTGGAATCCAAAGGTGTGAAGAACGTTACCGGCATGGGTAAGGGCGGCACATTCAAAGCCGACGAAATCGAAATTACCATGGTGCATGCCATCCATTCCAACAGCATTCAGGATGGCGACAAGATGATCTATGGCGGCGAGCCTGCCGGTTATATTGTCCGGCTTCCGGGAGACTTGATCATCTATCACGCCGGAGACACGGCGGTGTTCGGCGATATGAAAATCATCGGCGAGCTTTACTCGCCGGAACTTGCCATGCTGCCCATCGGCGATTTCTACACCATGGGCCCGCGCGAAGCGGCGCTCGCCATTCGGCTGCTCAACGTGAAGCACGTCATTCCCATGCACTACGCCACCTTCCCCGCGCTGACCGGCACGCCCGATGCGCTGAAGCGCCTCACCAGCGACATCTCTGGCCTCGAAATCCATGCCCTCAAACCAGGCGAAACCATCAGTTAGTGAACGTGCGCCAATTGCGCGAGTCTCACTCGTAGCGCAACGCGATCATGGCGTCTATGTGCATGGCGCGGCGCGCGGGAATGTAGCAAGCGAGCATGGCGACGGCGGTCAGAAGAATCGCCACTGCAATGAAGGTCACGGGGTCCGTCGCGGAAACGTTGTAGAGCAGGCTGGCCATCAGGCGCGTCAATGCGAACACCGCGACGATTCCAACGGAGAGGCCGACTAGAGCGAGCTTCGCACCTTGCTGTAAAATCAAACGCAATACATCGCGCGGGTGTGCTCCGAGCGCCATCCGAATTCCGATTTCGCGAGTGCGCAGCGATGCCGAATAGGAAATGACGCCAAAAATTCCGATGGCAGCGAGGAGCAGAGCAATCGCGCTGAACGAGCTAAGCACAAATGTGCGGAAACGTTCCTGCGCGACGGATGCGCCGAGTGCGTCAGGAAAACGCTCGATATTGGTGACCGGCAGATTTTTGTCGATGGACTGAACGGCGCGGCGTACGCCGGCGGCCACGGTCGCTGCGTTCATGGAGCTTCTGACCACAACCTCGCCTCCATAGAGGGGCTCCTGCGCGAATGGCACATACATCATCGGGCCCGGCTTCTGGCTCAGAGCAGTATCGCGGACGTCACCAACAATGCCGACGATTTCGCGCGAGACATTGCCGTTCGGCGGAAATCCAAATTTCATTTGCCTGCCGATGGGATTCTGGTTGGGAAAATAGCGCTCGGCGAGCGTTTCGCTGATGATGGCCACGTTCGGATTGGACGATGAATCCTCTTCGGTGAAAAATCTGCCGCGCAGGAGCGGAATGCGCATCACGCGAAAATAATCAGGGCTGACCGTAGCCCAATCGGCGGCGAGGGATTTGCCCGGCGGAAGCGGAGGATTCCCTACAATGCTGAATGGAAAGCTGGCTTCGCCCTGACGATCCATAGGGAGTGGGCCTCCCAAAGCGGAATCTCGAAAAGCGGCCTGCGCATGAAGGCGCGACAGCAATTCGCTCGCGAAAGAAGACCATTGCTGCGGCGTAGAATATTGAAATTGGGGCAGCGAGACTTCGGTTCGAATGAGATTTGCTGGATCGAAGCCGGGATTGACGGAAGTGACCAGCGCAAAGCTGCGGATGAGCAGCCCGCCCGCAACTAACAGCACCATAGCGAGGGCAATTTCCGCGACTGCCAGAAAGTTGCGCATGAGCCCGCCGCGCTGGCCAGCATGCGCGCCCCCCTGCTGGATGTTTGTCTGCAAGTTGGATTGAGTTGCGAGCAGCGCAGGAGCCAGTCCGAAAACCACCGCGGCAACGAGAGACAAAACCAGCGCGAAGGTAAGGACTGGACCTCCCAGATGAATCGAACTGATGCGCGTCAAATCGGCCGGCAACAGGGGCCGCAAAATCCAGATAGCCCAAAACGCAAGCAGCACGCCGGCAATTCCGCCGAGCAGGCCGAGCAAGGCGCTTTCTGTCAGCAATTGACGGACGATGCGGCCGCGGCGCGCGCCGAGCGCGATGCGCAGAGCAATTTCTCTCCCGCGAGAAGTAGCGCGCGAAAGAAGCAGGTTGGCAATGTTGGCGCAAGCGATGAGCAGAACCAGTCCAACCGCACCGAGCAAGATCAGCAGCGCGGATTTTACGTTTTTGCCGACCACGAACTGGCGATAGGGCACAAGGCGAATTGTCGATCCTGCATCCTGCGCGGGAAATTCTTTGGCGAAGCGCGCGCCCAGTGCCTTCACCTCGGCCTTTGCTTGCTCCAGCGAAACGCCCGTCCTAAGGCGGGCAATCGCGGCGAGTGCAGGGACACCGGGCCGAGACAGCAACGGCCCAAACAGCGGATCCTGCGCGATGGGAATCCATACGTCCTGATGAGGAGCGCCATCCGGATAGCGAAAGTTCGCCGGCAATATTCCAACAACTGTGAATGAACGCATGTCCAGAATGATGGGCTTGCCGATGAGGTTGGGATCGGCGCCAAAACGGCTGCGCCAGAGGTTTTCGCTCACGACAGCGACGGGCGCGGCTCCTTGCTTGCCGTCATCGGGGCGCAAGGTGCGGCCCAGCAGAGGTTTCGCACCCAGCACAGAAAATATTTCCGGCGTCACGTCGGCGGTATTCACAACCGATGGCTCACCCGCACCAGTCAAGGTGAGGTCGTGAAAGGCGTTTCCAGCCATGTCGCTGAACACGCTGTTCTGCTCGCGGCACGCGGTGAAGTCCCGGTAGGAAAAGGCCGAAAGCGCGTCTGGTTGTTTCAGCGGGACCTCGAACATCAGGACGAGTTGATCAGGATGGGGATACGGAAGCGAGCGCAAAAGCACAGCGTCCACGATGCTGAAGATGGCCGTGTTGGCGCCGATTCCCAGGGCAAGAGTGAGCACGGCGATGGCGGTGAATCCAGGTGATTTGCGCAGCATGCGAAGCGCATAGCGCAGGTCCTGGGCGAGGTCATGGATGTAATTTGTGTTCCGTGTATCGCGGCATTCTTCTTTGAGTTGTTCGACGCCGCCGAATTTCAGAAGCGCAGCATGGCGGGCTTCGGGGGGTGACATTCCCGCAGAAATGTTCGCGGAGATTTCGCGTTCGAGATGAAAGCGGAGTTCGGAATCGAGGTCCGCATCGGCAGCGCGGCGTCGGAAGAACGAGCGCAACCGCAGCAAGATTTTTCTGTGCGTGCGCATTGTTCACTCGTACCTCAGCGCAATCATTGGATCTACTCGCATAGCGCGGCGGGCGGGGATGTAACTGGCGAGCAGCGCGACACCGAGCAGGAACAGGGGCATGCTTATAAATGAGCCCGGATCCAATGGGCTGACGCCAAAGAGAATTGCCGAGAAAATGGAAGATGCCGCCGCGCAGAGGACGATTCCGGCCAGCATGCCGACGAGCACGGGAGTCATTGCCTGGCGAATCACGAGCCACATGACATCGCGATTGTCCGCGCCCAAGGCCATGCGAATGCCAATTTCGCGCACACGCTGGCTAACGCCGTAAGAAACCATTCCGTAAATTCCGAGAGAGGCGAGCAGAAGGGCCAACGTCCCGAGAATGCCCGAAAAGACAGAGACAACGCGAGCGGGCTGGCGCCAGAACTCCAAGACTTCGAACAGCGGTCCAATCGTGGTGTTCAACGCGGGATCCATGCCGCCGACAATCGTATCAATCTCTTTACCAATAGTGGGAGCCGCCGCGGCGGTGTGGACCATCACGTTGAGATCGGCCTGCTGCGCCGGTCCGGCCGGTTCATACAGGTACAGCTTGGTCGAATTGCCCAGGTTGGCCACTTGCGCATCGGCAACCACACCGATGACCTGCCAGGGAACGAACTTTCCAAGATACGAATCACCGCCCTGTACCGTCTGGCCGAGCGGATTCTGATCCGCGAACAACCGCCGCGCAGTTGATTGGCTCAAGACCACGACGTGCGCGCCGGAACGCTCTTCTGCGTCACTAAAAGTGCGCCCCTGGAGAACGGGAATGCCGAGGACGTGAAAGAAGTTCGAGGAAACGTTGTTGTATTCGACCTCATACTGTTTGCTGTTGCCGGATTTTGAGAAGCCAGTCATGTTGTGTTGATTGCTGAGCGGAATGCACGTGGCTTGCACAACTTGATCTACGCCGGGCAGAGAGGCGAGACGTTGCCGCAATTGTTGCTGAAAAGCGGAGGCGCGCTCGGAAGTGTAGCCCGCTCCGGAAAGATCGAAGGCGGCGCCTTCAACGTTGTTCATCTGAAAGCCGGGATTCACAGTTTGCGCGCGATACAGGCCGTGCAAAAGCAGTCCCGAGGCGAGCAGGAGCAACATGCAAACAGATACCTGAACTCCAACGAGGATGTTGCGCATACGGCCGCTGCTGATCGTTCCGGTTTGGGAATGCGCGCCGTCTTCCTTCATCGCCAGAGTAAGGTCGACACGTGAGGCACGCAACGCGGGAGCGAGGCCGAAGAAACAGGCAGTCGCAACCGAAAGGATAAAAGCATAGGACCAGGTGCGCCAGTCGGAATTGAGGTGCAGCGCGAAGGCGAGTTCTGGCCCCGTGGGCAAGTGGGACATGGTGAAACGAAAAAGCGCGGCGACGGACCAGTAGGACGCCAACGCGCCGGCAATGCCGCCGAGGAACGCGAGTAGTAGGCTCTCTGTGAGCAACTGGCGGATGAGACGGCCGCGGCTGGCGCCAACCGTCAAGCGTACAGCGATTTCTTTGCGCCGGCCAGCGGCGCGAGCAAGGAGCAAGTTGGCAATGTTCGCGCAGGCCAGCAGCAGCACGAGTCCAACAGCAGCTAGGATGATGCCGCCGATAATCAACATCGGTGTGCGCAGCGAGGGCATAGAGAGCAGATTTGCGCCGTTGAGAGTGACTGTGGTGACTCTTCCGGACTGGAGGGAATTGAGTCCCGAAGCGACGACGTTCATATTGGCGTTGGCTTGCCGCGTTGAAACGCCGGGCTTCAGGCGGCCAATCATGGCCAACCAGCTGAGGTAATTGTCTCCCAGGAAATCTGTGGCAGGCCGAAAAGCCTTGACCATAGTGAGCGGCGACCAAAAAGCTGAAGCGACTGCGACGGTACCCTCGAACCCGGGAGGTGCAATGCCGATCACGCGGAAGGGAGTTCGGTTGAGCGTAATGGCCTTGCCGATGATTGCCGGATTACTGCCAAACGTGCCTCGCCATGCGGAATCGCTCAGCACAACTACGGCGCTTTCGCCGGCAGCCACACAGTCCGAATCCGAGAAGAAGCGGCCTCGCTCCGGACGGATTTCTAGGGCATCAAAATAATTGCAAGACGCCAGAGTGCCCATGATGGGCCGCGGCTTGTCAGTTACCAGCGTGGTTTCGGTAAATGCGGAGTACGCCAGCAGGGCGGAAAAGACGCGATTCTGCTTCGCGTAAACCTGATACTCCGAATAAGAGACAAACGAATTGTCGTCGTGAACATTCCGGTGAATCGGGCCGTGAGTTCCTCGGATTTGCTGACCCACAGTGATCAACTGATTGGCGTGCGGCACGGGAAGCAGGCGCAGCGCGGCGGAATTGAGAATTGTGAAAATTGCTGTGTTTGCGCCGATGCCGAGCGCGAGAGTGAGTGCGGCGATAGCGGTGAAGCCGGGAGATTTGCGCAACATGCGCAGCGCATAACGCAGATCTTGCATGAGATCGTGAATGTAGTTTGTACGGCGCATGTCGCGGCATTCCTCCTTGAGTTGATCGAGGCCGCCGAACTTCAAGAGCGCGGCGCGGCGTGCCTCGGCGGGTGACAGACCCGCAGCCATGTGGGAGGCGATTTCGTGTTCTAGATGGAAGCGCATTTCGTCATCCAGTTCCCCGTCAGCGGCCGGGCGGCGCAATAGCGAGTTCAAACGAAGCGGAATTTTTGCCAGCCAGCGCATGAGAGTAATTTCCTCGCGTTATTCCGCCATGTTTAGAACGAGGCCGATAGCGGAAGAGAGGCGTTCCCAGTTGGCCTGCTCTTTTTCTAAATATTTTTTGCCGGCGCGCGTCAGCGAATAGTATTTGGCGCGGCGATTGTTTTCCGAATCGCGCCACTCGGCGCGAATCCAGCCCTGCTGTTCGAGGCGATGCAGCGCTGGATAGAGCGCCCCCTGGCGGACCTGCAGAGTGTTCTTCGAGACAAGATGAATGCGCTGAGCGATGCCCCAGCCGTGCATGGGTTCGAGCGCAACGGTGCGCATGATGAGCAGGTCAAGCGTGCCCTGGACGAGATCAGTCGGTTTTCCCAAGAGGATTTCCTCCTACAGCAGCTCCTATCAATAATTGACAGGAGTGTACGCGTGCTCCTGTCAATCGTCAAGGGGAAAGAGAGTAGCTAGTGGTCAGGCCCAGCGCCGGTTACGGAATTGGTACGGCGGCGCTTTTGTCGGGAAAGTGCGCTTCGTACCAGGCGATGGAGCGGTTCATGTCATCAATTTGATGACCGACTTCGCGAATGCCGTGCCCTTCGCGCGGATACATCACGAATTCTGTTTCCACGCCGACATCCTTCATCGCGATATAAAACTGCTCAGCATCGGGAATAGGTACATCGGGATCGTTCGCGCCATGCATGATGAGCGTAGGCGTGGCGACTTGCGCGACGTAGCGGAGAGCGGAGCGCTTCCACATCGTGTCCATCAAATCATCCTGATGAGGAAGAGCGCCAAATTCCATCTGCTCGTACTGGTTGTAGTAGGTCAGATAGTTGTAGCTGATGAGATTCGTAATTCCCGCGGTTGGAATGGCGGCTTTGAATTCGCGCGTTTGGGTGATGAGCCAGTAAGTGAGCTGGCCGCCGTAACTGACGCCTTCAATGCCCATGCGGGTGGGATCAATCCACGGGTAGCGGCGAATCGCGGCGCTCACGGCATAGAGAACGTCCTGCGCTTCGTCTCCGTCCTGGTCGCCGAAAACCGCGTCGGCAAACGCCTGGCCATAGCCCGTTGAGCCGCGATAATTCACATGAAGGACAGCCCAGCCGCGAGCAGTGAAAATCTGATCACGGAAAGTGAATGCGGGGCCGTTTTGCCCATGCGGACCGCCGTGAATGTTAACGATGAGCGGGTGCTTCGAACCGGGTGCGAGATCGACAGGCTCAACGAGGAAAGCTTCGACCTTGTATTTATTGTCGTTGCTGATGAAGTTGAAGGATTCCACCTGGCCGAGGGTCTTGCCGCGCAAGACAGCTTCGTTCAAATTGGTGAGCTGCTTGGAAGAATCGCCGCGGCGGAGGAAAAGTTCGTTCATGTCGCTTGGACTTGAGTAGCTGTAAGCGAGCGCGCCGGAATTGCTGACGGAAACCGAGCGCACTGCGCCGGGGCTGTCCACGATAATTTGTGGCTGGCCGCCGCTCGTAGAAAGTTTTTCGAGGTACACGCTGCCGCGAACCTGCACGGTGAAAAAGACAGCAGCACTGTTAGGAGACCACACCGGCGCACCTTGACGGTCGTCGATCATAGCGGCAAGTTCGTGGCGATTGCTGCCATCGGCATTCATGAGCCAAACGTGCGTGTCTTCCATGGTGGTTTCGCGATCGGTCAAGCCGCGCTTGGTGGAAAGAAATGCGATGTGTTTGCCGTCCGGAGACCATGAGGGATCATATTGCGTGCTTTCGATGGTCGTGAGCTGGCGAATTGCGCCATTCGACGGACTGATTTCATAAATGTTGTAGTGAAAGAACTGGTCGGCGTAAGGAGAGCGGTCGGAGCAGAAGAGAATTTCCGAACCGTCCGGCGACCAATCGATGGAATGCTCGTAGTAATCGCCGGAGGTGAGCTGGCGAACCTGTTTCGAGGCAACGTCTGCGATGAAAATGTGCAAGCGGCGGTTGTCATTCCAGGCATGAATGCCCTCGCCGGCGGTGGGGCGCCAAAGATATCGCGTGAAGACCATGGGATCGCCGCTCGCTGCGGCAGTTTCTGGTCCAGCCGTCGCGGAGACGAATGCGATTTGCTTGCTATCAGGCGACCAGGAAAAATCATTGCCCTGACCGGGAATCGGCGCGTTTGTGCCGGTCACTTCGGCGAGAAAAGTGGGAGCGGAGCCGTCCGCGTCAGCGATGCACAATCCGCTCTTGCCCAGCGCTTCGCCCTGATACGCAATCCAGCGGCTGTCGCGCGACCATACCGGATCGGAGCCGATGGAATTTGCTGAGCCGATGCGCGCGGATCTACCGGTAGCGATATTCATCACCCAGAGCTGCAGGTATGGGCGTCCGGGCTTGTCAAAATTCAGCACGGTGTAGGCAATGTTTGCGCCGTCGGGAGAAATGGCAGTGTCGCCGGCTTCGCGAAAGCGCGAGAGATCGCTCGTCTGCAAACGATCCTGCGCAAAGCTCGGGACCGAACAGAGGAAAGCAAGAGCGGCGATCATCGCGAACTGTGCGGCTATCCATCGGCTGAGACCGTGCGAACGCACTACGGACAAGACGGACAAGACTCACCTCCTGAAATGCCAGCGTTGGATTCTATCGAAGTAACGGCCACCAAGAGAACTTTTCTCTGCGAACGCAGCGGGGTTTTTGAACTGCAGTTCCGTTTCCATTCGAGTAGAATTCGTCCGGGCTACGCCAAAGTTACCTGCAATTCAGAGGTCATATAAGTGAGTCGCTCATCACGCTGGAGAGTTTTGTGCCTTGCACTGATCATTATCGCGTTCAGTTCTCAGAGCGCGATCGCGCATAGCACAAAAGCAGGGAGCGGGGAGCTTCCCTTGCATTTCGGCTGGCGATTGCAGTCCTCCTGCCAGATTCATGCTGATGGCGCGCAAATTTCGACCCCCGGATTCGCGACTACTGGCTGGCATTCGACGAGTGTGCCGGCAACGGTCGTGGCTGCGCTTGTAGCTGACGGAACTTATCCGGATCCGCATTACGGAATGAACTTGCGGAAAATTCCGGGCACGACGTATCCGATCGGGAAAATCTTCGCGAATTTGCCGATGCCAAGGGACAGTCCATTCGCATGCTCCTGGTGGTATCGCAAACAGTTTTCATTGCCAAACGATTTTTCGGAACGCACGGTCTGGCTGCATTTCGAGGGAATCAATTACCGCGCGAACATTTGGATTAACGGGGAAAAATTCGCAGACTCGCGTGATGTGGCCGGCGCCTACCGCATTTACGATCTCGACGTGACGCCATTCCTAAAGCCTGGGACCGTAAACGCGGTCGCGGTGGAAACGTTTGCGCCGACGGAAAAAGATCTGGCGATGAACTGGGTAGATTGGAATCCGGCGCCGCCGGATAAGGACATGGGCTTGTGGGGCGATGTTTTTCTCACAACGACCGGGCCGGTGGCGGTGGACTATCCTGAAGTCATCACCCATTTTCGCGATCAGTCTTTGAAAGAAGCCGATTTGACCGTTGTGGCGCAGGTGCGCAACGCATCGAAGATTGCGGTCACCGCTACTGTGCAAGGAACCATTGGAAGTGTACATTTTGCACAAGATATGCTCCTGCAAGCGGGCGAGGCACGAGAGGTGACGTTTCCGTCGGAGAAACTTCCGCAACTGCGAGTGAAAAATCCGAAAGTCTGGTGGCCTTACGGATTGGGTCCACAAAACCTGGAAACGCTGGCGCTGGAAGCACGAGTGCGCGGCGTGATTTCTGAAACAAAACAGATTCCATTCGGAATTCGCGAAGTTACTTCGGAAATGAATTCCGAGAATCATGTACTCTTTCGCATCAACGGAAAGACAATTCTCATTCGAGGCGGCGGATGGGCGCCGGACATGCTCATGCGGCAATCACGGCGAAAGCTCGAGGCGCAATTCGATTATGTGCGCGAGATGGGGCTGAACACGATTCGGCTCGAGGGGAAACTCGAGCCGGATAATTTTTTCGATTTGGCAGACGAGCGCGGCGTGCTAGTGATGGCAGGATGGTGCTGTTGCAGCATTTGGGAACAGTGGGCGAAGTGGGCGCCGGCGGATTTGCAGAATGCAAGCGCCCAACTGCGTTCGCAAATCTTGCGATTGCGCGGGCATCCGAGTTTACTGGTTTGGCTGAACGGCAGCGATGAGCCGCCGCCGGCAGACGTAGAACGCGAATACTTGAAGATCGAGCACGAACTGCAATGGCCGAATCCAACAATCTCGTCGGCATCGCACCGGCCGGCCGAATTTTCGGGAGCCTCGGGCGTGAAGATGTTCGGGCCTTACGACTATGTCCCGCCGGAATACTGGCTCGAGGATACGAAGCGCGGAGGAGCGTGGGGATTCAACACGGAGACGAGCGCAGGCGCGGCGCCCATGGTGGACGAAAGTTTGAAGAAAACGATGCCAGCGAACGAAATCTGGCCGCCGAACGAATACTGGCATTTTCACGCTGCGGGTGGACGTTATCAGCGTCTTACCGCTTTCGACAATGCCATGACGCAAATGTACGGTGCGCCGCAGAATCTCGCTGATTACGAGAGAAAAGCGCAGGCGATGACGTATGAGAACGAACGAGCGATGTTCGAGGCGTATGCACGCAATAAGTACAGCGCCACGGGCGTGGTCCAATGGATGCTGAACAACGCGTGGCCTTCGCTCTTTTGGCACCTCTACGATTATTATTTGCAGCCCGCGGGCGGCTACTTCGGCACGAAGAAAGCGAACGAGATGTTGCATGTGCAGTATTCGTATGACGATCGCAGCGTCGTTGTGGTGAACGGTTTCTATCATCCTGTAGCGGGCTTGCGGGTGGAAGCAGCGGTTTACGATTTCGATTTGCATTCTGTTTTTTCGAGGCGCGTTGAAACGAGCCTGAGCGCGGATGAGAGCAAGCGCGTGCTGACGATCCCCGCGTTTCCAGAAACAGAGCCACCGAAAGTCTACTTTGTGAAACTCGCGCTGCTGGACCGTTTCGGAAGAGTTCTAAGCTCGAATTTCTACTGGCTTTCGAGCCGGCCGGCCGTGTTCACGTGGGATCAGAGTACTGATGCGGGCACAAGAGTGACTTCCTACGAAAACTTACAGATGCTCGACCAATTGCCGCGCGTGAAACTAGATGCCACAGCTGACCCGAATTCAGCTCGAGAAGATGAAGTGCTGGTGAAATTGCATAACGCGAGCAGCCATCTGGCTTTTCAAATAACGCTGGCTATCAGGGATGCGAACGGCAAAGAGATATTGCCCGTTTTCTGGAGCGACAATTACCTGGAATTGCTACCGGGCGAGAGCAGAAGGGTTTCGGCGCGGTTTCCCGCATGGGTAAAGCTGAAGAATGGTACGCGTCTCGATATTGCGGGCTGGAATATCGAGCTTGAGACAGTGCAGCTTTTTCACGACAAGACTCATTCCGCGAAACGCGTTTTGCCAGACTTCACTACACTTCACTGATGTACATTGAGCAGGCGTTCGAGCAAACCCAGGAGCGCTGATGCCCGGCGAACCATCACATCCTACGACCCCCATCTCCGGTTTGCGGCGGAGGCTGGGATTATGGGATTTGCTTCTCTACGGAATTGTCATCATCCAGCCTGTAGCGCCAATGCCGTCGTTTGGCGTGGTCAGCACGGCGGCGCGAGGGCACGTGGTCACCGCGATTCTCATTGCTATGGTCGCGATGCTCTTCACCGCCATCAGTTATGGACGCATGGCGCGCGTTTATCCGAGCGCAGGCTCGGCGTTTACATACGTGGGGCGCGAGCTTCATCCGGCGCTCGGTTACATCACCGGATGGAGCATGGCCATGGATTATATTTTGAATCCGTTGATCTGTACCATCTGGTGCAGTAAGGCCGCACAGAATTTTTTCCCGCAGATGCCGTATTTCCTGTGGGCGATTTTTTTCGCGCTACTCTTCACGTGGCTGAATCTGCGCGGAGTGGAAACCTCCGCTCGGATCAATCGCTACCTGGCGGGCGGAATGGGAATCGTTATTCTGATTTTCGTGTTTGAAGCGGTTCGCTATCTTTATCATTTGCCGTATTACGGTCCTGGGTTTTTCACGCATCCGTTTTTCAATCCGCAGACGTTTTCTTCATCGGCGCTGTTTCGGGGAACATCTATCGCCGTGCTCACCTATATTGGATTCGATGGAATTTCCACGCTATCCGAGGAAGCCAAAAATCCGCGAAAAAATGTTTTGTTGGCCACAGTGCTGGCCTGCCTGATCACCGGAGCGCTTGCGTCAGTGGAAGTCTATCTGGCGCAGCTTGTCTGGCCCGCTTCGCAAGCATTTCCGGATGTCGATACCGCGTTCGTGCATATTTCGGGGCGAGTCGGCGGCATTTTTCTTTTCGGCCTCGTGAATCTCACGCTCCTCGTCGCTAATATTGGCTCCGGGATGGGTTCGCACCTTGGAGCTGCGCGACTGCTCTATGGAATGGGCCGGAGCAATGCTCTGCCGCGCTCTTTCTTTGGCGCGATTGACGGGAAGAACCACATTCCGCGAAACAATGTGCTTCTCGTCGGCGCGATTGCGCTCGGGGGCGCGTTCCTGATGAGCTACGCGATGGGAGCGGAGATGCTGAACTTCGGAGCGCTGATCGCTTTCATGGGCGTGAACGCCTCCGCTTTTGTACACTACTATTTGCGCGAGCCGCAGAAACGCCTGATAAACTTTGCGCCGCCGGTGCTGGGGTTCGCCATTTGCGGCTTCATTTGGCTGCATCTGGGATGGCAGGCGCAGCTCGCCGGAGGCATCTGGATGGCCGTGGGAATTTTCTTTGGCGCGATCAAGACCAAAGGCTTCCGCAGCGGTCTGGTAGAATTCGATTTTCCTGTCGAAGGGGTATGAGGCCAGTTCACGTTTTCGAATCTTTGCTGTGTAACCTCAATCGCGGTGTCTACGTCCGTATTTGGTTCGTATGAATTTCCACAAGCCGTAAGATAGTTGTCCGGCTGGCTCTGCTCGTCGATTCGCGATGATGATCAAATTGTGCTTCTATCGTCATGGAATGCCTTTCTGATTCAGCAGTCTTGAAATTTATAGAGGAGAACAAATGATGGCAAAATTCCGCATCTTTACCGCGGGAGTTTTCGCGGTTGCGTTGTTAATGGTTTTACCCGCTGCGGTTTCGGGGCAAGAGCAACTCGCTTCGGAGTCGAAGACGCCGGACATTTTGGCGCATCTCGAATTCCGTGACTTGGGACCGGCAACCGCAGGAGGACGCGTCGCGGCAGTTGCGGGCGTGCCGGGAAATCCGAATGTCTACTATGTTGGCGCGGGAGGAGGAGGCGTTTGGAAAAGCGTTGATGGAGGCATGACGTGGAAGGCAATTTTCGAGCACGAAAAAACGGCATCCATCGGAGCGGTTGCCGTGGCCGCTTCGAATCCGAATGATGTTTGGGTAGGTACGGGCGAAGGAAATGTCCGCAACGATTTGGTCGACGGCGACGGAGTTTATTTTTCGGGCGACGGGGGAAATTCGTGGAAGTTCATGGGGCTGGGCGACTCGCAGCACATCACGTCCATTCAGATTGATCCGCATGATCCGAACACAGTATTTGTGGCGGCGCTGGGCCACGCATGGGGGCCGAACGCGGAGCGCGGCGTGTTCAAAACCAGCGACGGCGGAAAAACGTGGAAGAAAGTTCTCTACGTGAACGACACAACCGGCGCTGCTGATTTGGCGATGGCGGCAAGCAATCCCAACGAACTTTTCGCGTGCATGTGGGAATTCCGGCGTTACCCGTGGACGCTTGAGGACGGCGGGCCGAACAGTGCGATTTATCGCTCAACGGATGGCGGCGAAACCTGGCAGAAAATGAGCAAGGGCTTGCCGGAAGGCTTGTGGGGACGCAGCGCAGTCGCCGTTGCGCCGACGAATCCGAACCACGTGTATGCACTGATTGCGGCGAAGCGCGGAATGCTGTGGCAGTCGGAAGACATGGGCGATTCGTGGACCGCGGTGAGCGACAGCCACGCACTGGACGTTCGCGCCTTTTATTTTTCCAAAGTGATTGTCTCACCGGACAACGAAAACAAAGTGTATTTCATGTCGTTCAATATGATGGAATCGTCCGACAGCGGCAAAACAGCGACGATCGCGGACCGCGGCGTGCATTCGGACCACCACACGCTATGGATCGATCCGAAAAATCCGGAGCGAATGATTCTGGGCACCGATGGCGGTGTTTTCCTCTCGACGGATAATGCGAAGACATGGCGTTTTCTCGACACGTTGCCCATCGAGCAGTTCTATATGGTGGCGGCGGACAGCAAACGGCCATTCAATTTGTGCGGCGGCTTGCAGGACAATAGCGCGTGGTGCGGGCCTTCATCGGATTTGGGCAACAACCGCGCCGTGAGCAGCAGTTGGTACACGGTGGTCGGCGGAGATGGCGAATACGCGGTGCCTGCTCCGAGCGATCCGAACATCATCTACAGTGATTCGCAGAATGCTTCGATAAGCAGGCTTGACTTGAGCACGCATCTGAGCCGCTCCATCCGGCCGTATCTTCCCGGCGTGGAGGAGATGAAGCCGTCGGATTTGAAGTACAGATTTAATTGGACTTCCCCAATTGCCGTTTCACGCACGGATGCGAATGAGGTTTATCTCGGCGGAAACGTCGTTTTCAAAACGACCGACGGAGGAAAAACCTGGGCGCCGATTAGCGGTGATCTCACGCGGAACGATAAAAGCAAACAGGAAATTTCCGGGGGTCCGGTTCAGCACGATATCAGCGGCGCGGAAACGTACGACACGATCCTGTGCATCACACTCGCGCCGACGGATCCAAAAGTGATTTGGGTCGGCACGGATGACGGATTGGTGCAGGTGACGCGTGATGGCGGAAAGACTTGGACGAACGTCACGAAGAATATCGAAGGAGCGCCGGAATGGGCACGTGTCTATCAGATCGGCGTGTCGCCCTTCAATGCGGGAACGGCGTACGTCACCTACGACGCGCACATGCTGGACAATCGCGGCGCGTACGTTTATCGCACCGATGATTATGGCGCAACGTGGAAGAAGATCACGGACGGGTTGCGGGATGGGGCGGCGGCCCATGTGGTACGAGAGGACCCGAACAAAAAGGGCTTCCTGGTCGCCGGGACGGACACCGGCCTCTACTATTCGCAGGATGGCGGAGATCACTGGCAGCCGTTGAAGGCGAATTTCCCGACGGTGCCGGTGCTCGATGTGAAATTTGTGAAAAACTCGCACGATCTGCTTGTCGCCACACACGGCCGCGGAGTATTCGTGCTGGACGATATTCGTCCGCTCGAAGAGCTCACGCCGGAAGTGGAATCGAGCGCGTTTCATCTGTTCACGCCCGCGCCGGGAGTCATGTGGCATACGTGGCGCACAGGCGAGGGACAGGGCAATGGTTACTCAGCGCCGAACGCGCCAACGGGAGCGGTGATTGATTACTATTTGAAATCCGAGATCAAGCCGAATCCGGAACAACGGCGCCAGCATGAGGGCCCGGTCAAAATTGTGGTCAGCGACGCGCAGGGCAATACGGTGGCAACGGAATACGGGTCGGGTGAAGCCGGCGTGAATCGCTACGTCTGGAGCATGTCAGCGGATGGAGCGACTCCGCTTGTCGGCGAGTCTTCGCCGCGCGGCGGAGGTGGCTTCTTCAACTTCAACCGCGGGCCGCGGGTTGCGCCGGGTACCTACAAAATTGCGGTGACGGCGAACGGAGAAACGCAAACGCAAAGCGTGGCCGTCGAAGCTGATCCGAATCTGCACGTGGATCCGGCAATTTTCCGCGAGCAGGAGCGCAGCGGCCTTGAAGCGCGCAATCAGATCAGCGCGTTAAATGAAATGCTCAACCGCATCAACGACGTCGACAAAGAACTCGGAGATTTTCGTTCTGCCGTTGAGAGCAGCAAGGATCCACAGGAACAAGCGAAGTACCGCGCGATTTTGGGCCGCGGGCGCGAGCTTGAGAAAAAGCTGAATGAAATCAAGGACAGAGTCTATAGCCCGAACGTGCAGCACAACGTTTCGGAAGACGACATCCACGAGCTGACGGACTTCCACAGCCAGCTGCAGCGCACGATGTTTGCGGGAGGGGGAGGCTCATATGGCGAACCGACTTCGCCGCTGGTGCGCGCGCAGATGGAAGAGATGTTCCGTAAGAATGGCGAGTTCATCAGCCAGTTCAATGGCGCGTTGAAGACGGATGTCGCCGAGTACAATCGCGCAGCACAGTCGGCAGGCGCTCCGACGGTGTTCGCGGGGAGTCCGATTACAGTCAAGACTGTAAAATAGATTGCTGCTAGAACTGAAGTTCCGGCTCTGCTCACGGCAATCGTGCGGCAGAGCCGGTTTTTTATGCCGGAGATTTGCGCCAGGGATTAACTCGCGCGTGAAAGAACAACGATCGCGAGGATCAGCACAGCCACTCCGCTGTACATGATTTGCAGCGGGCGTTTTCCTGTGCCCCGCCATTCGCCCGTGAGCACGCCCCAAATGCTTGCGGTAATGACAATCAGAGACATAAACAGTGGCCAGCCAACGACTGTGCCAAGTGAGCCCATTTTTCCTGCTGCAATTCCATAGAGTAGTGTGCTGCCGAACCAAAACACGCCCATGATTCCAGCCAAAAAAATGTATCCACCTGTGCGCGGACGCGAAAAGCGGTCGCCGGTGCGATTTTTTCGAATCAGATAAATGCAATAGAGCAAGTTTGGAATTCCGCCGGCGATCATAAGCGGAAGCCAGATAGCGTTGGGCGCCCACTGTTTTGCTGCGCCGGCCTGCTCGGCGGCATTTGCAAGTTGCGAGCCTGACGTGAACCCGATATTCACCAGCGCCGAGCCTACGCCGCTGATGATGCAATAAATCACACCGCGCATCATGGAGGCTTTATTCGGATCTACACCCTGGCCCAGCGCAGCTTCGCGTTTGCGTCCGGCTTTTGCGCAGATTGCCACGCCAATGATCACCAAAGCTACCCCGGCTAGCACGTACAGTCCGCTGGGCGTGAAGATTTGATCGGCATGAAAACGAATCAGCGGGAATAATGCGCCCACCGCTGCGGCGATCCCCAGAATTATCGAGAACGCCAGCGCAATGCCTACGGAATCGACCGCCAGCCCGAAGAAAACTTGCGAGATTCCCCAACCCGCGCCGCATGCAGCCACAATCAATGTGATCATCGCCGGCACAGTGGAATAAATTCCGTGCAGATGCGGTACAGTGAGCAGCGTCATCAGCGGTGGAAAAATCACTAGCGCCCAGATTGTCCACACGAGCCAAGTGTTTTCCCAGGCCCACTCGCGCGTGAATTTCATCGGCAGAGTGAAACTACCATTCATGAGTCCCGCAACCACCAGCAGCAAAACTCCGGCAATGGCGCTGTTCACGGCGTCCTCTCCTGTGGATGCTGAATGCCGAGCGGATACGAGCGGCGAAACTATACACGTTTGGCGCGGCTCGCGCTATCATCCAGCAGCGCGGGAGGCGAAACAAAACCAATGCCGGCAGAGCGCAAGGTATATCTCGGGATTGACATAGGCGGAACGAAAGTCGCTGCCGGGCTTGTGGACGCGCGCGGGAAAATTCTATGCAAGACACGCGTGGCAATGTCCAGCAAGGGCAGCGAAGCCGAAGGATTGGCCTCCGTAGAACAGGCGATCGAAGCGACGCTGAAAATGAAGCCGCGTTTGCGAAATTCGGTTGCGGCGATCGGTATCAGCAGCCCTGGGCCCCTCGACCCGCGCGGTGGAGTCATTATTAATCCGCCGAACCTCCCTTGCTGGCGAAACCTGCACATCACAAAAAAACTGAAGACGTGGCGAAAATTGCCCGTTCGCCTGGATAATGACGCGAATGCGGCCGGGCTCGCAGAAGCATTGTGGGGCGCCGGCAAAGGATATGATTCCGTTTTTTACGCGACACTCGGCACGGGAATCGGCACAGGCGTGGTGTTAGGCGGCCGAATTTATCACGGCCGAACCGGCTGCGCCGCGGAAGGCGGGCACGTGTCCATCGATTTTCATGGGCCGAAATGCGCGTGCGGCAAATTAGGCTGTATCGAGGCAATGGCTGCAGGTCCAGCTGTGGCCAAACGGGCGCAGGAAAAACTCGCGAATGGCGGCGCCGCAGCGGAACGGCTGCTTTCTCGCGCGAACGGCAAAGCCGAGAACGTCACTGCAGAAGTTGTTGCCGAAGCGTGGCGTGCCGGAGACGGGCTGGCCGCTTCGATTTTGCAGCAGACCGCCGATTTGCTGGCGATTTGGCTGGGGAACATTATCGATCTGCTCGAACCCGACGTGATCATTTTCGGGGGCGGCATGGGCGCGCTGATGTCCGAGTGGTTTGAACATATTCGGAAGCGCCTGCCGGATTGGAGCATCAACTCGCGTTGCGCGGAAATTCCCATGCTGCGCGCCCACTACGGAGAGGACTCCGGAATTGCGGGTGCGGCGGCGTTATGCATTCCAAAGCGCTGAGTTCAACAAACAATCAAAATGGAAGTTTCAGAGGCGTGCCGTGCTGCTGATTGATTAGCTTCGTAGCGGCAGAGTCGAGTTCGGCGACTGGAAACGAATTGCGAGCGCCATCGCCGGAAACATACACGATGGAATCATCCTGCCGCGTGAACGCCACAGCTTTGATCTGCTTGCCGCTTCGCAGCACCAGAACAAATTCGCCGACCGGAGGCAGCGGCGGCTGCTCGGGCGCTGTGGAAGAAGAAGCTGCCGAAGGAACGGCTTCTTCTGTGGACTGCGCTTGCTGAGCTGGTTGTTGCAGTACGATGATTTGGGGCTGCTGCTGTTGCTGTTCGTACGCAACTGGTTCGGAATAATCGGCTCCGCCGAAAAATGGAATGAAAGCCGAAGTTGCGACGCTTCGTCGGCTATTCAGCAATTGCTCAGTGAGCGCCAGTTCATGCTGAGTAACCGGATCAATAATGGCGCGCACGCCCAAGTCGCGATTCAAGGCAGCGAGATGCGGGAAATCAAAGCCGAGTCCCGGTGTGCTGGTGTTCAAAAATGGGCCGAGGTTGCTGAGGTCGATAAAGGAGTCCGGAGGAAACAGCGGGTTGGAAACGACCGTCACCGCTGAATTGCCGCCCAGTGTTGGTTGCGAAGGAATGGAAACCATTCCGCGATGCTGCGCTGGCGGTGCGGGCATGCGCACGACGATCGGTGTGGTGGGATGCGCGGCAGTTGCGCTTCGAAGTGAACTCCGAACGGGAGTGCGAAATGCAGGAACTGC
>DAIRCW010000004.1:0-21388 GCA_036796475.1 Candidatus Acidiferrales bacterium | reverse complement strand
TGCAGGAACTGCCTGCGCCCTCGGCGGATTCAGCCGCACGTGACTGAATTGATTCTGCGCGAATGCAGGCGGCAAACAGACGAGCAGTCCGGATACAAGAAGCACCCAATTCTTCGCATAGTTGCTCATCGCGCACCCGGGCATAACCGCTTCTCTTAAAGTGATGCTATCCCAATTGGAGCGGTTGCACCAGCGGACTGCACGAAGAGAGCGTGGCCCTTAACGCAAAACCAACAGGCCCACATAGAATGCCGATGAAGTATTCAGAGCCGGTAGCATGGAAGGTCGTAAATTCGCGCTGGATGGGAGCTTTTCCCTGTTGGATGTGCTATAACCTTTGGGCCGAAGCGCATGGAAGACGCAGCCAAGTCGCCCGCTCCGTTCTCATCAGCGCCCGATTGCAGTTTCGGGGCGGAAAATGCAACGCGCGAGGCCCCGAATGCGTCCGTGTATTGCCCGGTCTGTTTTCGGCGTTTGCAGCAGCATAAGTGCAAACTGATTTGCGCGGCGTGCGGTTATTATATGTCCTGTTCGGATTACTACTGAATTCAGGTTATCGGCCTTTCAAAAAGGAATTTCGCAGGGCAACGGCTCAAGCATCTGAATTTGAATTTGCCAGGAGGCGAATAACGTGGCGTTGAGAATGACGGATCGAGAAGTAGGCGGGGTCACCGTCGTGGATTTGGACGGACGGATTGTGCTGGGCGAGGAGAGCAACTCGTTCCGCGAAAGAGTAAAGGGGCTGCTCGCGAGCAATCACAAGAAAATCGTGCTGAATATGGCTAACGTGACGTACATCGACAGCGCGGGCTTGGGCACACTCGTGGCCACGTTCCACAGCGCACGCTCCCAGGGCGGCACGCTAAAGCTGTGCAATCTCGGATCGAAATTCCGCGAGGTGCTGCAGGTCACGAAGCTGATGACGGTTTTTGATGTGTACGATAACGAAGCGGCGGCTGTCCAGAGCTTCGGCAAGTAAGCCGCGCATTTTCAATAGCTTGGCTTCGAGCGCACCGAAGCCTCGGGGCCAAGCCCGTTTCTCGCATCGATCCGCTCCCCATTGTCGACCACCTAGGTTTCGTGTACAATTTATACGTCCGTATAGGGGTCTCCTTCAATTTTCAAGCTCTGCGAAGGTGAATGTTGAGTGCCATTTGGGATCTAATGCAGCAGGCTATGGACGAACGAACGGTTGAGCGGCGCCGAAGCTCGCGAGAGAGCGTCTATGTGCCCCTATTCGTCTACGGACATGATTCCACGCAAGAACCGTTCTATCAGGAAACAAACACACTCGAAGTGAACGCCAATGGCGGCTTGCTACATTTGGACGAGGCTGCAAACGTCCGGCGCGGGCAGAAGCTGCTGGTGATGAACCGCCTCACCAGAGAAGAACAGGAATGCTACGTAGTGACGCTGAAGAAGCGGCCAAAGCGCGCTGATTTGCGCGTGGGAGTTGCATTCGCCAAAGCGGCCCCTGAGTTCTGGGAGCAGCGCAGAGCAAAATCTGCGTGAGCTTTCTGAAGATTCGCCGTAGCTCCGAAATCAATTCCTAATAAGTGGCAAACGCAATCGCGCCTCGCATCCGCGGCCGGATACCACGTTTTCGAGGCTTAACGTTCCGCCGTGCGCCTCGGCGATCTGCCGGCTAAGCACAAGCCCGATGCCTGAGCCTCCAGGCTTGGTAGTAAAGAACGGGACAAAGAGATTCGCCGCGCTGGGAATTCCCGGGCCTTCGTCGCGAACCCAGATTTCGAGAAAACTGTCCTCCGTATCCCATCCGACATGAACGCCGCCGCCCGTTTCGCTGGCGGCATCCACTGCGTTTTTTACGAGATTAATCAGCACCTGATCGAGCTGGTCTGGGTCAGCCTGGATGGTGACTTCCGGGCCGTGCTCGATGGGAATGCGCATTCGCGGATCCAGGCTCGCTGCGCGCTGCACCCACGCTCCAACGGCAACGGGCTGAAACTGCGGCGCCGGAAGGCGCGCGAGGCGAGCATAGGCATTCATGAAGCGAGCGAGGCCATCTGTGCGATTTGCGATAACAGCAAGCCCGCGGCTCATGTCATCTTCCCAATCCGCAGGCTTGTCGGAACGGGACATGATGCCAGAAAGGCTTTCGGCCACCGATTTGATTGGCGCCAAAGAATTATTGAGCTCATGACCGATGACGCGAATTAGCCGCTGCCAAGCGAGGCGCTCTTCCTCGCGTAGTGCGTGGCTCAGATCGGAAATCAGCACAAGTTGATGCGGCTTGCCGCCTTCACGAAAACTCCCGCGATGGATTTCCCAGCGCCCCATTTTCCCGGGAAACGCGATTTGCGCGACGTGCGGAGTCTCCACGGTGAGGCAAAGCTCTACGCCAAGCTCTTGCGCGGTGCGACCGATGGCACGTTCCGCGGGGCGGTTGAGGATGCGTTCTCCGGCGCGATTGATCAGGCGCAGGCGATCGGACGCGTCGAAAGCGAATACCGCGATATCAATTTCCTCCATCACTTTGCGCAAGAGGGCTGTAGCCTCGACCGCGCCCAGCCGCTGCTGCCGCAAAGTCTCGCCCAGCGCATTGACTTCGCGCATCACTTCGCCGAGAGCGTCGTTGTGCTGAGCGCCGCGCGAGCGGATGGAGAAGTCGCCTTCATGAAGCGCGGCCAGCATGTTGGATAGCGTGCGCAGCGGAAACGTGATGCGATTCTGCGCGCTGAAGGCGAAACCGAGCCACCCGACGACAATGATGATGGTCAGAGTCCACGCCGTTTTTGCGTCATGCTGCCCGGTCCAGAGAAGAATGACCGCAGTAGCAGAACCGAACAGGCCCGCAAGCAGCGCGCGGACGAGAATGCGGCGTTCGTACGCAAGAGGCTTCACAAACCGTATTTTTGCAGTCGTCGGTACAGCGCGCTGCGGCTAAGGCCGAGCGTCTTGCTGGCGTGGCTGACGTTCCCGCCATACCGGCTCATCGCTTTTTGAATGAGCGCGCGCTCGACATCCTCAAGGCTCATATCCTCAATACGTATATTCGCTTCGCGCACCTGCCGCAGCCCTAGATCGCTCGCTCGCACTTCCGTTCCTTCGGCCAGCAACACCGCGCGCTCGACGGCATGATCGAGTTCGCGAACGTTTCCCGGCCACGGATGCTCGGACAAAAGCTTCATCGCCGTGGGCTCGAATCCGGTCAAGTTCTTGCGGTAGCGCTGAGCGGATTGCCGCAAAAAATGCATCGCCAGCAGCGGAATGTCTTCCTTGCGTTCGCGTAGCGGCGGGAGATGAATTTCGATGGTGTTGAGGCGGAAAAGCAAATCCTCGCGGAACCGTCCGGCTTCCACTTCGACTTGGATATTCGCGTTGGTGGCGGAGAGAATGCGCACATCCACGCGCCGCGTGCTTGATGAGCCCACGCGTTCGAGTTCGCCGGTTTCGAGCGCGCGGAGGAGCTTGGCCTGAAGATTCAACGGGACGTTGGCGATTTCATCAAGGAACAGCGTACCGCCATCCGCTAACTCGAAGCGCCCGACGCGATCCGTTTTAGCGTCTGTGAAAGCCCCTTTCACGTGCCCGAACAGCTCGCTCTCGAAAACGCCTTCCGGCAATCCACCGGCGTTCACGGTGACAAATGGCTTGCCAGAACGAGTGGAAAGCGCCTGTAATGTCCGCGCGACTACTTCCTTTCCCGTGCCGTGTTCTCCTGTGATCAAAACGTTTGCATCAGAGGGTCCTACACGCGAAATCAAATCCAGCACTGGACGCATAACGGCTGATTCGGCGATGAACATCGGCCGACCGTCCGCGCGAAGCAAACGGTTCTCTGCTTCGAGACGCACGCTTTGCCGGATCGCGTGGGCGAGTTCGATTTGCGTGCGCAAAATCGCCAGCAGCCGCGCATTTTCCCACGGCTTCTGTATGAAATCCTTTGCGCCTCGGCGCATGGCCTCGACGGCAAGATTTAAACTCCCCCACGCGGTCATTACGATCACGGGCAAGCTGCTGTCGCGGCTGCGAATCTCGGTGAGCAGGTCGAGCCCTTCCTGTCCCGAAGTCGTGTCTCGGGCGTAGTTCAAATCCATAAGAACAGCGTCAAATTCGCGCGTATCAAGCGAGGCGACTAGCGCCGTCGGCGAAGCGACCGCGTCAATTTCGAATCCTTCTGCCTTAAGCAGCAAGCGCAGAGCTTCGCGGACATCGGGCTGATCGTCAGCCACAAGTACACGCCATCGATGTGAATTGTTCGGACCTGTCATAAATGTTTAGACCTCAATTCCTGCTTGAAACTCTTGTGGATCACTCATACCGCAGCGCCACCAGCGGGTCCGCACTCGCCGCGCGGCGCGCCGGGATATAGCTGGCAAGCAAAGCAATTATAATGAGCGCCCCGGAAACGGCTGCGAGCACCAGCGGATCGGACGGCTTAACACCATAAAGCTGGGTTGCGAGGAATCCGGTCGTCCCGAGAGCGCCAGCAATCCCGAGGGCTACCCCGATTCCCCCAAGGGTGATTCCCTGGCGAACGACCATGCGAAGCACATCTCCAGGGTGCGCGCCCAAAGCCATACGAATGCCAATTTCGTGCGTACGCTGAGTTACAGAATACGCGATTACGCCATAAATTCCCAAAGTGGCGAGGACCAGTGCTAGCCCGGCGAAAATGCTCATCAGCGTCATGGTGAATCTTTGAAATGAAAGCGAGGTCGAGAGAATCTGTTCCATGGATTTGACATGGCCAATGGGCAGTTCGGGTTCAGCGCTGTGGATGGCGTCCTCGACCGCATGACCGATCGACAGGGTGGCCAGCGAAGTGCGCACCACGATGTAAACAGGCATGCCGTAATGCTGAAATTCTTGAATCGCGCCACTATCCTGCGCGAGTGGAATGAAAACAGTGGCAGGAACCGGAAATCCGCTGCTCACATCCGTGCCGTAGATCGAGGATTTCACGTCCCGCACCACACCGACGATCTGGCGCGGCGTTCCGTCTACGTTCAGCATCTGGCCAATCGGATCTCGTTTCGAAAACTTCTCGCGCGCGAACTCTTCATTAATCAGAGCTACCTTGCCGGAATTTGGAGAATCGGATTTCGCAAAAAGCCTGCCCTGCAGCAGCGGAATGTTCAAAGTGCGGAAATAGTCCGAGCTAATGGAGCGGAAATCGGCGGAAATGCCGTTTGATTCGCCTTCGGATGGAAGCCAAACGAACACGTTGCCTCCGTCGGCGAGTGGCAGGCCTCCGCCCACGACCGCCGCGCCTTCTACTCCGGGTGTGGATTGAATCTTGTCGAGGATCCCTTGATAAAAATGGGAAACCTCCGCCGGATTCATCATTTCGCCAAAGAAATTGGCCTTGGTGGGAGTGGCGGCGAATTTCTGCCCGGTGGTCCACGTTTGCAGCGTAAGAATCGGATGCGGATCGAAACCTGCATTGGCATTCAACAGATTCGCAAATGTCTTAACGAGCAGCGCGGCGCCCGCAAGCAGAACAAGAGAAAGCGCAATTTCCGAAACAGCTAGTGCACTTCGTAAGCGGCTGCGAGACAGTCCCGCAGTCGCGCGGCCAACGGATTCTTTCAGCGAATTATTGAGATCAGTTTTGGACGATTGGAATGCCGGAGCAATCCCAAAGAGCACGCCAGTGAGCAAAGAAATTAGCGCGGTGAAAGCAAGCGCCCAGCCATCGAGCGAAATGGCGCTCGCGCGCGGCAAGTCCGCCGGCGCCAGAGCTAGCAGGAGCTTGAGTCCCCAATTCGCGACGAGAAGCCCAAGCGTGCCGCCCGCGGCGGCCAGCACAAGGCTTTCCGTGAGGAGCTGGCGGAAAAGGCGCACGCGGCTCGCGCCGAGCGCTGTGCGGATGGCGAACTCTTTGCCTCGAGACGCAGCGCGCAACATCAACAAATTGGCTACGTTCGCGCAAGCGATGAGCAGCACAAATCCAATCGCGCCAAAAAGCACGAGTAGTTTTGTGCGATAGCCGAGCGAAGCCATGTGAATTAACGGTTCGGCGCTGAATGCCGCGTGATTGCGAGACGAAAATCTTTGCGATGGAAATTGTTTTGTGAATTCCTTCATCGCAATCGCCAAGTAACTATTGGCCTGCTCTGTCGAAACACCATCTTTCAGCCGCGCGATGACCGTGTAATTGATTCCTCGGCCGATGGAATTGGCGACCTGGCCAATGGTTGTCCAGAGTTCCGTGCCAGTATCCGAATCCCCGCGCAAACTTACGTTTTGAAAGCCCGCTGGCATGATTCCGACGACTGTGTATGGCGCGCCATCGAGCGAAATTGTTTTTCCGACGAGGCCAGCATCTCCGCCGAATTCGGATTTCCAGAGGGCATAGCCCAGAATGGCCACATTCGAACCGTTTGCGCTATCTTCATCCTGCGTGAATTCTCGGCCAAGCGCCGGTTGCACTCCCATCACTCGGAAATAGTCTTTTGATACTCGCAACGCGTGTATGCGCAAGGGCAGGTTGCCACTCGAAAGATTGAAGCCCACGCCGGTGGTCGAGGCCACCGCGGCGAACGGCTGATTGTGCGCCTGCCAGAAGTTGAATTCGGGCGCGTTGAATCCAGAATAGTCGAGCACGCCGTTATAACTGATCGAGACTTGCGTGATGCGGTCCGGCTGAGGATAAGGCAGCGGTCTTAGGAGTATGCCGTAGACCACGCTGAAAATGGCGGTGTTTGCGCCGATGCCCAAGGCGAGCGTTAGGATGATGATAGCGGCGAATCCCGGCTGACGGACAATGGCGCGGGAGCCGAAGCGAATATCTTGCCAGACGTTTTTCACGATAGCCCCCTTGTGACGAAGGGAGCGGGCACGTTACTTGCCGCACTGAGGTACACGTAAGGCCTGTATTTCCATAGAGTAGCACGGCAAGAACAAACTTGCCGAGAATCGGAGTGTCCGAAATCGGACAGTCTCTTCCTGGAATGAACACTCCGCAAATTTGGAGGCGAAGCCTACTCGTAGCGAAGGGAATTCAGCGGGTCAATGCGCGTAGCGCGGCGAGCGGGAACATAGCAGGCAAGAAGCGCGAAAATCACGAGAACAGCGATCCCGAGAAGAATGGAAGGCAGGTCTATGGACTTAACTCCAAAGAGAAAGCCAGCCAGCACGTTCGTTAGGGCATAGGCTCCGATCATGCCCAGCAAAACACCCAGGAGGATGAGGCGAGAGCCTTCTCGCACGATTAGCCGCACGACGTCACCAGGGCGCGCGCCAAGCGCCATGCGAATGCCAATTTCGTGAGTGCGCTGTTCCACGCCGTAGGAAATCACGCCGTAAATGCCGATGGCTGCAAGCACCAGAGCCAGCAGCGCGAAGAAAGTCAGCAGTTTTGCATTTAACTCCTCGCGCGAGACAGTCTCGGAGCGGAGTTCATGCAAGGATTTCATTTCCGTGACCGGCTGGTTTTTGTCCACCGAGAAGACGGCCTGCCGCGCTGAGGATGCCAGCGAATCAGGCGGAACCGAAGTACGCAACACAAACCACATGATGCGCGAGGGCACTTGCGCAATCGGAAAGTAGACGATCGGGAGCTGACGTTCCGCGAATTCGCGCTCCTGCAAATTCGAAACCACGCCGACGATGGTGGCCCAGCCGTTGCCGACCACAGGACGGTACGGAGCGGACTTCGACGGCTGCAGACGCAGCCGAATCTGCTGCCCGATGGGATTCTCGTTTGGCCAGTATTTCTGCGCCAGCGCTTTGCTAATAATAGCGACCGGCTGCGCGTTTTCGCCGTCCCCCGCCATAAAATCGCGGCCACTCAGCAGCGGAATTTGCATGGCTGTGAAGTAGCCAGGATCAATCGCGCGGTAATGCGCGACGAATTCCTCCTTGGGAGGAGGCGCGGGCCGTCCGGAGATATCGAAATTGGAGAGATCCGTCCAGCCGGTCAACGGCAAAAAATTGATCGCGCCGGCGAATTTGACACCCGGAATTGCGCGCAGCTTGGAGATGGCCTCCTGGAAAAAACCGCGCACGTCCGCCGGCGTGGTGTAGTGGGAATCGGGAAGCCATACTTGAAACGAAAGGACGTTTTCGGGATTGAATCCGAGATTCGCATTGAGGAGCGCGCTCAATCCGCGCAGGAGCGTTCCCGCGCCGACAAGCAGTACCAGAGACATGGCGATCTCGACGACCACCAAAGAGTTTTTCGTAGCGCGGCTCTGCCTGCCCGCGCTGGAACCGCGCCCGCTTTCCTTGAGCGATTCGGTCAAATCGGTTTGCGAAGATTGAAAGGCCGGAGCTAAGCCAAAGATGATTCCGGTCAGAATCGCAACGGCAAAAGTGAATGCCAGCACGGGGAGATTGATTCCGAGCCCGCTGGCATGAGGAATTTCGCCAATGCTTCCGGTCGCGGGCAGCAGGAGCGGTAGCAGCCGTATGGCGCCGTGGGCGAGAAGCAAGCCCAGCGCGCCGCCCAGCAATCCCAGGAGAATGCTTTCTGTGAGCAACTGGCGCATCAATCGCGCGCGACGCGCTCCAAGAGCGGAGCGAATGGCGATTTCGCGCTGGCGTCCAGCCGAGCGCGTAAGCATAAGGTTGGCGACATTCGCGCAGGCGATGAGGAGCACCACCCCGGCGGCGGCGAGGAGAATGAGCAGGGCGTCGCCAATCGTTTGGCCAAATTCGTTTTGCAGCAGAGCCACGTGCGCGCCCGTGCCTTGATTCGTCGCGGGATATTCCGCCGAAAGCCGCTGGGCGATCGCCGTCATGTTGGTATTTGCTTGCGCGAGCGTCACGCCATCTCTGAGCCGCGCGAAAACCACCAGCGAGGGATTGTCACGCCGAAGATCCGCGGCGGGAAATGCGAGCGGCATCCACAAATCCGGAGAGCGGTTAAGTCCGAACAGACTGAAACCGGCAGGCAGCACGCCGGCAACTTTGAACGGCTTGCCATCGATGACAATCGTCCGGTTGGCGATGTCCGGGTCGGAGCCGAAGTTATTTACCCAAATGCTGTGGCTGAGAATCACGGCCTGATCGTGCCCGGGCTGTTCTTCATCAGGACGAAAATCTCCGCCGACGGACATCTTGACGCCGAGCATGGAAAAAAAAGACGGCGAGACGTGCGCGCCCCAAAGCTGCTCCGGCTGGCTGCCGCCGGTCATCGTCGAAAGCCACAGCTCGTATGCGGCCATCCCCTGGAACACCTGATTTTGCGAACGCCAGTCGAGAAAATCGGCGGGAGGCGCGGTGCCGCGGATGATTTTACGGTTCGCGTCCGTTTCCCATACGATCACGAGTTGCCGAGGATTGGGAAAAGGCATCGGTCGCAGCACGACCGCATTGACCAGACTGAAAATCGCGCTGTTTGCACCGATACCTAGCGCGAGCGTGACGATGGCAACCAGCGTGAATGCGGGGCTCTTCCGCAGCATGCGCGCGCCATATTGAAGGTCTTGCCAAAATATTCCCATAATGCGGTGACGCCCTGGGCCGCTGGAGGTGTGACAGTTTGCCTGTAAACTGCGGAGCGGCGACGACTGTTATACATCATTGTCGTTACCGTTTCACCATTCATATTTCGGGCCTGTGAAAATCAGAACCTTGTGCTGAAAGTGCGGCGCGAGGAAACCCACAGGTGCGAGTTCACTCGTAGCGCAAGGCGATCATAGGATCCACCTTCATGGCGCGACGGGCGGGGATGTAGCAAGCGGCGATGGCCACAAGAACAAAGAACAACGGCACGGCGACAAACGTCAGCGGATCACGCGCGGTGACCTGGTACAGCATGGACGCCAGGAGACCAGTGACCCCCAGTGCAGCAAGCACTCCCACGGCAATTCCAATGAACGTGAGTTTTAACCCCTGGGCCACCACCAAACGCATTACGCCCGCGGGTGCGGCTCCCAGAGCCATGCGAATACCGATTTCGTGAGTGCGCTGCGCCACGGTGTGCGCCATCACGCCGTAGATCCCAATCGCCGACAAAAAGAGGGCGAGCAGGCCAAAGAAAAGCATCAGCTTGGCGATGACAGTGAACCCCGCATTCACGATGGCCATCAGCATACCAAGGTCCGAGATAGAGACTGGCTGGTCTTTGTCCACGGACCAGATCGCATCCCGCATTGCGCCGGCGATTGCGGCATCATTGCCGGCGGTGCGCGCCACAAATCCCAGCGTGCGCCAGGGAAACTGCGCCAGGGGAACATACATCTGGCGCTCCGGGCGCCCGCGCAACTGATACATTTTCACGTCGTTCACCACACCGACAATGGTGCAAACGATATGATCCGGGCCAAAAGTGAGCTTATGCCCAACTGGGTCTTCATTGGGCCAGAACTGCCGGGCGAAGGTTTGACCAATCACCGCTACGTCGGCATTGCCCGGCCCATCGGCTGAAGTAAAGAAGCGGCCTTTGAGCAGGCTTATCTGCATAGCGGAAAAATAGTCCGGCGACGCAGCTGTCCAGCGCGCGCCCAGAACTTCTCCGGGCTGAGGCGCGGGTTTGCCGACCGCTTCGACTTCGTAGATCTGTCCAAAACCCCCAAACGGAATGGAACTGGCCACTCCGGCAGAAATGACACCGGGCAGAGCGCGAATGCGCGCCAGCGCAGCTTCTGTGAAGTTTCGCACCACTGCGTCCGTGGCGTATTTCGTCTTGGGCAACCCGAATGTCGCAGTCATCACATTTTGCGAATTGAAACCGGTGCTCGCGCGCACCGAAATGACGTAGCTTCTGGTCAGCAAAGCCGTGGAAATCAGAACCACCATAGCCAGAGCAATCTCCGCGACCACGAAAATCTTGCGCATACGCGCGCTGCGGCCGCTGCTGGAGGCCTGCCCGGATGCTTCTTTCAACGTGCGGTTCACGTCCAAGCCAGATGTTTGAAAAGCGGGCGCGAGTCCAAAAATGAGGCCGCACAGAAGCGCGACTCCTAACGTGAAAGCGAGTGTCACCCAATCGAGATTCACCTGGCCGTAATTCACGAGATAGCCGCGAACGCGACCGGGGATCATGGATTCGATCCAGCTCATCCCCCACATACCGAAGAGCGTTCCCGCCGCGCCGCCGAAAGCGAACAGCAGCAGCGATTCGGTGACCAACTGGCGCATCATGCGCCCTCGGGTGGCACCCAGAGCCGCGCGCACGGCCATTTCTTTGGTGCGCTGCGTCGCGCGCGCGAGCATGAGGTTGGCGACGTTGGCGCAAGCGATCAGCAAAATCAGTCCGACAATCCAGAAAAGGATCATTACCTGCGGCACGCCTTCGTTGTTGCCGATCTCGGTGCTCATTGGGCTTAGGACCATCGTCATGTTGGTGTTCGACTTGGGATACTCCTCTTCCAAACGCGAGAAAATGGCCGAAGTTTCGGCAGCAGCCTGCTGCTGTGCCACGCCCGGCTTCAAGCGGGCGAACGAACTGAACCACGCGCTGTTGCGGTCGGCGCGCTCGGCGTCGGTAAGCGCCAGCGGCGCCCAGATATTGCAAATCCCCAGCAGCGGGAATGAGAACTTCCCGGGCACCACTCCCACAACGGAATAGGATTGATCATCGATACGTATGCTTCGGCCGATGATTTTGGGGTCGCCCCCATACCGGCTCTGCCACAAGCCTTCGCTGATGATGGCTGCATGCGGCGCGCCGGCGGTGTCGTCAGCGGCGATGAACGCATGCCCGAGAAGCGGCTTAACGCCGAGCGTCTGGAAAAATGTCCAACTGACCTTTGCGCCGTCAACGACTTCCGGAGGGCCGTCACCCGTGAGATTGAAATTCCATGAGTCCCAAGCCGCCATTTGCTCAAACGACGTGCTTTGCTTCTGAAAATCGAAGAAATCCGCTGTCGAGGTGACCGCGTTTTGCGTCCAGCCCCTCTTGGTGTTGTGCGCCTGCAAAACCATAAGTTGATCGGGCTGCGGATAGGGGAGAGGATGGATTACCCATGCGTCCACATAGCTGAAGATGGCCGTGTTCGCGCCGATGCCCAGCCCCAGCGTGAGCATGGCGATGACGGCAAACGCCGGTGCTTTCCGCAGCATGCGAAACGCGTAACGGATGTCCTGTAAGAACATGCTCATCTTTGACCTCTCAACCGACAGTCTGATGGCTCACAACCGAGTAATACGCAGTTGAGCATTCAATTGTTCAGCCACGCCGCTCCGCCAGGCCATTTGAATAAGGGCCGCTATTCATATCTGAGCGCAATCATAGGATCTACGCGCATGGCACGGCGCGCGGGCAAATAGCAGGCGGCCAGAGCAACGGCAATCAGCAGCACGGCAACGGCTGCAAACGTGAGCGGGTCCATTGGGCTCACGCCATAAAGTATCGAGGACATCAACTGCGTCAACGCCAATGCGGCAGCCAGGCCCGCGCCCACGCCAATGAGCGCGAGCTTCGAGCCCTGGGCGAGCACCAAACGCAAAATGTCCCGTCGCTGAGCGCCGAGCGCCAAACGAATGCCGATCTCGTGGGTGCGCTGGCCCGCAAGATAGGAGACCACGCCATAAATCCCGATGCTCGAAAGCAGCAGGGCTACGGCGGCAAATGCGGCGAGCAAAATCATGGCGAAGCGTCGCGAGGCCAGCGAATCAGAAATCGCTTGTTCCATAGATTGGAAATTAAACGGAATCATCGCGCTGTTCATTTTTTCGATAGCGCTTTGAATCGCCGCCGCGTTTGCGTACTGAGGCGATTGTGTGCGCACTAGAAATCCGGCAATCGTTTCTCCTATATCAACGTCAGGGAGCTGAACGACAGGAACATAGAGGCCGATCTTGACCGGTCCGGCCGAATCGAGACCAAACTGCATCACATGCCCGACCACGCCAATGATTTGTATGGGGTCATTAAACACCGCGAAGTTGACGATGTGGCCAATGGGATTTTCATTGGGGAAATATTTCTTTGCGAAATTCTCGTCAATCACTCCGACGTGAGGCGCGTGCGCACTATCCTGTTCGGTAAAAAACCGGCCGCGCAGCAGCGGAGTTTGCATGACCTTCAGATAATCCGGACTCACAAGATAAAACAGAGTGGAATCCATCTGAGATTCTGCGGAAGGTTTCGGTTGCCCTTCGATCCAGAAGGGAATTTCATCGTCACCGTTGAACGGAATGGCGCCGTCCTCGGATGAAACGCTCTGAACGCCGGGCACGGCGGCAATCGTCTCGCGAAGCTGAATCAAACTGGCGCGAAATTGTTCGGGCGTTTGTTTTGTCACCGAAGGGGGCAACGCCACGCCGAAGCCGAGTACATCGTGCGCATTGAACCCGGGATTGACGTTCCACAGGCGCACCAGACTGCGGATCGCCAGCCCCGCGCCGACGAGCAGGACGACCGCAAGCGCCATTTCCACCACCACAAAAATCCCCTGCGTGCGGTGTTTCGCGCCGCTCGCCCCGCGGCCGCCCTCCTTCAAAGTTTCCTGCAAATCGGGTCGCGAAGTCTTCAGGCCCGGCGCGAGCCCAAACAGCACTCCCGCCAGAACCGATACAATCAGGCTGAAAAACAGGACGCGCGTATCGACGCCAACACTGCTCGCGCGCGGCAAAGTCTGCGGCAAGGCGCGGAGAGCCGCGCTCGTTCCCCACCACGCCAGCAGCAACCCGAGCGCCCCGCCCGCGATTGCCAATAACGTGCTCTCCGTAAGCAATTGGCGCACAATCCGTCTCTGGCCGGCTCCCAGAGCAGTGCGTATCGCGAACTCCCGCGCGCGTCCCGTGGAACGCACCAGCAGCAGGTTGGCGACATTCACGCACGCAATCAGCAACACCAATCCCACCGATGCGAGCAGAAGAATCAAAATCGATCTTACTTCCTTCACCCAGCGATCTTTCAAGGATGCGACAAAAATTCCGGATCTGCTGTCCGCATCGGGGTATGCGAGCGCCAGATTGTGCGCGACGCCATCCATGTCCGCCTGCGCCTGCGCCAGCCTCACGCCCGACTTCAGCCGGCCCACGCCGAATGTGCCCATGCGGTCATCACGCCTGTAGAAAAATTTATTGCTCCACGCGCCGATTGGAGTGTAGATATCCCCGAGCCGGAAGTTCGTGGTTTCGCAGCAGAAATAGAAATTCCCCGGAACGACTCCTACGATGGTGTAGCCGGTTCCATCGAGCGTAATCATTTTGCCGAGGACGCCGGCCGAGCCGCCGAACTTCTGTTTCCAGAGATTCTCGCTGAGCATCACGGCGGGAGCCGCACCGCGCTTGTCCTCTGCCGCGCTGAAATTGCGGCCAATAACCGGCTTCACGCCAAGCAGCGGGAAGAAGGTCGCTGAGACTTGCGTGGCTTTGACGCGCTGCGGCTCGCCCCACCCGGTCAGGCTGAAATCATTCTGACGGTACGCGGCCAGCGCCTCGAACGTGTGGTTCTGCTGCACCCAATCGAGAAAATTGGGATAGGAAATTGAGCTTTCGTTGAATGGCGGATCTTTCTCCGCGACTTCGACGAGCTGATTGGGATGCGGATAGGGCAGAGGATTTAGCAACACTCCATTCACAACTGAAAATATCGCGGTGTAGGCGCCAATGCCGAGCGCCAGAGTCAGCACGGCAATGGCTGCGAAGCCCGGCGCCTTAGCCAGCATGCGTAGCGCGTATTTTATGTCCTGCAGAAATGTGTTCATCATCCGCCTCCCTAGCAGTTGGACGGGCCGGCTTATTATTACAATGCCTGCCTTAACTGCACGGCAGCGGTGAACCCGCTACCACTTCATTCATAACGCAGAGCCACAATGGGATCCACCTTCATTGCGCGACGCGCGGGCAAATAACATGCAGCCAGCGCGACTGCACCCAAGATGGCCGGAATGCCCGCAAAAATCAGCGGGTCGGTAGCGGAAACGCCAAAAAGCACGGTCGCCAGCAATCGAGCAGCGGCGAATGCCAGCGCCAGCCCGATCGCGAGTCCTATCGCCGCCAAACGCATTCCACGACCGGCGATCCATTGGAGCACTTCCCGCCGCTCGGCGCCGAGCGCCAAGCGGATGCCGATTTCGTGGGTGCGTTCGGTGACGGAATGCGCCATTACTCCATAAACGCCCGAAGAAGCCAGCACCAGCGCAATCAAACCGAGCACGCCCATCACCGTGGCAATAAAGGAAATTCCAACGAGCTCTTCGTGCGTGAGCTGTGCAAGCGTTTTGGGCTCATAGATAGGCTGATCGGGATCTACGGAAGCAATCTTCGCACGCACGGCGGAAATGAAACCGAGAGGGTCGCCTGATGTCCTCAACAAAAACGCGCCGCTCATGTCCGCGTCTTGCAAGTAGGGCATGTAGACTGCAGCGCTGACGGGAAAATAGGCATTGTACTTGACGTCAGCGACGACGCCGACGATGGTCATCCAGGGATTCTTGGCGTCGGGCCGGCCGTCTTTGATGCGTTTGCCAACCGCTCTTTCTCCGGGCCAATAACGCTCGGCGATCGAGCGGCTGATAATCGCCACGCGCAAGGAATTCGGGCCATCAGCAGCGGCGAATTCTCGTCCTTGCAGCAGCGCCAGATGCAGCGTGTGGAAATAGCTCGGGCTTACGGATTCGCGCAATGCGATGTGTCCGGCGTCTTCCGACCACGGGCGGCCCTCGCCGCTGAATGGGTGATAGCTCTGCTGGTCGGAATTGGGAACTGCGGTCGCGAAAGATGCGGACTCAACGCCAGGAATGCTCGCCATGTTGGCCAACGCCTGTTGATAAAACGCCGCGCGCTTCGCTTGGTCGGGATACTTATTCATCGGCAGAGTAATATTCGCCGTCAACAGGCTGTTGGGTGAGAATTTGTTCTGAGCGTCGAGCAGCGCGCGAAAGCCTTTGGTCAGCAAGCCTGCGGCAATGAGCAAAACAAGCGAAGCAGCGACTTCGGCGACGACCAGCGCGCTGCGCAAGCGATGAGAAGTTCGCCCGCCGCTGCGGCCTCCTTCTTTCAAGGCGTTGGAAAGATCAGGGCGCGAGTGCCCCAACGCGGGTGCGAGTCCGGCAATAATTCCGGCGAGCACGGCGAGCGCAACGGTGTACAAAACAGCGCGCCAGTCGAGAGCAATGCGACTCCATCCCGCTATGTACCGCGAAACGCCAGCAGGAATGTAATTGATGGTCAGCGTGACGGCCCAATTGGCGAGAAGCAGCCCCGCGGTTGCTCCGGCGAGCGCCAGAATCACGCTCTCCGTCAGGAGCTGGCGAACCACGCGCCAGCGGCTCGCGCCCAGGGCCGCGCGCAGCGCGATTTCGCGATCGCGTCCGGCTACACGTGCGAGCTGCAGATTCGCCACGTTGGCGCAAGCAATCAGCAGAACGAATCCGACCGCGGCAAGAAGCAACAGCATGAATTCGTGAGTCAGCTCGTCTGTCGCATAAGTACGGAACGGCACTGCGCGAATCGTCATTCTTGCGTTGGACCGTGGAAATTCCTTCCCGAGTTCGCGGCCGATGCCATCAACCTCGCTGGCCGCTTGCGATGCGGAGACGCCCTGCTTCAGCAACCCGACAGGAAACACGTAATTGTGGCCGCGATCATTCTTGTCCGCTGCAGTGAAACCGAGTGGCTCCCACAATTGCGTCGCAATCGGATAATCGAAATCCTTCCCCATTACGCCGATAATTGTGTAGCTGCGTCCATTGATGTGCGTCTGCTTGCCAATCACTTCACGATTGCCGCCAAACCTGCTTTGCCATAGCCCGTAGCTCAGTATCGCTTCCGTATCGCTGCCTGGCTCAGCTTCTCCATTGGCGAAGCCGCGCCCCAGGAGTGGCCGTACGCCGAGAACATCGAAAAAGTTGGGCGTGATTCTCACGGCCTCGACTCGCTCCGGATTTCCTTCGCCGGAAAGGCTCGCGTCGGTAGGCGCGTAGCTTGCCAACTTCTCAAAAGAGTGATTTTGCGCGCGAAGGACCTCGAAGTCCGCGGGGTACATGGAATTTTCGTCGGTAAGCGAGCCGACTTTGTTGTACATCAACACCAGGCGGCTGAGATTTGGGAACGGTTCAGGACGCAGCAGCAGCGCGTCCGCCACGCTGAAAATCGCCGCGTTCGCGCCAATGCCCAGCGCCAAAGCGCCAATGGCCAGCAGCGTCACGCCCGGACTCTTCTTCAGCACGCGCAGCGCGTATTTCACATCTTGGATGAGTGTGATCATCTTACACTCCGCGTTTCACTCATAACGTAATGCCACGATTGGGTCGACTTTCATCGCCCGGCGCGCAGGAATATAGCAGGCGGCCAGCGCGACTAACGCAAGAACCATCGCCGCAAACGAAAAAGTCCACGGATCATCTGGAGTAACACCAAAAATCAAGCTATGAGCAAGCCGGGTGGCACCGAGCCCGCCGGCAATCCCGAGGACGGTACCGATTCCCACGAGCGCCAGGCCGCGACCTAGAACCATGCGCATAACATCCATCGGTTTTGCGCCAAGCGCGATGCGAATGCCGATCTCATGTGTCCGTCGCGAAACAGCGTAAGCCATGGTGCCGTAAAGACCGATCGTTGCGAGTACCACGCCAAGCAATCCGAAAAATCCAGACAGCCGGGCGAATAAGCGCTCCTGAACAAGCGCTTCGTCGCGCTGCTCGGTTTGCGTTTTCAGACTCATCAGCGGCAGGCCGGAATCAATTTGGCGAACCGCATCGCGTACTTCGGAGACGATTGTCGTGGGTTCGCCGGCGGCGCGCATTTCGAAATACATGGTGTCTATGAATTGAGGAAATTGCGCATAGGCCATGTAGGCTTTCGGCCTTGGATCGGGATGAACATTGGTGAGTTCCGCAGTTTTGCAAACACCGATGATTTCAAAATTGTATTTCGGTGTCGGATCACTGCGCGTGCCGAAAGTGAATCGCTGGCCGATGGGATTCTCATTCGGAAAATATTTCTTCACGAATGTCTGGTCCACAACGGCTACTTGTGGTGCGCCAGCCACATCTCGCCGATCTATGCCTCGGCCGAGAAGGATGGGAATCTGCATCGTGGAGAAGAAATCCGGTCCAACGCGCAGCCAGCGCAGAGGTTTGCCGTTTGGCTGCTTTTCATTTGGGAAATGGATAGTGGTGTTACTGGACCATCCGCCGAATGGCGCAAAATCGAGGGTCGTTGCCGCGCGCACTCCAGGAAGAGACTGCAGGCGATCTTGAATCTGCTGATACATGCCGACCAAACGTGAGCCTTGATAGCCTTGGCGCGTTCCATCCACGCCGAACATCAGCAGGCGCTCCTGATTAAACCCGTAGTTCGCCCGGTCATAATTCACCAGCGTGCGAACGAAAAGTCCCGCGCCCAAGAGCAAAACCAGGGATGCCGCGACTTGTCCCACGACTAACGCGTTTCCGAGCTGGTGCTTTTCGCGGCCTGCAGTCAGGTTGGTGGACGCATCTTTCATTACCGAGGCCACGTCGGCGCGCGCGGCACGGAGCGCCGGTGCCAGACCAAAAAGAATTCCGGTGACCACCGCGATCGCCAGAGTGAAAAACAAAACTGTGGAATTCGGTTTTACATCGAGGGCGATTTGTGTGGAACCGCTGGCATACATAGCGACCAGCATGTTCGTGCCCCAGCCGGCAAACACGAGGCCCAACGCGCCTCCGACAAATGCGAGCAGCACGCTTTCCGTCAAAAGCTGGCGAACCAGCCGCGCCGGTGAAGCTCCAATGGCGAGGCGCACGCTGATCTCCTTCTTGCGTGCTGTGGCGCGGGCCAGAAGCAATGTGGCGATGTTCGCACAGGCAATCAGCAAGGCGAGTCCGACCAGTGCCATCAAAATCTGCAATGGTTGGGTGAAGCTCTCGCGCAGATACGGAATGCCCTGGCTCGCCGGAGTGAGCATGATTGCCGGAATCTCGGAAGCCTGTTGCGGTTTCCAGTCTGTCGTTATGAAATTTTGAAACAGCGTGTTCAGATCCGACTGCGCCTGGCGCTGCGACACGCCGGGCTTGAGACGGCCGATGACATTAAGCACCACCCAATTTCGCGCCGTAAATACTGAATCCGCCTCGTTCGGCTTTTCGCTCCACGGACGCAAATTCGGCAAATCATCAAAAGCCATGTAAACGTCCGGATTCGCGCCGGGCTGCACACCGTAAAAAGAGGCGGGCATCACGCCCACAACTGTGAAAGGAAGGTCGTTTACCTCGATGCGCTGGCCGATAACCTGAGGATCGCGCGCAAACTGTCGCGTCCAGTAAGCATAGCTGATGACGGCGACGCGCGGCGCTCCTTTGTCTTCGTCTCCATTGTTGATAGCGCGCCCGAGCAACGGTGTGACTCCCAGACCGGAGAAAAAATCCCCAGTGATCATCATTCCGTTGGCCAGGCCAGCTTCGCCATGGATGCTGATCGCGGTGTTCTCGTCGGTCGAGCCAAGCGGCGCGAACGCGAAAACGCTCGACAGGGACTTGTTTTGGCGCTGAAACATTTCAAATTCCGGGTAGGAAAAAGAAAAACGGGATTGGTAACCGGTCTGGGAATATTTCGGAGGCCACTTGTTATCGTCCCAGGTGAACAGCACAAGCTGCTGCGGATTTTTCACGGGCAGCATTTTGAGGAGCGCGGCATCCATAAGGCTGAAAATGGCAGTGTTTGCGCCGATGCCGAGCGCCAGAGTCAGAACAGCAATGGCGGTGAATCCAGGCGATTTGGCGAGCATGCGGAGGGCATAACGAATGTCCTGGAGTACTGTGTTCATCTTTTAGCCCCCTCTTGAAGCGAGCTGAATGTTGCCGGCTGGCACTAATTGACGGCCAAGACGATCAGGGTGGCGTCGTCCTGGAATTTGTCGCCGGTGAATTTCGCGACGCGCGCCAGCACGGAACTCTGAATTTCGGCTGCATTGAGCGCGCGGCTCTCGCGCAGAATTTCGAGCAGACGTTCTTCGCCGAATTCTTCCGCATCGCGCGAATCGGCCGCTTCAGTGATCCCATCGGTGAACAAAATCAAGCGGTCGCCCCCTGACAGTTCCAGGGCCTCTTGCTCGTAGGCCTGCTTGGACGAAATACCCATCGCCTGTCCGCCGCATCCCAGCCGCGCAATGGCTCCGCCGCGAGTGATACGCATGGGCGCGTTGTGACCGGCATTCGTGTATACGAGCTCGCGTGAGGCCGTGTTGAAGGCGGCATAAAAAAATGTAATGAATCGGTCCGGAGCTGTGTTGTTACGAATGAAGCGGTTCACGCGCTCGGTCAATTCCGCCGGCTGCAAGTGTTGAGCGGCGAGATTTCGCACCGTGGCTTGCAAGTTAGACATCAGTAGCGCGGCAGCAATTCCTTTCCCTGCTACATCGGCGATGCAAAATGCAAAATTCTCAGAGCCGAGCTGCAGCACGTCGAAATAGTCTCCTCCAATGCCGTGCACCGGAAGCCACGCGCCGGAAAATTCGCATCCGGGAATTTGCGGAATTTCCTTGGGCAAGAAGCCAAGCTGAGTGCGCTCCGCTTCCTGCCAGTCGCCGTCGCCTCGTGCAATTTCGCGCGCGCGGCTTTCCGCTTGGATCTGCTGTTCTTTGCGCGCCAGTCTTCCGCGGGCGATTTCTGTTCGCACTGTACGCAGCAAGCGCGCGTTGTCCCACGGCTTCAAAACAAAATCGCGCACGCCTTCGCGCATGATTTCCACGGCGAGTTCCACGCTGCCCCACGCCGTCATGGCTACGATGGGAAGCAAAGCGTCAACTTCATGAATTTGCGAGAGCAAATCGAGGCCTTCGCGGCCCGAAGTGGTATCGCGCGCATAATTCAAATCCATCAAAACCAGATCAAACGGTCGCCGCGACAGCGCGGCGAGCAAAGCGGCTGGAGAATTCACCATTTCAAGTTCGTAACCTTCGCCCTTGAGCAGCAGACGGATGGCCTCGAGCACGTCGGCTTGGTCGTCAGCGACGAGGACGCGAAAGCCGCTCGCAGTTTCGCGGTCTGCCCTCGAATCCGCATGCGTTTCAGATTTTGGTTGCAATGTGCAGTCCCAAACCACGAAATGTCCTTTTGCGCTGGTTAAACGCGTCCATCCAGGGGGTGGACCGCGTTGCACTGGCGGGATTCTAAGCGCAGATATAGAACCATTCTGACCTATAGCTATATGACTGTTTTTGCAGGGACTTAAGCGGGTTTTGGGCAGGCGCTCAACGCCCGATTCTGGAAAGGCTTGTGCGATTTCGGACAGTAAAAACTCAGGCTTTGCCGGCTTGTGCTGTGGCCCCCTCAACGATCCAGCCATCGGCCAGCTGAATGATGCGGTGTCCATAGGCCGCCCAGTTTTCATTGTGCGTCACCTGAATGATCGTGGTGCCTTCGTCGTTGAGGCGCTTTAGCAAATCCATGATCATTTTGCCCTGGCTGGAGTGCAGGCTGCCGGTGGGCTCGTCAGCGAGAATGAGTTTTGGATTGCCGATCACCGCGCGCGCCACGGCGACGAGTTGCTGCTGTCCGCCGGAGAGTTGATTGGGATAGAGCGCTTTCTTGCCGAC
>DAIRCW010000003.1:0-49576 GCA_036796475.1 Candidatus Acidiferrales bacterium | reverse complement strand
CGCACATCCCTGAAGTGATTGGCGCAGCGCGGCGCTATGAGCTTACCGGTGAGCCCTATTACCATGAAGTCGCGAACTATTTCTGGGATGAAGTCACGGAGGAGCGCAGCTTCGCCACCGGCGGCACAAGCAATGGGGAACGCTGGCTCTCCGATGCGGGACAACTCGGAAATGATCTGAGTGTTTCCTCCGAAGAGTGTTGCTGCGGCTATAACATGCTGAAGCTGACGAGGCATCTGTATCAATGGACGGCGGATCCCCGGTACATGGATTATTACGAGAGGACGCTTTTCAATTCGCGCATGGGCACGCAGCATCCAGAGAACGGGTTCAAAATGTATTACCTGCCTCTTCAAACAGGCTACTGGAAATTCTTCAACTCGCGCTTCAATTCATTCTGGTGCTGCACCGGCACAGGAGCGGAGGAATTTGGGAAACTGGCTGACTCTATCTACTTTCATAATGACCGCGAAATTTTCGTGAATCTGTTCATCGCCTCGGAAGCCAAGTGGCGTGAAAAAGGCCTGACGATTCGCCAGGAAACGTCGTTTCCGGAACAGGAAGGCACGAAGCTTATCGTGAAGGCCAGCGCACCGACACAAGCTGCAATCAACGTGCGTATCCCTTACTGGGTGATAGACGGCGGCTCCGCCACACTCAATGGCAAACCGCTCTCTGCGTTTTCGAACCCAGGGAGTTATTTGCAGATCAATCGCACCTGGGCGGATGGGGATACCCTGGAAATTCGCCTGCCGATGGGTCTCCACTCGCAGGGCTTGCCGGGCGACGCATCGCAGCAAGCAGTCCTTTATGGCCCGATAGTTTTGGCTGGACGGCTGGGATCTCAAGGTTTGACGCAGCAAATGCGATATGACGCCGACCAAGGTGAAACGGAGCTGGCTCCGCGCGGCGCGCCGGAAGGCACGATGGAAGTGGAGCTGAAAACGCAAGGGGACCTCCGTTCTGTCGCGTGGGTCGAACCGGTCAAGGGGCAACCCCTGGTTTTCCGCGCGTCTGGAAAGGGAGCAGAAACGACGTTGGTTCCGCTAAACAAGGTTTACGATGAAAGATATGGCGTGTATTGGAAAGTGAACCGTCCGCCATGGTGGAGACGAGGATAGATTGCAGGGCGGAGACCGTCACTTTGTTGCAATTCCAAGCGCCTAATCTGTTTTAATATCAGATGTCAGGTCGGAGTGGCTGGGTGGGCGAAATCGTCAGGCAGATTTACTGCATGTTGAACGCACTCACATTGAATCTTACGCGAAGAGCCGTCCCGGCTGGAGGCAGCATTGAGCATTCATGAAGTCGCCCGGCGCGCCAAGGTTTCCATTGCCACGGTATCGCGCACGATTAACGGCGTCCAAAGCGTCACGCCGCAGCTGTCTCGCCGCGTTTGGAGAGTCATCGAAGAGCTCGGATATTATCCCAATACGCAGGCGCGGGCGCTTGTTTCAGGACGCAGCCGCATTTTCGGACTCATTGTCTCTGAAATAACAAATCCCTTCTTTCCTGAAATCGTTCAAGGCTTTGAAGACATTGCGGTTCAGCACAACTATGAGATTCTGACCACATCCACCGTGCATGATTCCAAGCGCGTGGCTCTCTCCGTGCGAAGGATGATCGAGCGCCGCGTGGATGGCGTGGCCATCGTCACGTTCGGCATGGAAGAGGCGCTTTTTGATGATTTGAAGTCGCGCAAGATCCCGCTGGTGTTCATTGACGTAGGCCCGCCGCTTCCTCGCGTCAGTAATCTGAAAATCGATTATCAGCATGGAATTCGTCAGGCGGTGCAGCATCTGGCGGCGCTTGGGCATAAGAGCATCGCGTTCATTTCGGGCCCGCTGACGCTGAGGTCGGCTGTGGCTCGCCAGCAGGCGTTTTTGCAGTCCATGCAGGAAATCAGTCTGCCGGTTGATGAAAAATATCTGATCGAGGGTAACCACACGTTAGAAGGCGGCATGGAAGCGCTCAAGAAAATTCTGGAGCTTCCCAAGCGTCCGACGGCGGTGATTTGTTCGAACGATATGACCGCGATCGGGGTCATGCGCGAGGGCTATGAAGCCGGTCTGCAAATTCCACGGGATTTGTCGCTCGTCGGATTCGACGATATCCGTCTCGCGCAATTCGTGATTCCTCCGCTGACGACGATACGGATGTCGCAGACAGAAATTGCCAGGATGGCGTTCAACGCGTTGCTCGCAGAAGTTCAGAGGCAGATTCCTTCGCCGAACGGGAGCGAATATGTTTTACGGACGAGTCTGGTCCTGCGCGATTCAACGGCGATGGCGCCCGAGACCACAGGCAAGCCGCGAGTGACGTTCAAGCTTAAAGGAAAAGCAAGGTAGCAGACGCGGGGCGTGCGTTTAACACTCGAAATCGCAAAGGTTCGTTGGTTCGCAAGCTAATGGGTGTTGCGGCTGCATTTTTTGCTTGAGGGTGTTTCGTGATGCGGCTTGAGAATCTTCGCCGTGAAGTTTTGGCGGCCAATCTCGAATTGGTGCGGCGAGGTTTAGTTCTCTACACTTTTGGAAACGCCAGTGGGATTGACCGCGAGCAAGGCCTCGTGGTCATTAAACCGAGCGGCGTTTCTTATGATGAATTGAAGCCGGAGGACCTGGTCGTTACGGATCTTGCGGGGAAAATTGTTGAGGGGAAGCTTCGGCCATCGTCAGATCTGCCGACGCATTTGGTTCTGTACAGGAATTTCCCATCGATTGGAAGCGTCACGCACACGCATTCGGAGTTTGCCACGGCTTGGGCTCAGGCGGGACGCTCTATCCCATGCCTAGGAACAACGCACGCGGATTACTTCCATGGACCTGTTCCTGTGACGGAGAGCCTATCGGAGCGAGAGATCGCGAGCGAGTACGAAAAAAATACGGGAGAAGCGATCTGCCGCGCATTCGAAAACGTTGATGCCGATGAAATCCCGGCAGTTCTCGTGCGAGGCCATGGTCCGTTCTGCTGGGGAGCTGATCCGGCAATGGCGGCGCATCACTCTGTGATCCTCGAGGCCATTGCGCGAATGGCTTACTACACTTTTGCGCTGGCACACGACATCGATGGCCTCGATGTCCGGCTGCACGATAAACATTTTCTGCGGAAGCATGGGAAGAAAGCGTATTACGGCCAAGTGCTGCCGAAAGGCTGAGTGTACGGTTTCGGCGGCAATGCTTTGTGCTGCTCAAAATTGAACGCGGGGGCTGAATGTCCAATAGGAAGATGACCATCGGCTTGATCGTGGGGAACCGCGGGTTTTTCCCCGGGCATTTGGCGCAATCGGGCCGCGAAGAAATGATTCGCGTTCTGCAGAATGCGGGAATGGAAGTTGTGGCGCTTACACCGGAACAGAGCAAACACGGCGCCGTGGAAACTTACGATGAAGCGAAACGCTGCGCTGAGCTATTTCGGAAGCACGGCGAGCAGATTGATGGAGTGATTGTCACTCTTCCAAATTTTGGGGACGAACGAGCTATCGCGGACACGTTGCGTTTGTCCCGCCTGAGCGTCCCCGTGCTGGTCCAGGCCACGCCGGACGCGCCTGCCAAGATGTCGATTTCGTGCCGCCGCGACAGCTTTTGCGGAAAAATGTCGGCCTGCAACAATCTCGCGCAGTACCGCATTCCGTATTCACTGACGTCGTCTCACACGGTTGCGCCCAGTTCAGCGGAATTCGCCGCAGATCTTTCCTGGTTCGGTGCGGTTTGCCGGATTGTGAAAGGACTCAAGGATCTGCGCATCGGCAGCATTGGCGCGCGGCCCACCGCGTTCAACACTGTGCGGTACAGCGAAAAAATTCTCGAGTCGCAGGGAATTTCGGTGGAGACGCTGGACTTGTCAGAGGTGCTCGGGCGAATTCAAAGGATGAAGGATAGCGACGATGCGGCGCAAGCCAAGCTGCAGTCCATTGAGAAATACGTTAGCGTGAATGATGTGCCCAAGGCCGCGCTGCTGAAAATGGCCAAGCTGGGCGCGGTAATCGATCAATGGATGGAGCAAACGCACGTGAACGTCAGCGCGATTCAGTGCTGGACGTCCATCGAAGAAAATCTGGGCGTCGTGCCGTGCACGGTGATGAGCATGATGAGCGACAATCTGATGTCCAGCGCCTGTGAAGTGGATGTTTGCGGCGTGCTCAGCATGCATGTGCTACGGCTGGCTTCCGAAACTCCCAGCGCGCTGCTTGATTGGAACAACAACTACGGAGAGAATCCGGATAAGGCGGTCTGCTTTCATTGCAGCAACCTTCCCAAGCAATTCCTGCGCAATCCGAAAATGGATTATCAGGCGATCATCGCCGGCACTGTGGGGAAGGAGAATACCTTCGGCACCTGCGTGGGACTTGTGCGGCCCGGGGCGATGTCGTTTGCGCGTTTTTCGACGGACGACCGCGCGGGCTCTGTTCGCGGGTACGTGGGCGGAGGGAAATTTACAGATGATCCGCTGGAGACGTTCGGCGGCGCGGGAGTGGTGGAAATTCCACGCATGCAGAAATTGCTGCATTTCATCTGCGAACGAGGTTTCGAGCACCACGTGGCGGCAAATTTCTCTACGGTCGCCGGCGCCGTGAACGAAGCAGCTTCGCGTTATTTGGGCTGGGAAACTTACTGGCACGCTGCGCCGGGCAGCGGGGGCTGCTAGCGCATGGCCGTTGTCGCTGGCGTTGACTTTGGCACGTTAAGCGTTCGCGTGTCCATCGTGGATAGCGAAAAGGGAACGCTGGCCTCGGCGGTTTCTGAATATCCTCTGCATCGCAAGCGTGAAGATCCGGAGTTTGCCACTCAGTCGCACGCCGATCACATGCGCGCGCTCGTCGCGGCGACGAAGGAGGCTGTTCGCCAGGCCGGTGTTCGTGGTGAAGATGTACGAGCCATTGCGCTCGACACGACTGGTTCTTCCGTCATTCCCGTTGGGGCAGGCATGCAGCCGCTCGGCGAATATTATTTGTGGTGCGATCACCGCGCTAAGTCGGAAGCCGCTGAGATTACGGAGATGGCTCAGCGCGAGCATCTCGAAGCCATTCGTTGGTGCGGCGGCGTTTATTCTTCGGAGTGGGGATTCGCCAAACTCCTGCACTGGCTGCGGCACAATCCAGCGAAGCGCGCTGAACTCGCGAGCGCGTTCGAGCACTGCGATTTTGTGGCGGCGACTCTCTGCGGTGTAACGGATGCGGCAAAAGCCAAACGCAGCGTTTGCGCTATGGGGCACAAGTGGCTCTGGCATCCTGATTTTGGCGGCTTGCCGCCTGAAGAATTCTTGACCAAGGTGGATCCACTGCTCGCGAGCGTGCGCGCAAAGCTGCAAGGCTCCTATGAAACGTCCGACAAACTGGCGGGAGCGCTGTCCCCGCAGTGGGCGGAACAGCTTGGGCTGCACGCTGGGATTCCAATTCCTGTCGGCGCGTTTGACGCGCACTGGGACGCCATCGGCGCCGGCTGCCGCGAACGGGACATGGTCAACGTCGTCGGCACTTCCACGTGCATTATCGGAATCACGGGTCAGACGCAGCTTGTGCCGGGCGTATGCGGCGTAGTCAAAGGCAGCGTGCATCCAAACTTCACGGGCATTGAAGCCGGTCTTTCCGCCACCGGCGATATTTTCGAAGCTATAGCGCGACGGGCGGGCACTTCTGTTCAAAGTTTAAGCGAAGGCCTGGATAAATATTCCGCTGGCCAAACGGGTCTTCTGCGGATGACTTGGGACAACGGCGACCGCACAGTACTCGTGAATGCTAATTTGCGCGGCATGACGCTTGGCTGGAATCTGCATCACACCGCGCAGGACGAGCTTTTCGCGGCGATTGAAGGCACGGCATTTCACACGCGAGTGGTTCTCGACCGCATGGCCGAGCATGGCGTTCAAATCGATCGCGTCATTAACGCAGGAGGCATTCCGCAAACGAATGCTGTGCTAAATCAAGTTTACGCGAATGTTTTGCGGCGTCCGGTGCTTGTCCCTAGCCGCAAAGTTACGAGCCTTGGTTCCGCAATTTTTGCTTTTCTTGCAGCGGGCGTTTTCAAGACCATCGAGGAAGCGCAATCGGCGATCTGCCCGCCGCATAAGGTTTATCATCCGCAGGAAAAAACGCGCGAAGTTTACGATTCGCTCTACGCGCTCTATCGCCGTCTCTATTTCGATTTCGGCGGTGCGGATAAAAATTCAGCATTCGCGGATGTTCTTCCCACGCTCATCCAACTCGCTAGCAAGCAAGCCACCGCAGCAGAAATGAAGTGTCCTGCATAACTCGGTGATTCTCATTCTTGCCAAAATCGAACCAAGCGCTGGCTCGACGGGAGTAGCTGTTGGCGGATAAGACGATCGAACTTTCCTGCGCGGGAATGCTGTTCGATATGGATGGAGTGTTGCTGGATTCCACGCATGCTGTAGCGCGCGTCTGGCACCAATGGGCCATTGAGCACGGCTTCGATCCGGAAGAAGTTGTGCGCGCCGCGCACGGCCGGCCGAGCATTTCGACGATTCGCGATTACTTGCCGGGCTCGGATTACGAAGCTGAAAATCGAGAAGTCGAGCGAAGGGAGCTTGCCGATCTGGAGGGCGTCATTCCTTGGCCCGGCGCAATCGAATTGTTGCGTTCCTTGCCGCTGGAACGTTGGGCTATCGTGACTTCGTGCACGCGGCCGCTTGCTGAAGTTCGCCTCAGGGCGGGCGGACTTCCTCGTCCGAAGATCTTTATTACTTCCAACGACATCGAGCACGGCAAGCCGGCGCCTGATGCCTATGTCAAAGGCGCGGAAATGCTAGGGATTAAGCCGGCGGAAATAATTGTTGTCGAAGATGTGCCTGCGGGAGTGCGCTCAGGAAAGGCCGCCGGCTGCCGCGTGATTGCATTGCGTACCACTATGCCGGAGGCGGATCTCCAAGCAGCCGGGGCGGATTGGCTGGTAAAGGATTGCAGCGCAATCTCATTGCGCACGCCGAAAACGGGAGATAAGCAGCTTGAGTTGATCCTTCGCGCTTAACAGCTGTCGTTCCGAACCAGCGCTTTATGTCCGCAGAGTCATTACCGTCACGGAATGCGCCGCAAAGGTGTGGCGGAATTTTTCGCCAGCGCTTGAGAATGTCGAATGCTTGGCTCCCACGTTGCTCGGACTGGCGAATGTGTTGGTCGCATCCAGGCTGGGCCCGTTGATTTCGTATAAGTCTCCCGACGCTCGAGGCCGGAATCCCTCGACCACGATATCCGCGGAAATATCCTCCGTGGGATGGCGATTTACCACGGCCAGAGTAAGCTTCCCATTTTGCTGATCGGTCGTCGCGGAAACGTCCAAATAGGGCACCTCGGGCAAGTTGGGAAAGCTGTCCGAACGCACCAGCGCATCGAGCGCTACGTCTCCGCAAAAATCCGTGTACAGCTTCAGCGGATAAAAAGTTGTTTGCAGCACGATGCCGCTATCATTCGCCATGATTGGCGCGATGACGTTCACGAGCTGCGCCATATCGGCCAGCTTCACTGTGGTGCAATTCCGGTGAAAAATGTTCAGCCCGGACGCGACCCAAAGCGCGTCCCGCAAATTGTAGACTTCTTCAAGCATGTGACTGTCGCCGCGGTGAAACCAGGAGCGGAACCAGATGTTCCATTCATCCACGGCTATCGCCACGCGCTCTTTTTTCCTGGTTCTTGCCATGGCCGCGGTAATTTCTGCATCGAGCACGCGAATCTGCCGCTCGAAATTGTGCGCGTCCGCGAATTCTTTCGCGTTTTCGAGGCTGCCGCCATAATGATGCAGCGAAATGTAATCCACTACATCGATGAGTTTTTCCAGCGCGGTCATGTTCCAATCCACAGTCGGGCCGCCGCAGGCGATTAGCTTGATGGATGGGTCCACCCAGCGCATCATCTTTGCGAATTCCAATGCATCCGCCGCGTATTCCGCCGCGTCTTTATGACCTGCTTGCCAGCTCCCGTAGACTTCGTTGCCCAGCGCCCAATATTTCACGCCATACGGGTCCGCGTGCCCATTCTTTTTGCGAAGGTTCGCCCAGTACGTGTCCGTCGTTGCGTTGCAATACTCCACCCAGTCCGCGGCATCCTGCATGGTTCCGGTTCCCATATTCACGCAGAGGTACGGCTCAGCCCCGAGCTTTCGGCAATAGGCGATGAATTCGTCTGTGCCGAAGCGATTCGACTCCTCTTCCTGCCACGCGGTGTCCCAGCGGCGCGGCCGCTGACCTTTTGGGCCGACTCCATCTTTCCAGTTATACCCGGATGAAAAATTCCCGCCTGGCCAGCGCAGCACTGAGACGTGGATGTCTCGGGCCGCCTGCAAAACATCTTTGCGGAAGCCATCGCCATCTGAAAGCGCCGAACGCTCCTGGTAAATTCCGCCATAAATGCAGCGCCCCAGATGCTCGGTGAAATTGCCGTAAATGTTGCGATCGATAGCGCCGATTTTTCGATCGAAATCCAACTTGATAAGCCCGGGCGCTACCGAGGCTGGCGCGGCAGATTCCTGTGCTGCCGAGTTTTTCTGATATCCGAGGTATGGAACGAAGGCTGCTCCCAAGGCGGCCTTTGCGGTTTGTTGCAGGAACCTGCGCCTGGCAATCCCATTCATTGCGGTCAATGAGTTTCTCCGTCGCCCGAATCTTGGCATCTGTATTTATGCCGAAAACGTTTACTCGTCAATAGCCGAGTCGCAGTTCTCAAAGAACCTTGCTTGCCGCCGAGAATCTCGGTATAACGTTCCCGAATATGCTTGATGATAAGTAAACGTTTTCCCAGGAGACTCGCATGACCGAACGCGGCTTGGCTTTTCTCTTTTTCCTGATCGGAACGGTGGTTTTGCAAGCATTCGCGGGGCGCACGCCGAAGGCCACTTCATCTACGGCTCGGCTCGGTCCAGTGCCACCGAGTTCGGTGTCTATCGGCGGAGAACCCGCTGTCGTTCTGACTAGGCCGCAGCCCGTCAATCGTTCCGAGCCGCAATTCTTGGGAGCCACGGTTCTGCCGGGGAATGGCATGAACCTCCTGCAGATTAGCGCTTATGTTCCCGGGCTCGGAGATATTGACTTACTCGATGCGCCTGACCTGGCCGGAGCCAAGGATCTGCTGGAAAATCAGAATGATGCCTTCGGGAACAAAAGCTTTTCGATGGGCGGCGCCATTCTTCTGCCTTATCCCAATCGTATTCGCGGCAAGCTCTCACCAGACGGAAAAACAGTCGAGACCGGCATCGGCGGCAAAATGATGGAGCTTCCGGCGAACTGGAAAGGCAAAAAGCCGGGCGCTGAAGTACACGCCATGCACGGGCTGATCATGTCCGCGCATTTTCAAGACGTGAAGCATCAAAACGGCGCTGCGGAATCGACCGTCTCAGGATTCCTCTCGGGAGGCAATTTCGACGGGCATTGGCCCTCGAAGACTGATGTGGCGATCCGCATGGTGCTCAAGAACCAGGCGCTTGACGTAATTGTCACGGCCAAAAACGTGGGCAAAGAAAAGCTGCCAATGGGCATCAGTTTCCATCCGTATTTTCGTTTCCCGAGCGGCGATCGCGCGCAGGCCCGACTGCATTTGCCGGCTGATGAGCGCGCGATCGTAAATAACTATGACGATGTTTTTCCGACGGGGAAAATTGTTTCGGTGAAGGGAACACCTTACGATTTCACCGCTCGCGGCGGCGCGCCGCTTGGTCCAACGCTCTACATGGACGACTGCTTCACCGATCTGCATCGCGATCGCGCAGGCAATGCAGTGATCGAAATTATTGATCCGGCGGCAAAATACGGCCTGCGGCTGACAGCATTGTCCCCGCAGATTCACGCTATTCAGGTGTACGCTCCGCCAGATAAGAAGTATGTTGTGATTGAGCCTCAGTTTAATCTGGCCGATCCTTTCAACAAAAAGCTCTGGGACAATCGCGACACCGGCATGGACTGGCTGGCGCCCGGGCAGTCTGTGTCCTGGCATGTCCGGCTGGAGCTTTTCACTCCTAAGACTTCGTCGCGCGCGACAAAGTAACAGCTGTTTCTCACAGCGCAGTCTGTGAACTTTGCCTGCTTTGGCGTGAGTTTGCATTCATAGGGAGGGTATATGTTTTCGAAGAGTCGCGATGTGGGCATTTTTCTGGCGGTCTGTTGTTTTCTGAGCCTGTCATCATTCGCGCGGGCGCAGGGCACGCTCGCGGATTACCAGAGGGCGCAGAGTTTTTTGCCCGGGAATCTGCGGACGAAGATCTCGCTGGCCGATATCCGTCCTGAATGGGTCGAACACGGCGACCGTTTCTGGTATCGCGCGGACGGGCCGCAAGGCTCGCAATTCATACTGGTCGATGCGGCCGCAAATACCAGCGCGCCGGCTTTTGATCAGGAACGTCTCGCGGCTAGTTTGTCGCGCGCTGCCGGACACGAATACAAAGCCACAGACCTGCCGTTTTACACGTTCGAATATGTCGATAATGGTGAAGCCATTCGTTTTCAGGCCGGCGACGCCGAGTTTACGTGCAAACTTTCGAACTATGAGTGCGCGAGGAGCGCGCGCTCATCTTCATCAGAATACGAAAATCACTCGCCCGACGGGCGCTGGGCCGCCTACGTCAAGGACCATAATCTATTCGTTCGCAACACGTCTACTGGAGAGGTTGTCCAGCTGACTCGCGATGGCGTTCCGGGCTGGGATTACGCGACTCCGCTTCCGGATCTGCGAACGCTGGTCAACGAAGGTGTTTTGAATGGAGAAGATGTTCGCGAGCGCCCGGAAGTGTTCTGGTCGCCAGACTCTTCCAAGCTCGTAACTTTCCGCATCGATTCGCGAAATTCGGGACGCTTCACCAGCTTGCAATTTGTGCCGCCGGACCAGCTTCGGCCAAAGGCTTACAACTACGTTTATCCTCTCCCGGGCGAAGCCCTGCCCAGCGCCGAAGTGATGGTGTTCAACGTTTTGACCGGCCAGCGCACCGATGTGAAGACCGCGCCGCTTGAAATTCCATTTCAAGGCGGGCCGGGATTTTTCAGGTGGTCTGCGGACGGCAAGTCGTTCTTTTATGAACATGGCACGCGCGGCAACAAGGAGACAGAGTTTCGCGTGGTCGATGCCGATACCGGTGAACAGAAAACGCTGATTAGCGAGGAGGACGGCCTCTATATTGACCCTGGCGAGCATTTCTTCCGTTATATTCCCGGCGAGGGCGGAATTATTTGGTCATCGGAGAAAGATGGCTGGAACCATCTGTATCTTTACGACGAAAACGGCCAGCCGAAAAACCAAATCACCAAAGGCTCTTGGGTTGTGCGGCAGTTGGAATCCGTCGATGCAAAGGATCATCAGATCTATTTTCTCGCGAGCGGCCGCGAGAAAGACGAAGATCCTTACCTGACACATCTTTATCGCGTGAATTTCGACGGCTCTGGTCTCACACTGCTCACGCCTGAGCATGCCAATCACACCGTCACCATTTCTCCGGATAACCGCTATTTTGTCGATAGCTTCTCCCGGCCCGATTTGGCCGGGGAGTCGGTCTTACGCCGCACCAAAGATGGTTCTGAAGTGCGCGTTTTGGAAAAAGCGGACATCAGCGCCTTGCTTAAGACCGGCTGGAAATTTCCGATTCCGTTTGAAGGCAAGGCTGGGGATGATTCGACGAACCTCTACGGGTTGATCGTTCGCCCATCGAATTTCGATGCCGCAAAAAAGTATCCAATTGTGGAGCAGGTTTACACCGGCCCACAGGGCTTTTTCGTCCCGAAGACATTTGCTGCTGCTTTGCGCCTGCAATCAATTGCAGAACTCGGATTCGTCGTGGTCATGGTCGATGGCCGCGGCACGACAGGGCGCTCCCGCGCGTTCCACGAATTTTCTTATCACAACTTGGGCGGCGCGTTTGCCGACCACGTTGCGATGATCAAGCAGATGGCCGCCAAGTACCCTTACATGGACATCGCGCGCGTGGGCATTTACGGCACGTCCGCGGGCGGATATGGTTCGGCGCACGCCATTTTGCAATTTCCTGATTTCTACAAAGTGTGCGTCTCAACTTCCGGAGATCACGACGCGCGGTTGGATAAGGCGTGGTGGAATGAACAATATCAGGGCTGGCCAGTAGGGAAGGACTATGAAGAACAGTCCAACGTGACGCTTGCCGGGCAGCTCAAGGGACGCTTGTTGCTAATTCATGGCGACATCGACAATAACGTGCATCCGGTTGAGACGATGCGTCTTGTGGACGCGTTGATGGCTGCGAATAAGAACTTCGATATGCTCTTCGTCCCGAACATGTTGCACGGCGACAGCGGCCCGCATGCGCTTTACGTCACGCGCCGCCGCTGGGACTACTTTGTTCAATATTTGCTCGGCGTGACGCCGCCGACCGGCTTCGAAATCAAGGAGCGCAGGCTGCCCTTCATTCCCGGCCGGCGCTGATTGCGTTTGAGAAACATCGCAATGCTGCTGAGAAACTTCGTCTGGGACGGGCTGCTTCTTTCGGACCGCGCTGCGTTGACTTCAGGCACCTGTCGCTCATAGAATCAGCGCCAACGCAGCGCGGCATACTGAGTGGTGTCTTCCGCTGCGCACAACAAAAACCGCATGAGCCAGAATGAAGTCCGGCCGCGCGTCGGAATCGTCGATGATGACGACGAGTTGCGGGCGCGCATCCACGCATCGCTGCGCGGCGATTTTGAAATTCTCGATGGGCACGATTACGACGACGCGTATCGCCTTCTTCAGGAATCCGAACTGGACGTCCTGCTCCTGGGCCTGCCGCTGCCGTCCGGCGCGCTGAATAAGTGCCTGGAACTGCTCGCGCGCCTCGAAGCCACCGATGAAATTGACACGCTGGTGATTGTCCTCAGCAGTGAGGACAAAAAGGCCACAGCGCTCAAGGTCATCGATTCTGGCGCGTACGACTATTTCCTCAAGCCTCTTGATACCGACGTGTTGCGTGTGCTCATCGAACGCGCCATCGAGAAGCTGCGCATCCAGCGTGAAAACCGCATCCTGCGCGATGAAGTTAAGAGGAAGAGCGGTCTGGGCGACCTGCTTGGTTCGACGGATGCCATGCATCACGTCTTCGAGTCCATTCGGCGCGTGGCGCGCTCGGCGTCGACAGTAATTATTCGCGGTGAGAGCGGCACAGGCAAGGAGCTCGTTGCTCGTTCCATCCATGAGAACAGCCCGCGGCGCTCCCGCCCCTTTATTTCCGTGAACTGCGCGGCGCTACCCGAAAGCCTGATGGAAGCGGAACTCTTCGGCTACGAAAAAGGCGCGTTTACCGGCGCAGTGGTCACAAAGGAAGGCCGCATCGAGATGGCCGACCACGGCTCGCTCTTCCTCGATGAAATTGCCACGCTCACGATGCCGTTACAAACCAAGCTCCTGCGCGTGCTGGAAGACCATGCGGTCGTTCGGCTCGGCGGGAAAAAGCCGGTGAAGGTGGATTTTCGGTTGATCACCGCGACGAACGAAGACCTGGAGAAAATGGTGCACGAGGAACGGTTTCGCCAGGATCTCTACTACCGCATTCACGTCGTTCCCATTTTTCTGCCGCCGTTGCGCGACCGCGTCGAAGACATCCCGTTGCTCGCGGACTATTTCGTGCAGGTCTACTGCGCGGCCAATCAGCTTGTGAAGAAGCGCATTTCCGAAGACACTTTGGCGGCCTTGAAGAAGTACTCCTGGCCGGGGAACGTTCGCGAACTCGAGAACGTGATTCAGCGCCTTGTGCTAATGTGCGACGCCGATACCATAGAGCTCCGCGATCTGCCGCGAGAAATTGCTCCTGACGGCAAGACCACTCCGCAGGAGAACCTTGGCCTGCCCGCGTCGGGATTCCGGCTGGATCAGGAGCTCGAAAACTACGAGCGCAAGTTGGTCGAAACGGCATTCCAGCAGAGCGGGCACGACAAAGCCGCTGCGGCAAAGCTCCTGGGAGTAGACCGAAACCGGATCAATTATCTGCAGCGCAAATTCAGTCTGTAATGCACGGAAACAGGGTAGCTCTCGGCTGCTGCGTGAGCGGCAGCCGTTGTTTCTTTGGGTCCGCCCAGCTCACCACACCTGTGATCTGATCCAGCGCCATCCACCCCGCGCGATTTGCCAGCCAATCGGCCGCGGTACGCTGTAGATTTTCGCTGTTCCGGTCATGCCCTCGCGCAACGAATCATCGGCGTTCGCAAGATCCGCGATCACCGCCATGTAATTGGTGAGTTGCTGCCCATTGCGCTCCAGCACCGTAGGATTCGAAACCGGCTGATCCGCTGCCGCCGCCGGCATGATTCGCTCGACGCGGCCAGCGTAAGTCCGAGCTGGATACGGCGCAACCTTGAGCAATACGCGTGCTCCCGGATGGACATCGGTCATTTCCCAGTCGCGCACCAGGATTCGCGCGCGCATCTCCGCTCGCGCAGAAATGTGACAAAAAAGCTCTCCGGCCTTGAAATGCTCGCCTGAGGTTTCGGCCAGTTCCGGCGTGGTGACGACACCGGCCACGGGCGCGCGAATTTCGAGCTGATCGAACTTTCGCTTCGCCTCCGCAAGAGATTGCGCCAATCGAGCAGCTTCGTGAGCGGCATTATTCGCCGCCGCAAAATTCCCGCTGGCTTCCGCGGCGCGGAACTGGCTCTGCGCCAGCGCCAGCCGCTGGGTATCGGCCGCAACGGCTTCCTCGATGGAAGGATCTCCCATCATTGCCAGCACCTGCCCTTGCTGCACGGTGTCGCCCTGTTTCACCAGAATCCTTTGCATGATGCCAGGAACGGTAGCACGCACGTCTGCCTGGCTTACGGGCTCCAAAATAAACGGCGTGGCGACTTTGGAGGGGATTGGCGGAACGGCAAGAATTGTCGCTACCGCCGCGAATCCGACCACTTGTCTTCGTGTAAGCTTCCAGGCCATGTACTTTTCCTTTCCACGCATCCAGCCGTCCCGCATCGCTTTTCCCAATTTGCGCAATTTCTTCCGTAAGAAGAAATAAACAAGTCCGCCGAAAATGACGTAGCCCCATGCGCCGAATTTATTGATGCACATGTTTCTGACCCATAAGAGAACGAAGGTAATCAGCGTAGTGCTGTAGACGAGAGCCAAGAGCGAATACGTCACAAAAATCCGCTTCTCACGCTGCGTCGCCTGCGGCAGGTCGCTGTGCGAGCGCAGAATGTACTTCTGCAGCCAGGCTTTCAGAAACGCGAAGGCATCTTCGCGCAAATTGTCGATCTGCAGATGCTGACAAAGCGCGTAGTAGCCGTCGGCCTTAATCAACGGATTCAGGTTGAGCACTGTTCCTTGAAAACCCGAGAGCAGCATCATTTTGTAGGCGATGTTGCTCACCGCAGAGCCAGGCAGCGTGACGTGCCACAAAATCGCGGAGAGACTGAACACAACCATTTCGACCCAGATACCCGCGAAAATCGTCCATTGCCGCGGCGCGACGCGGTCCATGAGCAGAATGTCAGTTGTGTCCGTAAAAAAGGCCGGCGTGAGGTAAATCAGCATGAAGCCCATCTGGTGAACGTCGCCGCCATAGTGTTTGCACGTGAGTCCGTGCCCCATCTCATGAATGCAGCCCAGGACAAGAAGCAGAATCCAGAAAAGCCACAAATCATATGCCGATTTGTTCGAAAAATTCCACAGGTCCTTCGTATCTGTGGCGATGCGGCTCCAGTCGCCGGATAGCAGCCAAATCGTAAAAATAATCAGCGCCACAGAAAAGTAAACAAACTCGCGCGTGTACATCCAGCTCAGCCAAGGATCGAGCCGTGTCAGCGTTTTGTCCGGATCCCATGCCTTGAACGTTATATAGAGCAGGCTCGATTGGTCGAGACGGCTCTTGCGTTCGTCGCGAAGCCTTTCGAGAATGGCCAGATTTTTTTCGCCAATGGTGCGCTCCCAAATCTCTGGTTCGATGCCCCCCAGAAACTCGAGCACGGTGGCTTCGTCCACCGGCGCATCCGGGTGGCGTTCGCTCATTAACGCGGCGACCTCAGCCGCCGTTCGCGTTCCATCGCAGGCTTCGAGCAGTTCGAATTCATACTGGCCATAGCGCCGGTAACTGGAGGTCTCCGCGATTTTCACGACATAACTGGTTTCTCCGGCGATGTTCTGTTTGCTAATGCGCAGGTCTGAGCGAAGCTTCGGCCTGTGCAGGCCTTTGGCCAGCACTCCTGAAGCGCGTAGACCGGAAGGACCAAAGCGCATGGTGGATTATTGCGAAGCGCGGCTCTCAGCAGCTGGCCAAGAAATTCGCACGGACATTCCTGGGCGCAGCGCCGCGAGGTTTGCGCCGGCCAAGCGGCCGACCACATCGTAGCTGTCGCTCGCTGGATCAACGGTAGGGCTCACGCGAATCACTCGCGCGGAGTAAGTCTGCTCTGCTCCCTCGGCTAGTTGGAGACTGAACCCGGCGCCCGAAACCGGCCGCTGGCCCGCCGTTTCAGGCACTTGAAATTCCACTTCAAGCGGTCCCAACTGGCTCACGCGGAAGCATTTGTCGTTCTTCGCAACCTGCTGCCCTTGGCGGATGTAGCGGCGGACGAGAACTCCTGAAAAAGGTGCGGCAATGTGCGTCTTGGCAATCTCGATTTCAAGCTCATGGATCTGCGCCTGACTGCTTTTCACTTCTTGTCGCCAGCTATCCAGCTCGTAACCCGCGCCCTTGGCTTCAAACTGCGCCTGCTCCAGATCCGCGTCGCTGCTTAATCCGCTGGCGCGCAAAAGCTGCTGGCGCTTAAGCTGGGCGTTCTTGGCCTGCTGTTCTGCCTCTTTGTATTTCACGTTGTTTTCGGATACGAGCAAGTCGGATTGTGCTTTTTGCAGTTCAGCTTCGAGCGTGCTGTCATCAAGCCGCCCCAGTTCCTGGCCAGCGCGGACGACGCTTCCTTCGTCGCTCTCAGTCGTCAACACAACTCCGTCCCGCTGCGCCGTGACGTCCACAGCCTTTTCCACGGAGAGCACGCTGAGAATTTCAAGCGGCTGAGGCGCACTCGCCTTTGCCGGCGACGCGGCAACATTCGGCGCGGTGGAGGAGTGCGAAACCGGATTCACAGAAGGATTTGACGCCGCTGCTTGATTGCTACAGCCGGCTACTCCCAGCCCCAGCGCTGTTGCAATCACTAGAACCGCTCTTTGCATTTCTCGTCTCCGTGAGAACTTCATGGCAACCATGACCATGCTTTTTCCCAAGCCCAGCGAGCCGGCGTCCGTAAAATCACATAGCCGAGCGGATACCACCCAGAAGAAAACCAACCTCCGCCTGCCAGAATCTTGGCCCTCCCCACCATGCCGTCGCGTGCCAGTAATCCCGGATTGTCAAAATCCGCACGCACCACGAAATATTGCTCTCCTTCTTCCGGTTGGGTCATTGCGCCAATGCGATCGAGTGTCCCTTGAATCGTTTCCGTGGGAAGCGAGTTCAGCTTGATGCGCACCGGTGACCCCGGACGAAGCATAGGCAAATCGGTTTCGTGAACGTTCATGGTCACCGCCATGTGTGCCTCGTCCACTAGCTCGCAAAACATTTCCCCGGCAGCAATCATCGTTCCCGTCTTTTGTTCCACTCGCGGCGTGACCACCACGCCGGAAATGGGAGCAATGAGCCGCGCTTCATCCACGCGCTTCTGTTCCAGCTGCGTTTCCGCCTGATAGAGCTGCACTTGAATGCGAGCCTGTCCCGCAGCCCCAGGATCCCGTTGGAACTCGGCATCTGCCAGCGCGCGCTGTGCAATCGCCAGCGAACTGCGCGCCTGCGCCAGTTTGAGTTGGTCCGCGCTTGAGTCCAACGTGGCAAGCAGGTCTCCAGCTTGCACGTGGCTGCCTTCGTGAATCAGGATGCGCTCGGCGATTCCTCCAGCTTCCGCAGTGACCATGCGGCGTTCCCCCGGGACGACGGTGGCGTTCGTACCGATGCGCATCGGCATGGGAATGACCACGAGCAGTCCTGCAACCATTGCGGCGCGCCACGCCCATTTCATCCATTCCGCTCTGGGCATAGCCGCGAGCAGTTTTTGTTTGCGTTCAGCAAGCGGCTTCAGAAACCCGGCGAGCGGTACCTGCTGATACAGTTGCGCGTTACGAATGGCGACGGCGGTCTGATTCGCAAGTATCGAAACTGTTTCCTGTTCGCTTTCATTCAGAAATTCCGCGTCGCTGTGCATCAGCGCTACAGCGCCAATCGCTCCTTGATCATCGCGAAGTGGCAGCGCGTAAAAGCCTGAATAACTTTGCGACTCGAGAAATGCGGTAGTCCGCTCCTTGGATTCTTCGGGTGCCGCGTGCCAGCCGTCTTCATACTGATGAATCGAAACTGGCTCTTTGCGGCCGGCTACCCATTCCAGAATGTCGCGCAGTTTGGTCATCTCCGGCGTCTTCGGCACATCTTTTTCACCAGAAATAGCGCCGAGCAAAAATCGGTCGCGGTCAAAGAGTCCGATGGCGCAACGATCGAAAGACACCACACTAGAAGCTTGATGAACTACCGTCGTCAGCACGTGGTCCAAATCCAACGTGGAAGTGATTTCCTTGCTGATGTTCAGCAACGCATCGAGCGCGTTGACCTTGCGTTCAGCTTTTAGAAGATTCGCATTGTGGATCGCAACAGCCGCTTGCTCGCAGATATTCGAGAGAAAGAATAGGTCTCTTTCCTCGAATGCTTCTCCTTCAGGCCCGTTAATCACTTCCACTGTGCCAATCACTTCGTCATCTTTCAGCAGCGGAACGCACAAGACGGATTCAAGACGGAATTCCTCGGTTTCACCTTTGCGCCTCTGCGCCAGCTGCTCTTCTTCGGCGGCATTCTCAATTAGAACACCCTGCCCGGACTGCGCTGCTTTTCCCACGACTCCCTCGCCCATGGCGCAGCGCGCGTTTTCACCGACCGTAGGATCTTCGCCCGCCTGCTGTACGGCATAAAGGTCTCCGGCCTCGGCGTCAGTAAGCCATAGATTGCACGCTTGAGCCTGCATGATGTCGCGGATTTTCTCGGCGATAACGGGCAATAGCTCTTCGAGTTCGAGCGTGGAAGTGAAAGTGCGGCTGATATCGTAAAGAAGCGTAAGGCGTTCAACAGCCGCGAGGCGATCTTGCTGCTCGACCTCGTCGGCGAGGCGGCTCTCGAGCACCAGCGCAGTGATTCGGCTGGCTTCTTCGATGAACCGCTCCTCTTCGCGCGTGAATCCGCCATTGCGGGGATTCAAAATTTCAATCACTCCAAGCGCCCCGCGCGGCCCGGGCAGCGCACAATAGATTCCGGTTTTTACCTTCAACGCTGATGCGTGCGCGAGATGCGCCAGGCTTTCTTCATCATCGGATTGCGCGGAGAATCGCATCGTCTCGCCGTTAACGAAGATTTGCACGGGCAGGCCGTCCGAAATGGAATCGGCCGCTGTCTCGATGCGCTCGCCCGCAGCGAACCACGTAGCGCGCAACTTTAGTGTAAATTCTTCCTCTTCTTCCGAACCGTTGCCATTCGGTGACCCTTGTCGGTCTCCCAACGAGCCGGAATTTTCCGGAAGCCACACCAGCACGCCGCGCGCGCCAAGCGACGTCCCCATGCGCCCAGCGAACGTTTTCAGTAGCGTTTCGGTGTCCCGACAGGCGTAGTACACCGTGGCCAGCTCAAGAAGGCTGGATGAGAGGTCTGTGACGCTCACTGGGGGAGGCGCCTCCCTGCTCGTGTCGAATGTTCAACCGTGGCGTGGAAATCCGGGCAACCGAGTCGGGCAAACGCTAACAAATACCGTCAGGCGCGTCAAGCGATGTGAGGTGTGGGACCTGGCTCGGATAAATTTTCTCGACCGTGATGAACCAAATTCAAACTGATCTCGTTTCCGCGGCTTTCACTTGCCTCTCGAACCCATTTCAGGTAGTTTGCTTCCACGGCGAGGAACAAATGGACATCTCGATTCGTAAAGCAGGGTCCATAACCATTCTGGATTTAAACGGCCAGCTCAAGCTCGGTGAAAGCGAACAAACGTTTCGTCAGCAATTCCAATCGCTCGTCGAACAAGGCAGTCGCCATATCGCCATCAACCTCGCAGGCGTCTCTTACATCGACAGCTCGGGAATCGGTTCGCTCGTGCGCGCCTTCACCCAGGTGAAGAAAGCCGGCGGCCGGTGCACATTTTTTTCTCCTACGAAGCCAGTCTCGCAATTGATCCACATGGTGAGGCTCGATTCCGTCCTCGAAATTGCTGCCGACGAAGCTGCTGCTCTGGCCCGCGCGTAGACTGTGCTCGTTGTGTTCGATTTACATCCCTGTCTTGAGGAATCATTATTACTTGTTCTGAATAGATTGCTGCGGACCCACCCGCCTCACGACTGGAAAGCAAATCCCTCATCGTAAAAACTGATTGTTAGGAAGGCTCTATTAGCGTTCAGTCGCAAAGACAGAGAAAGCAGTTTGAGAGAAAACAATTGGATTGGTAGGGGCGGTGGGGATCGAACCCACGACCTTCGGCTTAAAAGGCCGCTGCTCTACCACTGAGCTACGCCCCTAAGGCATCAAAACATACTACATTAAAAAATCGGGATTCGTGCTTCTGCATTGCTGAAGAGAGGCCGAGTTTCTGAATCGTCACTTCAGGACGCGCTGCCTTTGCCCGCCGGCAATTGCCGCTCGCGCTTTCGCTTCCACTCGTAGTCTTTTCGCAGCTTGCCCATATGTTTTTTGAGCTGTGCAAGAATTTCCGCAAACGCCACGCGGATACTGCCGATGGCGTCGGCCTGCTCGGCGGTTGCATGCAACTGGCCGGTCGGAAGCGAGAGATTCAGTGAAAGCGCAATTCCATTTGTATGAGGCATTTTCTCGAACGCTCCGTGTAATTGCACCAGGTCCGGCTCAAAACGTTTCAGAAATTTTTCCAGTCGTTTCGCGTGCAAGCCTACTTCTCTTTCCGCTTCTTCACGGGGATTCGCTTCCCTGTAATTAAATGAAATTTTCACATGAGTCTCCTCTTTCGATGGAGTGAAACGGACTGGAAGGAGAACCGCCGCAAATTCATCATGGCAAGTTACAATTCAAGAATAGCACAGCCGCACGCGTGCCAACCATTGGGTCCGCGGTCATAAACGGCATCCAATTGGAAAGAAAAGCGCGATAATGCCATCATGAAACGCAGCCCCTGCCCAGACGTGCGAATTGGTCCGGCTGGCTGGTCTTATGCCGATTGGCAGGGAATTGTATATCCATCCCCTCGGCCCGCAAATTTTCACGAGCCGGAGTATCTGGCGCGGTATTTTGACACGATCGAAATCAATACTTCGTTTTACCAGCCTTTGCGGCCCAAGTTGGCGGAGCAGTGGCTGAAGCACATCGAAGCAAATGGCAAATTTCAGTTCACCGCAAAAGCCTGGCAAAAGCTGACTCACGAAATGGATGCGACGGAGGACGATGTTCGCAGTGTGCGTGCCGGATTCGACGTGTTGCGAGACGCGCACCGCCTCGGGGCCGTGCTGCTGCAATTTCCATTTTCGTTTCACAATACGCCGGAGAATCTTTCGTGTGTCGAACGGCTGGCGGATTCGTTTGAGGATTATCCCTTGGTTGTGGAAGTGCGGCACTCCTCCTGGAACGATGCGAACTTTCATCAGTTCTTGCGGGGGCGCGCCATCGGCCTTGTCAATATTGACCAGCCGCTTATCGGACGCTCCATCCGCCCAAGCGAGCATCAGACTTCTAGCGTGGCTTACTTCCGTCTGCACGGGCGGCGGTACGACACCTGGTTCACAGACGATCCCACGATTCCGCGCCATGAGCGCTATAACTATCTTTATTCTGAAGAGGAACTGAAGCCGTGGGCCGAGCGCATCGAACGCGTCGCGACACGCGCGAAATCCACCTTCGCCATTATGAATAATCACTATCAGGGAAAGGGCGTGGTCAACGCGCTGGACCTGTTGCACCTGCTAGGCCAGACAAAATTGAAAGTGCCGGAGCCGTTGCGGCAGTATTATCCCCGCCTGGAGAAACTCGCTGACCAGCCGGCGATTCAGGGCGCGCTCTTCCCAGCACATTAGCGAGGGTTCGTTCGATCTAAAGCATCGTGAATTTCCTCGGGTTTGCGTATTGGTTGTGGAGCTTCGCATTAAGCTATAATGTGGAATCAGCTTGAATTTGCCGGGCGAAAGGCAACGCATGGCTCTCCAGACGCGTACAAAAACAGCAACATTCGATTCCGCAAAATATCAGGGCCTTAGACGCGACGAACTGATCCGCCTGTACCGGACCATGTTTCTTTCGCGCCGCCTGGATGACCGCGAGATTCAGCTTAAGCGCCAAAATAAAATTTATTTCCAGATAAGCAGCGCCGGCCACGAAGCGGCTACAGCTGCCGCAGGACTGGTTTTCAAGCCGGCATACGATTGGTTCTATCTTTATTATCGTGACCGCGCGCTTTGCCTGATGCTTGGCGTCTCTCCGTACGAAATGCTCTTGGAAGGAGTGGGCGCAAAGGACGATCCTGCATCCGCCGGCCGGCAGATGCCGTCGCACTGGGGCCATCAGGATTACAACATCGTGTCGAAGTCTTCTCCCACCGGAACCCAGTGGTTGCAGGCAGTCGGCGCTGCGGAAGCCTCCCTCTATTTTGAACGTTTCCCGAAGGCGCTTTCACAGGCGGAATCCGCTCCGCTCGGCAAAGCGGTTCGGCATCATTCGGACGAGGTCGTTTGCGTCTCGGGAGGTGAAGGTTCAACCAGTGAAGGCGAGTTCTGGGAAGCGGTGAACACGGCGTGCAATCGCCATCTGCCCGTTGCGTTTTTTGTCGAAGACAACGGCTACGCCATTTCGGTTCCCTCCGAAGTGCAAACGCCCGGCGGCAGCGTTTCACGTCTTTTGCAAAATCACCCCGGGCTGCACATCGAAGATTACGACGGAACGGATCCGCTGGAGAGTTACGCAGCGGCCAAACGCGCTGTCGAATATTGCCGCAGCCGACGCGGCCCGGCGCTGCTGCATGCGCATGTGACACGCCCTTATTCGCATTCGCTGTCGGATGATGAAAAGCTCTACAAATGTTCGCGGGAACGCGAAGAGGAAGCGCATCGCGATCCAATTCCAAAGTTCGGACTGTTTCTGGTTCGAGAAGGCATTCTGGATGAGCGGGAACTCGAGAAGATCGAAGCCGGAGTCGAGCAGGAGATTCTCGCTGCGACAGATAAGGCCCTCGCAGCCACTTTGCCCGAGCCCGATTCGGTCTACGAATTTGTTTATTCTGCGGACATCGACCCTACGAGCGAGAAATTTGCCGCCAAGGCAAACGAATCCGGACAGCCCCTCACGATGGTGGAAATGGTTTCCGCAACGCTGATGGATGAAATGGGGCGTGACGAGCGCATCGTTGTCTTCGGCGAAGACGTAGCCGATTGCAGTCGCGAAGAGAGTCTCGCAGAGGTCAAAGGAAAGGGCGGAGTCTTCAAAGCCACTTCCGGCTTGCAGCGGCGATATGGCAGCGAGAGGTCCTTCAATTCTCCTCTAGCGGAAGCTAACATCGTTGGCCGCTCGATTGGCATGGCCACGCGCGGGATGAAGCCGGTCGCAGAGATTCAATTCTTTGATTACATCTGGCCGGCGATGATGCAGATTCGCAACGAACTCGCCACCATGCGCTGGCGCTCGGGCGGAAATTTCAAATCTCCCGCGATCATTCGCGTAGCTATCGGAGGATATTTGACCGGTGGCGCAATTTATCACAGCCAGTGCGGTGAAGTGCTGTTCACGCACGAACCCGGGTTGCGCGTAGTGATGCCGTCTACCGCGCTCGATCTCTGCGGGCTGCTGCGTACCGCCATTCGCTGCGACGATCCGGTGATGTTCCTCGAGCACAAGCATCTGTATCGCCAACCCTACAACCGCAGCGCCTATCCCGGCGCGGATTTCACCATTCCATTCGGCAAAGCGCGCGTCGTGCGAGAGGGCAAAGACGTCAGCATCATCACGTATGGCGCAGTGGTTCATCGCGCCGAAGTCGCCGCGGCGGAGCTTGGGCGGCAGGGAATTGAGACTGAAATCTTGGATCTGCGGACTCTCAGCCCGTACGACTGGGACGCTATCGCCGCATCTATTCGAAAAACAAGTCGCGTCGTTGTGGCCTATGAAGATTCGCTGTCCTGGGGCTACGGCGCAGAAATTGCCGCGCGCATTGCCGACGAACTTTTCGAGGAGTTGGATGCTCCGGTGCGCCGCGTGGCTGCCACTGACACTTTCTGCGCTTACCAGCCTAAGCTCGAAGACGAGATTCTGCCGCAGACAGACGACATTGTGCGAGCCGTGCAGGATTTGGCCGCATTCTGAAAACGCCTCTCGCAGCAGGAAACTATTTCGGCCCCTGGTTCGTAGTTCTAGTGAGAACAGTGTGGCCGCCGATTGGCGGCTTCGGAGGTCAATATGATCTGTCCAAACTGTCAGCGGGAAATTGCCGATTATTCACGTTTCTGCTACTTCTGTGGCAAACGCCAGGCAAATGCGCCGGCGGGAACTGCGCAGCGGCAGTTGCACCGTTCTATTTCCGATTCGAAGATCGCCGGCGTGTGCGGCGGCCTAGCCGAGTATTTCGACACCGACTCGACGATTGTCCGCCTCGTGTGGGTGCTGGTCACTTTTGTCACCGGATTGATTCCGGGGATCGCCGTGTACGTGGTCGGCTGGCTGATTATGCCGCGGATGCCTGTGGTGGTCTCGGCCGTCCCGTCGCAGAGCGCGCCGCAGCCGCCGCGGGCGTGAGCTGCGCCCGCGCGCAGGCCCCTAGAACTTGCCCTTGAAAATCGCGCGGTCAAATGAGATCGCGCCCGCTCCAACCGCTACCAGTGTGAATGCCGCAACCGCAAGTGCCAGCGGGAGCTGATAATTCGACACCGCACCAAGCCCGCCTTGCGGAACATGCACGCGAGCGATCGCGATGGCCATTTCTCCGGCTAAGAACAAGCCGGCAAGTCGCGTAAATAGCCCCAGGAAGAGCAAACAGCCTCCGAAAAATTCAATCACTCCAGCGACGTAAACAAAATAGCCAGGAAAACCCATGTGCGCGAACTGCAGCATCTGCTGATGCGTTGGGCCGAAGAGCTTCGGATAGCCGTGGTATACAAAAATCACGCCCAGTCCCAGTCTCAGTAGTAACAGCGCTACCGGTTTGAGCTTTTCGAGATGCTGCATGGCTCTGCGCTCCTTTTGAATGTCTTGCGACGTGTTCGGTTGAAGGTGCTCATTTTAGCAGAAACGATTCCACTCCAACCTGCATCAACTCTGAACGGAAGACACGATTCTGAGGTAATATATTCACGTTTTCGCTATAAGGAGTTTTATGCAGCCCGGCCTGGCTCAGCACTTTCTTTTTGCGTTCGCCATGGCACGTCCGCTGCCGGAGTAATTCAGATGCGGCGCGCTTTCATCATTGCACTTGTCGTAGGCGTTTTGGTGGCTCTGAGCGTTCGCGAATACCGTCTGCATCACCAGCACAATACGGAAGAGGCCTTCATCGGCCAGCGCGGCGCGACGGTGTGGAACAGCACCGCGGAAATTCGCACGCCTGTGGCGAATCTGAATTACGGCGAACGCGTCCAAATCCATCAGCACTACGCGCACGAGGCACTGGTGAGCACAGCGTCCGGAGTACGCGGCTGGGTTTCTTCCGCCTCCCTGATGGATCCCGATCTTTGGCACAGTGCCACGGTTTTAGCGAAATCTGCGGAAGATTTGCCGGTTCAAGCTTCGGGACACACGCGGGCGCGCGCGAACTTGCACACGCAGCCCGGTGCGGCTTCGCCGGTGATTCTGCAAGCTCCCGCCGATTCCCAACTGGTCGTGTTTCAGCATGCACTCTCCGCCGAACCGCCGAAGAGTGGAACGAGTTCTCCCAATGCCGAAGATTGGTGGCTCGTGCGCGCCGACGTGAAGAACGCCGGTTCAATCACCGGATGGGCCTTGGGGCGCCTGCTGAAATTCGATTTGCCCGAGCCACTGTCGGGCTACGAATCATCGGAGGGAATCCATGTTGTCGCGTGGTTTAAAATAAATCGCACATTGGACAGCTCTTCCCAAACCTATCGCCCCGAATATCTCGTCGCCGGTAATCGGCAGCGTGACGCGGCGTGCGACTTCACGCTTCTGCGCGTTTACACCTGGAGCTCGGTGCGGAATCGTTACGAAACAGCGTTCATGGATAGCCGGGTCTGCGGCAAACTGCCGGTGCAAGTCACGCCCGCCAAATTGCCCACTGACGATGCCTATTTCAGCTTCGACAATTTGGGAGCGGCAGGCATGGACAAGAGAACCTACCGCATGCGATTGACTACCGTGCGGCGCATTGATGCCTCGAACACCGTCCGTGACGCGAGTAAATCAGCTCGCGCAGGAAGGGACCATACTTAGCGGATGCGGATTTCTCCCTCTCGATTCGTGGCCGGCCCGCCATCGGGAACTGTCCTCCTAATTTCAATTCTTATAGCGCTCTGTTCCTTTTCGGCGTGCGGTCATCCTCCGCAAGCGGCGCAAAGTCCGCCACCGCCCCCACTTCAACTTTTGAGCCAGTGGGGACACTCCGGAGATCAGCCCGGAGAATTCCAAAAGCCTCAGGTGATCACCTGCGATGGCGCGGGAAGCGTGTACATCGCGGATGATGGAAACCCGCCGCGCATCGAAAAGTTCGATTCTTCCGGCCGTCCTCTTCTCGTCTTTGGCATTTTGTCCAATCCTAACGATTGGGACCTGGCCATTGACCCGGGCGGCGCGATCTTTGCCGTTGATCGCCGCCACGGATGGGTGCAGATTTTTTCTCCGGAGGGCAAGCCATTTCGCACTCTCTTTTTCCATTACCGCCGCGATCTTCACGACCCTTCGAGCATCGCCATGGAGCCGGAAGGGAACTTTTATCTCGCCGACTCCGTTTCCGGACGCATTGCAGAACTGAATCCTTCTGGCCGCGCCTCGCAATCCTGGAGCAAGCCTGCAGGTGTGGACGGTCACTGGACTCCCTATCCCATTCGGCTAGGAGCGGACGGGAACATTTACGTGGGCAATTCGGCAGAGCGGCGAGTCGAAAAACTTTCCGGCGACGGCCGCTATTTGGCTTCGTGGAATTTTGCGTTTACCGCCCTTGATTTTTCCTCGAACTCCCCGAAAACGGCCGGTCTCGCTGTCTCCCACAATTTAGTCGCCGCTTCCGACTCCGCAAAGCGTTTGCTGCAGATCTGGACTCTTGATGGACAGCCGAAGTTGACTGTGGACTTTTCACAGCACCCCGAATGGGGTGCGCAAGCCACGCCGACTGACATCGCATTTTCACCGAATGGCGAACTCTTTGTCCTGGACGCTCCTGACTTGCATGTGCTTCGCTTCAAAGTCAATATTCAACCGTAAGCTATAAACACACTCCCGCGAACCAAGCGAGCGCAGACCAATGGAGGAGCCTTCATCATGCCTTTACTGCTGACCGAAGCGGATGTCCGCCAATTGCTCACAATGCCGATCGCGCTGGAAGCTGTTGAATCCTCTTTCCGCCGGCTGGCGGAAGGGACCGCGCTCGTTCACCCGCGGCGGCGCCTGCATCTGCAGGGATTCTCATATTTGCATTACATGGCTGCAGCAGATGGCGCGGGAGGCTACGAAGGAATGAAGATTTACACAAGCTCCCGCCACGGGCTGCGCTTCATGATTCCGCTATTTCGCGCCAACACCGGCGAACTGCTGGCCTTTATCGAAGCAGATTATCTTGGCCAGATGCGCACCGGCGCCGCGACGGGCGTAGCCACAAAGCTCCTTGCGCGCGAGGATGCGAGGGCCGTCGGAATCATAGGAACCGGCGTACAAGCCAAAACGCAGCTCGAGGCTATCGTCGCAGAGCGCAAAGTCGAGCGCGTGTTTGCCTTTGGTCGCGACGCAAACCGCCGCGAGAAATTTGCTGAAGAAATGACCGCAAAATTGGGCGTCCCGGTGAAAGCAGAGGCGAACGCCGAAGAAACCGCGCGTCAGTCCGAGATTCTCGTCACCGCCACGACCTCGAAAGAGCCTGTGCTCAAAGGCGCGTGGCTGCGTCCGGGCATGCACATCAATGCCATCGGCGCAAATTTCCCCGAAAAGCGCGAGTTGGATGCAGAAGCTATCGCGCGCGCGGACGCCATTTTCGTCGATTCGTGCGAGCAATCGAAAATGGAAGCAGGCGATCTGATCCAGGCATTTCGCGAAAATCCCGAGCGCTGGAACAAAGTCAGGGAGCTGTCTACTCTCTTCACGTCAGGTGTAGCAGGGCGTGGCTCTCCCGATCAGATAACAATTTTCAAATCCAATGGAATTGCAATTCAGGATGTGGTGACCGCTGGAAAAGTTTACGAGTTGGCGCTGGAGAGAAATTTAGGGAAGCAGGTCGAGTTCTGGGTCGATGAAGGCGCGCGCGCCGCGCATTAGTCTTTCGGGCGCCCCAGCCGTTTCAGCAGAGCATTGTGCAGGCGGTTGCGAACGTCGTCCGAAAGCGGCAACGGATCCGAATTGCAGAAAATTTGTACCGTCTTCTTTGTTGTATCCACCAGCAAATGGCAATCTTCGCAGTGCTCGAGATGAATTTCGAGCGATTTCCGCAGATCCGAATCTAATCCTCCATCCAAATAGTTGGAAAGTTCTCTCACTACGCCACGACAGTTCATCTCATTTCACCATTCCTCGTACAAAATATCGGTTCAGCTTGTCTCTAAGTTTCAGCCGCGCCCGCAAAAGCCGCGATTTCACCGCTGGCACGGAAATTCCCAGTGCCTCGGCAGTTTCCTCTGTGGAAAGCTCATCAATATCGCGCAGTTGAAAAACCAGGCGGAAAGACGGGTCGAGTTCACCGATGACCTCTGACAGGATTCGCGCCATCTCCTCCTGGGTGTAACGCTCCTCCGGCGAAGGGCCCCAGTCTTCGATTTCGCGCGGAATGAAATTTTCTTCGGTCTCGATCTCCTGATCGAGCGATACGTCTTTATTGCGGCGTTTGCGCAGCTTCATCAGCGCCTGGTTTACGGCGATGCGCACCAGCCACGTGTAAAAACGCGAATTTCCTTGAAACTCGCCGAGATGCTCGAATGCTTTTAAGAACGCTTCCTGCGAAACGTCTTCGGCGTCCTCATTATTTTGCGTGATGTGTTGGGCGAGGCGGTAAATTTTGCGTTCGTAGCGGCTTACCAGGGTTTCGAACGCGGAAATCTCTCCGGCCTTTGCCGCCGCCACCAGCGCGGCTTCATCGTCGGCGGGAACAGCGCCGGCATTTGCGAAATTGCCATCTGTAGTTTGCGGTTTTGCTTTGGCATTCATAGAGAAGGCATCAGTGTAACGCAATTCTTCCATTTGTTCTCGGAAGTGTATTGGACGCGCCTGAAAGGTCAGGGGATGCAGAGTTTTTCCGGGGAAGGGAATCGCAATCCTAATTCTTAACTTCGTCTCCGATTCCGCCTTGACACGCTCTACGCAGTTCTCTATGCTCGAAAGTTGAACGAACGTTCGACCAAGACTGCCTCGCCTATGCCGGACACACCGAATCACAATGCGCCTCCTTCTTCCGAAAAGCTCGACCACATCCTTCGTCACGCTGCTCAGGTTTTTGCAAATCGGGGTTACGAAGGAGCTTCCATTCGCGACATCAGCCGCGCAAGCGGCGTCTCCCTTTCCGGCTTGTATTACTATGTGAAGAGCAAGCAGGAAATCCTTTATCTGATTCAGATCCATACATTTAAGACCATTCTGGCGCACCTCCAGGCGGCCCTCGGCGGCGTTCGCGAACCCGCTGAACGGCTGCGTGTCTTTGTCCGCAATCATCTCGGCTATTTCCTGCAGCACCCCATGGAAATGAAAGTTTTGGCGCACGAGGATGACGCTCTCGAGGGCGCCTATCGCAAGGGCGTTGCTGAAATCAAGCGGAAGTATTACGGTATCGCCGTCGAGATTTTCGAAGCGCTGCGGGACGAGAACCCGTCATGCGATGTCAGCCCGCGCGTCGCCGTTCTCTCGCTTTTTGGCATGATGAACTGGATTCACACATGGTATCAGCCGCAGCGCGACCCGCGTTCGGAGGAGCTTTCCGCCGCCATGTCAGACATGTTTTTGCACGGCGTCGTGAATAGCCATCAGCGATCGGGCAGAGCGGTCCGTAATGGCCGCAGCGTGAACGCAACGGCTCGCATAGCCGTGTAGCATTCGACTTCGATATTTGCGAGGAGGATTTTTCCAATGGCAACCATCACCGCAGTGGAGCAGAAAGAGCTTGTTCACTATCGCCCGGAGCAGGGCGTTGCCGTCATCGAACTCGACGATGCGCCTGCAAATACTTATACCTACGAAATGATGCGCCAGCTCGACGACGCCATTCTGAAGGCGCGCATGGACGACAGCGTCCACGTGCTCTTGCTGCGCGGCGCAGGCGAGAAATTTTTCTCCGCGGGCGCGAGCATTCCCATGCTCAATAAAGTCGATCCGCAGTTCAAATACTATTTTTGCCTCCACGCCAATGAAACGCTCTCGCGACTCGAGCAAACGCCCAAGCTCGTCATTGCTGCTCTAAATGGCCACACGGTGGGCGGTGGACTCGAAATCGCTCTTGCCTGCGACATTCGCATCGCAAAAAAGGAAGGCGGCAAGATCGGCCTGCCGGAAGTTAACCTCGGCGTTTTGCCCGGTACCGGCGGTACGCAGCGCCTGCTGCGCGTCATCGGCCGCTCGCGCGCCATGGAACTGATGACCACTGGCCGCACCTTCAGTTTTGAGGAGGCTCTCGAATTCGGCCTCATCCACTACATATACGAACGCGAATCTTTCTGGGATGACGTTATGTCCTACGCGCGCCAATTCTGCCCGCCGAACAAAGCCTCGCGCGCCGTCGGCCGCATCAAGCGCGCGGTTGTTACCGGCGCAGAAGTTCCTTTTGGCGAGGCTCTCGGCATCGAACGCGAACTCCAGCAGTTGCTCTTCACCAGCGAAGACGCCAAAGAAGGGATCAAGGCCTACGTCGAAAAGCGCCAGCCGGAGTTCAAGGGAAAGTAACGCTCCATGGCCACTCCCGCAAAAGTCGAGCCAAAGCCTGGGCGTTTGTTCATTGATGGCAAATGGGTCGACGCTGCCTCAGGAAAAACGTTTGCGTCCATCAATCCTGCAACTGGGCAAGTTCTGACGCAACTCGCCGATGGCGACGCACGCGACGCTGATGCTGCTGTCCTGTCTGCGCGCCGCGCATTCGAATCCGGTTCCTGGGCGGAGATGAACGCCTCAGATCGCGGCCGCATTCTCTGGAAGATCGGCGACCTCATCGACAAGTACAACGAAGAGCTCGGCACGCTCGAAACTCTCGACAACGGCAAGCCTATTTTCGAATCCTGCCAGGTCGATATGCCCATGGTGGCGGAAGTTTTCCGCTACTATGCAGGTTGGGCCACAAAAATTCACGGCGAAACCGTTCCCGTTCGTGGTCCCTTTTTACATTACACGCTTCGCGAACCTATCGGCGTCGTCGCCGCCATCGTTCCCTGGAATTTTCCGCTGCTCCTGGCTTCCTGGAAAGTCGCGCCCGCTCTCGCTGCTGGAAATACCGTCGTCCTGAAACCCGCTCCGTGGACATCTCTCACCGCTTTGCGTTTGGCCGAAATTGCCCAGGAGGCCGGCCTTCCTGCCGGCGCATTGAATGTCATCACCGGCTCGTCCGACGAGCTTGGCCGCGCGCTCGTGCGCCATCCGGGCGTTGCGAAAATCGCGTTCACCGGCTCGACCGTAACAGGACAGGAGATTGCCCGCGTTTCCGCGGATACACTCAAGCATGTCACGCTCGAACTCGGCGGAAAATCCCCCAACATCGTTCTCTCCGATGCCGACATAGACGGCGCGGTTCGCGGCGCTACCATTGGCATTTTCTACGGCAAAGGGGAAGTCTGCGCCGCAGGCTCGCGTCTTTTTGTCGAACGCAAAATTCATGATGAATTCATGCAAAAGCTCGTTGACCGCGCCAAAAAGCTTCAGCCCGGCGATCCGCTCGATCCCAAAACAAAATTCGGCGCTCTGGTCAGCGAGCCGCAGATGAACAAAGTTCTCAGCTACATCGAAAAAGGCAAGAGTGAAGGGGCAAAACTCCTAGCAGGCGGCGGTCGTTCGGCAGTCCCCAACGGAACCGGCTACTTTGTGCAGCCTACGGTCTTTGACGGCGTGAAAAATGACATGACCATTGCCCGCGAAGAAATCTTCGGCCCTGTTCTTGCCGCTATAGCATTCGACGACGTCGAAGAAGCCGTTCGCGAGGCCAACAAAAATCCCTACGGCCTTGCCGCTGCCGTTTGGACGCGCGACATTGCCAAAGCCCATCGCATCGCCCGCCGCCTCGAAGCGGGCACCGTTTGGATCAACACGTACAACAATTACGACCCAGCCGCTGCTTTTGGCGGCTACAAAATGAGCGGCTACGGGCGCGAACTGAGCATGCACGCGCTCGAAAGCTACACGCAGGTCAAAAGTGTTTGGGTGAATTTGAAGGATTGAACTTGAATTTCTCAACGGAGACCTCTGGAAGCGATGCGCACGCTGCCTGATCATCTTCGACGGGGGATGAGGTTAGTGGTCGTTGGATGCAATCCCGGTGAGCGTTCAGCTCGCGTCGGCCATTACTATGCTGGCCGCGGCAACGAATTCTGGCCGCTTCTGTACGAGTCCGGCGTGATTCCTGAGCCGCTCACTTACAAGGACGATCGGCGAATCGTCGAGTTCGGCATCGGGCTTACCGATTTGGTCAAACGGCCATCGAAAGGAATAGACGATCTGGCCCGCGAAGAATTTGCCGAAGGCCGCGTTTTGCTCGCGCGCAAACTCGAAGAGTTCCGGCCCCGCATGGTCGCATTTAACGGCAAGATGGTTTACGAACGATTTTCCGGCCGCGTATGCATGCTGGGCCTGCAGAAAGAAAAACTCTACGGCGCTGACGTTTTCGTTTTGCCGTCAACGAGCGGTCTCAACGCAAAGGGCAGCGGCGTGAAAATGCGCTACTTCAAAAAACTCGCGGCCATCCTGGAGAGCCTGGACAACTGACCGCGCATTTCAGATTTGAGACTTGAGGGACGCGAAGAAATTTAATCCGCAATCATGGAGGTAAAGCAGCAATGATGCCAGCAGCAAAAATTACAACTTTCGATGACTGGGTAGACCTGTTCGGTTCGTGGCGAAAAGACATCGGAGTCAACTATCCGGAAATCGAGGATTACAAATTCGAAGCCAAATTCGGCCCCATTCGCTCCAACGAAATCGAATTCGGCGCCTTCAAAGGCCGTGCAAAGTGGCAAAAAATTCTGGAGATCCCCGACCAGCGCATCCGCGACGGTCTGATGAACCTGATTATTTTTCAGGGCGACACCGAATTCGCTTCCGTCGAGCAGCAGCGCCATCTTTTCCAGGCTTCTCCCAGCGAGCATGACCGCAAATCGCTCTGCCGCGTCGTCACCGAAGAGATGCGTCACGGCTGGCAGATGTGCTCGCTGCTCATTTCGCATTTCGGCTACAGTGGCCGCGTCGAAGCCCAGAAAATGCTCGAGCGCCGCGCCTTCGAGCAGAAGCGCTTGCTCGGTGCCTTCAATCAAGACGTGCGCAACTGGCTCGATTTTTTCACCTACACAGATTTTGTCGACCGCGATGGCAAATTCCAGCTCACCATGCTGAGCTATTCCGGTTTTGCGCCCCTCGCGCAATCCATGATTCCCATGCTGCGCGAAGAATCCTTCCATCTTGGTACCGGCCACGATGGCATCAAACGCATCGTCAAAGCCGGCGTCGTGCCGCTGAACATCATTCAGAAATACGTTAACAAGTGGATTCCCGTCAGCTACGACCTTTTCGGCGTGGATCAATCCAGTTCCGCGCATTGGTTCTACGTCTGGGGGCTCAAAGGACGCTACGACGAAGCCCAGAACCAGCAGACCGCCGACCTCGGCCACATGAACGAGCACAATCGCAAGCTCTATTATGAGGAATGCCTGAAGCTGATCGAGCAGATCAACAAGCACGTCCCTGCGGGCCAGACGAAACTGTATGTGCCTGATCTGAAATTCAACCGTCACATCGGCGAGTTCGCCAACCAGCCGTACAGCGTCACCGGCGAGCTACTTTCTCCTGAGAAGTACGCCGAGCACGTGAAAGAAGTTCTTCCCCAAGAGGACGACGTGAAGCTGGTCATGGACATTCAGTCCACTGAACCCAAGTGGGTCGCACCCAAAGGATCGATGGAATAGTGCCCCACGTTCGCAAAGCCGAATCGGGCTCCCATCCGGTTCTCGTGTCGGGGAACTCATGCGTTCGCGTCAAGCTTGAGCAGCGAGTGGCAAGCATTACATTACATCGTCCACCTCTCAACGTGATGAATATCGGCATGATGCGCGAGATTCATCAGGCGATTGTCAGCCTCGCCGATCGCTGCGACATCCTGGTTTTTCGCGGCTCTGGCGAAAAAGGATTTTCGGCTGGTGCGGACGTCGCCGATCACACGCCGGACCGTGTTGGCGACATGCTCGACGCATTTCATGCCATCTTCCGCGAACTTTGGCGCAGTTCTCTAATAACTGTCGCGGCCGTTCACGGCCATTGTCTCGGCGGCGGATGCGAACTTGCCACATTCTGCGATTTCGTCGTCGCTGCCGAATCAGCCGTCTTCGGCCAGCCCGAAATCAAACTCGGCTGCTTTCCGCCGGCCGCCATGGTCACGTTTCCGCGCCTCATAGGCATCCGCGCCGCTGTCGATTTGATCCTGACGGGCCGAAGCATTTCCGCTAGCGAAGCCCATCGCCTCGGCCTTGTGACGCGCGTCGTGCCCAATGGCGAACTCGACGCCGCGCTCGACGGCTTGACGCGCGATCTGCGTTCGCTCAGCCCGCACGTCCTAGCCATGACGCGCTGCAAACTCTGGACATCCGAGGGCTTCGATTTCGAAGGCTCTCTGGAATCCATGGAAGATCTTTACTTGCACGGCTTGATGAAAACGCACGATGCCGCCGAGGGTATTCGCGCATTTATGGAAAAGCGTCAGCCAGTGTGGCAGGGGAAATAGCCATTCTGAGTTTGAAAGTCCAGACGGTGCATCCGGTGATTTGGTGAATAAAGAAATTATCCATCTCCGCGTCAATGGCGAAGAGCGCGAGATCGCTGTCGCCCCCAATCGCCTTTTGCTCGAGGCATTGCGTGAAGATCTTGGACTCACTGGCTCCAAGCGCGGCTGCGACGATTCCAGTTGCGGCTGCTGCGCCGTGCTCGTGGACGGCGTTCCCATGCTTTCCTGCGTCGCGCTCGCCTCCAGCTATCAGCAACGCGAAATCACCACTGTGGAAGGCCTCGGCGGCCCTGGCGAACTCGATCCTGTTCAGCAAGGTTTTGCGGAAATGGGCGGCGCGCAATGCGGTTTCTGTACGCCCGGCTTCATGATCGCCACGAAGGCCTTGCTCGATCGCAATCCGAATCCCACGCTCGACGAAATTCGCGAAGCGCTGTCTGGAAATCTTTGCCGCTGCACCGGCTACATGCAGATCTACGAATCCGTGAGATACGCGCTCGAAAAGGGCCGCACGAACGCCGCTCCGCGAGCTTCAGCCGCGCCGGACGCCCGCTGATATGCCCGATTCTTCTTCCAGCAACGGCTTCAGCATCATCGGCAAGCCTCTGCCGATGGCGGACGCGCGCGCCAAAGTCACTGGCCTGGGCAAATATGCCGACGACCTCAGCGTTCCCGGAATGCTCATCGGCAAAATTCTCCATTCGCCTTATCCGCATGCGCGCATTCGTTCCATTGATACTTCGCGCGCCGAAGCGATTCCCGGCGTAAAGGCCGTTGCCACCGGACAGGACGCGCGCAATCCTTACGGCATCTTGCCCATTGGCCACGATGAGCGCGTGTTTGCGCTCGATAAGGCCCGCTACATTGGCGATAACGTCGCCGCCGTCGCCGCCACATCCGCCGAGATTGCCGAGCAAGCTCTCGATTTGTTGCGCGTCGATTACGAACAGTTACCCGCCTTTTTCGATCCGGAAATTTCCATGAAGGCCGAATCCAATTGGATTCACGACCAGCGTCCTCACAATATCGAAAAGGAATACCATCACGTCTTCGGCGATCCAAAAGCCGGTTTCGCGCAAGCCGATTTCGTTGCCGAAGAGCGCTACTACGCCGGCGAAGTCAATCACGCCGCGATGGAGCCTCATTCCACGCTGGCCATTTGGGAACCCGACGATCGCCTGACAGTCCATTCCTCTACGCAGGTTCCTTTCTATCTTCATCGCACGATTTCCGAAGTCTGCGAAATGCCCATGAGCCAGATTCGCGTCATCAAACCCCTCATCGGCAGCGGCTTCGGCGGTAAGAGCGAAGTGATTCCTCTCGAAATCGCCGCCTCTGTGCTCGCAAAAAAATCGCGTAAACCTGTGAAGATCACTTACACGCGCGAGGAAGTGTTTCTCGCGCATCGCGGCCGCCCCATCACCATCGTTTATCTGAAAGTTGGAATCACCCGCTCAGGAAAAATCACCGCCGTGCAAGCGCGTGTGATTCAGGACGGCGGCGCCTACTGCGGCTACGGCCCTGTCACCGTGCTCTATTCCGGCGCGCTACTCGGGGCTATCTACGACATTGCCAACGTCCGCTACGACGGTTTTCGCGTGCTCACCAACAAGCCCGCTTGCGGCGCCATGCGCGGACACGGCACGGTAAACGTGCGCTTCGCATTCGAATCCATGCTCGATCAGCTCGCTCATCAGGCGAAGATTGATCCCGTCGAGATTCGCCGTCGCAATTTGCTGAAAGCGCCATGCGTCACCGCCAATTCCTTGCGCGTTACGAGCTACGGCCTGCCCGAATGCATCGAAAAAGTTTTCGAACGCTCCGGCTGGCGCGAGAAAAAAGGCAAGCTGCCTTACGGGAAGGGAATTGGTGTCGCGTGCAGCCATTACGTCAGCGGCGCGGCGAATCCCATCGTCCGCTCGAACATGCCGCACACCACCGTGCACATCAAAATTGACCGCGATGCGGCTGTAACTCTTTACACCGGCGCATCGGAAATCGGCCAGGGCTCCGACACGATGCAAATTCAGATCGCCGCCGAAGTTCTCGGCGTTCGTCCCGAACGCATCAAGCTCGTCGCAGCAGATACGGAACTCACTCCCATCGACTTGGGCAGTTACTCCAGCCGTGTCACCTTCATGGCCGGCAACGCCGCGCTCAACGCCGCCAAAGACATGCGCGATCAGATTTTCGCCGCCGTCGCTAAGAAATTCGCCTGCTCGACTGCGGATCTCATCGCAAAGGACGAGCGTATCTCTCACGCCAACGATTCGAGCAAGTGCCTGTCCTTCGACGAAGCCGTCGCTCTAGCGCTTGAATTTCACGGCGCTCTTGTCGCGCGCGGCACGTATGCTCCGCCGGAAGACGCCCGCGGCGGAAAATTTAAAGGCGCCGGCGTCGGCCCTTCACCCGCCTACAGCTACAGCGCGCAAACTGCCGAAGTCACCGTGGATCCCGAAACCGGCCACGTGCACGTCGACAAAATCGTTGCCGCGCACGATTGCGGCAAAGCCCTCAATCCGCTCACCGTAGAAGGCCAGGTTGAAGGCTCCGTCTACATGGGCTTCGGCCAGGCTCTTCAAGAAGACATGACCTGGCACGAAGGCCGCCTGATGAACCCTTCGCTCCTCGAATACCGCATTCCCGCCACCAAAGAAAATCCGGAGATCGAATCCATCATCGTCGAAAGCATCGATCCCGAAGGCCCATTCGGCGCAAAAGAAGCCGGCGAAGGCTCGCTCGCCGCCACCATTCCTGCAATCGCCAATGCGATTTATGACGCCGTCGGCGTGCGCATCAATTCCGCTCCGTTCACGCCAGAGAAAATTCTCGAAGCCATTCACGCGAAAGAAAAAAGCGGCGCAACAGATGCCTCGCGCACCTCGAAGCAGCCATCCCCATCGGGAATTTCGCAATGACCCTGCCCGCTTTTCGCATTCTCCAGCCACGCAACATCGCCGAAGCCTGCCGCATGCTCGATGAGCATGCCCCCGACGCCATGATTATCGCCGGCGGCACCGACGTGATTCCCAATCTGCAAATGAAACTCTTCACGCCGCGCATTCTCGTGGACATCAAGTCGCTAAGCGAACTCTCCCGCATCGAATTTTCGCCGGCCCGGGGACTAACTATCGGCGCTGCCGCCTCCCTCACTCGTGTTCTTGAAACTCCATGGCTCGCTCGCGAATTTCCCGTGCTCGCAAGCGCCATTGCCACCATTGCCGGCCCTTTGCAGCGCAACATGGGAACCATCGGCGGCAATCTCTGCCTCGAAACGCGCTGCCGTTGGTACAACCAGTCCCATTTTTGGCGCCAGTCCCTCGGCGGCTGCCTGAAAAAAGATGGCGACGTCTGCCACGTCGCTCCCGGAGGCAAATTCTGCTGGGCTGCCTGGTCCGGCGATTCCGCGCCTGCTTTCCTGACTCTCGATGCGGAAGTCGAAGTCTCCAGTGTTTTCGGCACGCGCCGCATTCCGCTCCCCGATTTTTACAAGAATGATGGCAAGGACCGTATCGCTCTCACCCGCAATGAACTGCTCACCGCTGTTCACGTGCCTCCGCAAATGGCCGGACTCCGCGGCGTCTACCACAAGCTGCGCGTTCGCGACTCGATTGACTATCCGCTCGCTGGTGTAGCCGTCGCCATGCAAGCGGACTCCTCTGGCTTTTGCCGCGACGCTCGTGTCGCGCTCTCCGCCGTCAATCCCGCGCCGCTTCTTGTGCACGAAGCCGCGCAAAATCTCATCGGCAAAAAATGGTCGCCTGAATTGGCGGAGCAAGCTGCGCATGCTGCCATTCGCACCGGGAAGCCGCTGACCACTTCCGCCTCCACGCCCGTTTACCGGCGTGAAATGCTGCGCGTCTTCACCCGACGCGCGCTCGAAGAAACCTGGAACTCATCGCACTCTCGCCTGTAGAATCATCTGCGCGCGAATTGCCTCGAAAATTTGCTTAAGGAGAATCGCTTGGCGTCGGACTCGTCTCTCGTCATTGACATTCACATCCACATCCAGCCGCTCCACATGTTCAAGCCTCATGCGCTCGAACTCATCCAGCGCGGCCGCAAGGATTATCCCGACGTTCAGCGCTATTCCGCCGACGCAAAATCTTTTCTCAATTTTCTCGACGAAGCTGGCATCGAGCGCGCCGGTCTAATCAATTACGTCAGCCCCGACGTAATCGGCTTTCCTCCCGAAGTGAACGACTGGATCGCCTCGTACTGTTCCGCCGAGCCTTCGCGCCTGCTGGCCTTCGGCTCCGTCCACCCGAAATACGTTCCTGATGCCGGCGCCGAAGTTGACCGCCTCGCACATCTCGGGATTCGTGGTCTCAAAGTCCATCCCTCGCATCAGCTTTTCGCGCCCAATGCTTATCGCGACGGCTTCGGCCCTCTTGCCGCCATGTACGAACGAGCGCAAGCGAATCGCATGCCGGTCATGATTCACACCGGCACCTCCATTTTTCCGGGCGCGCGCAATGTCTACGCTCAGCCCATGCTCGCCGACGACGTCGCCATCGATTTTCCGCATCTCGTCATCATTCTTGCGCACGGCGGCCGTCCGCTTTGGATGAACGAATCCTTCTTCCTCATTCGTCGCCATCCCAACATGTACATGGACATTTCCGGCATTCCTCCGCAGCGCCTCATGGAATATTTTCCGCGCATTGAAGAAATCGCCGACAAAGTCCTCTGGGGTACTGACTGGCCCGGCCCGGGCGTTCCGGGAATTCGCGGTAACATGGAAAACTTTCGCGCGCTTCCCATCTCCGCGAGCGCGCAGAAGAAAATTCTTTATGACAACGCGGCGCGCCTTTTTCCGGTGCGCGCCTAAAATATTTATAGGAGCCTATGAATGGAAATCAAAACCGTAGCAATCATCGGAGCCGGCACCATGGGTCGTGGTATCGCCTATTCTTCCGCTCTCGCCGGCTACCGCACCATCCTCGAAGACGTTTCCGATTCCGTTTTGCAGCAGGGTCTCGACTACATTCGCCGCGCTCTCGATGAAGGAATCGCCCGCGGCAAAGTCACCGAAGACCAAAAGCAAAAATCCCTCGCCGCCATCCAAACTTCGCGCTCCGTTCAAGACGCCTGCCGCGAGGCCGAACTCATCATTGAAGCCGTCCCCGAAGAAATGGAAACCAAGCTCGAAATTTTCACTATCCTCGACAAATTTGCCAAACCCGGCGCCATTCTCGCCAGCAACACGTCTTCGCTTTCCATCACCGAAATGGCCGCCATCACTTTTCGCGCCGAGAATTGCATCGGCCTGCACTTTTTCAATCCCGTCCAGAAAATGAAATTACTCGAAATTGTTCGTGGCCTCGAGACTTCCGAGCAAACCGTCGCCGCATGCGCAGAAGCTGGCCGCCGCATGGGCAAAGAAGTCGTCGTTGTGCGCGAATCGCCCGGTTTCGTCACCAGCCGTATCAACGCCATGATTGGCAACGAGGCTTTCTACATGCTGCAGGAAGGTGTCGCCACCGCCGCGGACATCGACAAAGCCCTCAAGCTCGGCCTCAATCATCCCATGGGCCCATTTGAACTCGTCGATCTCGTGGGACTCGACGTGCGGCTTAGCATCCTCCAGCATTTGCACCGCACCCTCGGCGACAAATACCGTCCGTGTCCGCTCCTCGAACAGTACGTCAAAGCCGGACGTCTGGGCCGCAAATCCGGTCGCGGCGTTTTTGACTATAAAGAAACTGCCGCCAAATCGCAGTCCTGAATCGGCAAGGCAAGCTAAAATGAACCTAGGTTCCTTGTCATGAGCAACTCTCCCGAAATCGTCATCCAGCAGGGCGATCTCACCGAGACGGACGTCGACGCCATCGTGAACGCCGCCAACAACGATTTGCAGCTCGGCGGAGGAGTTGCCGGCGCGATTCGCCGCAAGGGTGGCGACGAAATTCAGCGCGAATGCGATGCCATCGGCTCGATTCCTCTCGGCGGCGCGGCCATCACTTCCGGCGGACGCCTCAAGGCTCGCCATGTAATTCACGCTGCCAGTATGGAGCTCGGCGGTCGCACCAGCGCCGCGGATTTGCGCAGCTCCACGGCCCATTCACTTCGCATTGCCTCGGAACACAATCTCGAAACCATTGCTTTCCCCGCCGTCGGTACCGGCATCGCCCGTTTTCCAATCCGCGAATGCGCCCAAATCATGCTCTCCGAGGCCATGAAGCATCTCCAAGGCGAAACTTCGCTTAAGAAAATCTTCTTTGTTCTCTTCGATGCGGATTCGCTGAAGATTTTTGAGGAGACGTGGAAAGATCTCTCGAAGAAGTGATTAGCCCCTGCGCTTATTGGATAGAATTCCCTATTGCGCCGGTTTAGTCGGAGTCGCCGCGATCGGCCCGTTCGGCCCAGTTTCAGCCGGCTTGTACGGGCTCTTCATGTACTTCTCCGCTTCTTGCTGCGCACCCGCCGTGTTGTCCTTCAATTCTTCCGCCTTTTGATACTCGTTAATCGCGCGCTCCCGTGAACCCGTCAAATCGAAAATCTTGCCCAGATAAATGTGGCTCCAGACTTCGACCCATCGGTAGCTCGGGTCCAAATCGCCGTCGAGCGCATCGCGGAAGCTGTTCGAAGCCGCCGAGTAATTCTTCTCGTAGAAAAACGCCTCGCCAATCCGGAAGTCCGCCAGCGAATTGTTTGACTGCAGCGCCAGCGCCTTGTGATATTGCTCAATCGCTCCTGCGAAATTCCCCCGCTCCGCCAGGCCCTCGCCATAAGCAATCAGCGCCCGCACCTGCAATTGCGGGCTCAACTTCAGCAAGTCATTATCCGGATCAATCGTAATTCCGTCCGGCTTCGGCTGCCCGAACGTATCAATCGAAAACGGGCTGCTCGTCCCCACCACCGGCACAACTTTCGTCACCGCATTTCCTTCCGTCGCCACGCGAATTTCCACCGGCATGTTGAACGTCTCAATCGGCTGCATCACTTTGCCGACGACTTTGAATCCCTTCGGCGTTCGGTACACGATGTAATCCAATTTGAATTCCGGAATGCCCGTGGAATTGAGCCACTGCGAGAAGAATGCCACCATATTCAGGCTCGCCTCTCCTGCTTTCGGTGGCGGCATTTTGCTCTGTGCCAGCTTTTCGAAATCATCAATGCTTGCCGTTTTCCCCGCATGCGCCGCATAGAAATCGTGCAGCAGGGAATCAAATGCCGCATCGCCCATGGACGTCCGCAACATGTGGAAAACCATCGCGCCCTTATCGACCACCACTGACTCCCATTGGCGCGAGTAAGGCTGTAAACTCTGCGCCTGCGCGATCGGCGCCGCATCTTCGAACATCACCGAGCCCACCGCAAAGTTCGTCAACTCCTTGCGGAATCCCGGCTCACCTTCCGTTTTTTCGATGTACATCGCGCTCACGTACTGCCCCAGCCCCGAAGTTATCCAATCATCAGATTCCGATGCCGGCAGCACCTCGTTCCCCCACCATTGCCGTGCCGCCAGATGCGCAATCTCCGCTTGATTCGCAGCTGTTCCCCATTGGCGCGCGCTCAAAAGCATCAGCCCCGGCGCGGAATACTCTTCCAAACTTCCGTCCGGCAGTTGTGCCAAGGTAATATTTGGACTCGCCATCGGCCCAAACTCATTCGAAAAATAAATCAACGCACTGGCGATGGCGTCTCCGTACGGCTTGGCTGTCGCCGTCGCCGACGGCGGCGCGTAAATTGAAATATTCAATCCTTGCGCATGCACCGGCGTCAGTTGCAGGTTCCCCGCAACGAAAGTTCCCACCGGCGCAGCATCTTTGCACGTAAACGTATAAATCGAGCGCCCGCTCTCGCCTTCTTTCGCCGCAGCCTGCTCCGTCGGCGTCGAAGCTTCTCCCGTCCCCGTCACTGCGAAATTGTCTGGGACATTGATCTGAAACGTCGCTGTGTAGCGGTTCGAAGGATAATTCGTCAGCGGAAACCATCGCGCCGGCAGCAGCAGATACGCGGAATCCTTGTCGATCCACGCGAAGCGCACATTTTTTGTTGGGCTGTCCTCGTCATTCGCAAACGCGCCCGCGTAATTCACATCGATCGTCACGTGCATCCCATTTTGCGCATCCGACGGGAGCGAAACGCGTAAATCCAGCGGATTCATCGAATCCCGCTGAAAATCGAGCTTCCTTCCGTCACTCGAAAGCGTCACGGCCTTCACCTGCAAATCCGGATGCAGCTCCAGCAGAATCGTCCGCGACGCGGCGTTCGCCACCAGCTCGATCTTCGCGTCCGCCGTCATCGTCTGCGTTGACGGTTGTAGCGTCGCTCTCACGTCATAGTGCACCGCATCAAAATCGAATTTCGGCAGTTGCTGCTGCGCCTTTGCGCGGCCCGCCGCGAATGCAGTCACCGCCAAAGCAAGGATCGTCAAGCCAAAGCGCAATCTTTTCATGCGCGTCCTTTTCTTCTTTCCACTCATAAGATTCTCGCTCGTTAGACTCTCAAACTGCCCTATTCAGTTGCTCGCGGCTCTCCGCGCATCCCACCATTTCCGCGATGATGTCCGCTGCCCGCTCGATCGCCCCTCCGGGCCCAAGTTTCGCTCGCACCCCGGCCAGTTTGCGTTTCTGCTGTTCACGCGCCTCTCGCGACTCCAGCAAACATCGAACTTCCGTCTCAAGCGCATGCGCCGTAAACGCATCCTGAATCAATTCCGGCGCCACTTGCTCACCCGAAATTAGATTCACCATGCCAAAGAACCGAGTCTTCACCAGCCGCCGCGCAATCGCCGCCGTCATTCTCGACACGCGATAGACAATCACCATCGGCGCGCCCAGAAGCGCCGCCTCCACCGTCGCTGTCCCGCTCGACACAATCGCACAGTCCGCCGCAGCCAGCGCCTCGTAGGTAGCGCCTTCAGCAACGGTCAGCTTGAACTTTCCGCGCGCGTACCCTTGAATCTCCTCCCGCTCGATGCCTTCCGCCAGCGCCACCACAAATTGCGCGGCGCTGCTCTGTAATCTTCCACACGCTCCGGCAATCACCGGCATGCTCCGCCGGATTTCGCTTCGCCGGCTCCCCGGCAACACCGCCACAATCGGCTTCATCGCATCCAGCCCAAAGCGCCTTGCGAATTCCTCGCGCGACATTTTCGCCCGCACCGAATCCACCAGCGGATGTCCCACAAACTCCGCCTTCACTCCCGCCCTGCGGTAAATCTCTTCTTCGAACGGAAAAATCACCAACACGCGCTCGAACCGCCGCTGAATCCATTTCATTCTTCCGGGACGCCACGCCCAAATCTGCGGGCTGATGAAGTACACATTCCGCACGCTCTGTTTTTTGAGTCGCCGCGCCAGCCCAAAATTGAATCCCGGCGAATCCACCGTAATCGCCATCGCCGGTTTTCGCCGCGCCGCTTCGCGCTGCAATGCTTTCCACGCGTGCCACACAGCAGGTAATTTTCGAATCACCTCCGTAATACCTACGACCGCGATTTCTGAAGCATCCGCAACCAGCTCCACTCCCGCTTCGCGCATCTTCGCGCCGCCCATGCCAAACAGATGCGCGCCGGTTCGCTCCCGCAGCGCCGTCGCCAGCCGCGCCGCGTACATGTCGCTCGAAGCCTCGCCGGCTGAAATCAGAATTTGCGGCGCATGTGCTGGAGCCATTCTTTGTCTTCTTATCGGGAATGCGAACGCTCAAGCTTTGCAGCAGCCGAATAAAAGCGCGTTCGCTCAATCATTGGCAGGCAGAGCGCTGCCGGCGGGCTCGCTGATGCGCCCCATTTGCGGCAGCTCCTGATCTTTGTACTGCAACTGATACAACCGGTAATAAATTCCGCGCCGCGCCAGTAATTGCTGATGCGTGCCTTCCTCGCGCAGCCGGCTCTTGTGAAACACCAAAATTCTGTCCGCGTGCTGAATCGTGCTCAGCCGGTGCGCAATCACCAATGCCGTGCGTCCCGCCAGCAGCCGGTCCAGCGCGCTGCGAATCAGCGACTCCGTCTGCGTGTCCACGCTCGACGTGGCCTCGTCCAAAATCAAAAATCGCGGATTGTGCGCCAGCGCCCGCGCAAAACTAATCAATTGTCTCTGCCCGACCGACAGCGTCGATCCGCGCTCGGTCACCTCTGTCGCCACGCCGTGCGCCAGCGAAGCCACAAAACTCCCCAGTCCCACTTCGCGCAACGCGTTTTCCACGTCCTCGCGCGTAATTGTCTCTGTCCCCAGCCGCACGTTCGACTCAATCGTCCCGCTGAACAAAAACGGATCCTGCAGCACAATTCCAAAGAACCGCCGCAGCTCCTGCAGCTGCAAATTCTTGATGTTCACGCCATCCAGCAAAATCTCGCCGCGTTGAACATCGTAAAACCGCAGCAGCAGTTGAATAATCGTCGTCTTGCCCGCGCCGGTGTGTCCCACAATCGCGATGTTCTGCCCCGGCTCCACCCGGAACGACACATCCCGCAGCACCCAATCCTCTTCCTTCGGATTTTCTCCTCCGCGATACGCGAACCACACATTCTTAAATTCAATTTCTCCTCGCGGCGCTTCGATGCGCACCGCATTTTCCGCCGACTGCACCGTCAGCGGCTCATCCAATAGCTTGAAAATCCTCTCCGACGCCGCCATCGCCGATTGCAAAATATTGAATTTCTCGCTCAAATCCTGAATCGGCATGAAGAACCGCTGGGAGTACATGTAAAACTTCACCACTTCGCCGATGGTCACTGCCCCTACCAGCACTTTCAGCCCGCCAAACCAGAAAATCATCGCGTACGCGCAAGATGACAATAATTCAATTGCTGGATAGAAAAGCGCAAACGCCAAAATGGCCTTCTTGAACGCCATGTTGTACGCATGATTCAGTCCTTTGAACTGTTCCTGCGCTTTGCGCTCCCGGTTGAACAGCTGAATCACCGACATTCCGCTGATGTGCTCCTGCAGGAACGCGTTGATTCGCGCCACACCCGTGCGTATCAGCCGGTTGGCCTCGCGCACTTTGTTGCGGAAAATCCACGTCACGCCGAACATCAGTGGCAGCACCGCAAACGCCGCGAACGCCAGTTTCCAGTTCAGCTTCAGCATCCACGCTACGGCGGCGACCAGAAAGAAAAAGTCGTTCACCATCGCCACCACGCCTGCGGCAAAGAGATCGTTCAGCGCGTCCACGTCCGTCGTCACGCGCGTCACCAGCCGCCCCACCGGCGTGCGGTCGAAATATCCCATCGGCAGCCGCTGCAAGTGCCCGAAGATCTGTTTTCGCAGGTCATACATCGTCTGCTGGCCCACCGACTGCATGATGCGCACTTGCCCGTACTGAAAACTGAAGCCCAAAATCAGCGTGGCCAAAAACAGCAGCGAGAAAATGAAAATTCCGTGGAACGCGAAGCTTGCCGTGATTTTGTGCCCGAGCGCCGGCGTGATGTACCGGTCGATGACCTCCTGAAACAATTGCGGCCCCACCAGTTGCAGCGGCGTCACCACCAGCGTCAGCGCGATGGCCGCGAACACACGCCACTTGTACGGCTTCAGATACTGCAGCAGCCGCCGCGTCAGTTGTGAATCGTAAATGCGTCCGAGTTTTTCTTCTTCGTGATGCGTGCTCATTCCCGCGCCAGCTCTTCCTCGAGCAATTGTTTCTGATACAGCTCCGCGTAATACCCGCCGAGCCCGATCAGCTCTTCGTGCGTTCCTTTTTCGATAATTTCGCCCGCGCGCAGCACCACAATTTGGTCCGCGTCGCGCACCGTCGAGCACCGGTGCGAAATCAAAATCGTCGTGCGCTCCTTGAACACGTCTTCTAGTCCCTGCAGAATTTTCTCTTCCGTGTCCGTGTCCACGCTCGAAAACGCGTCGTCCAAAATCAAAATTCGCGGATTGCGAATCACCGCTCGCGCAAGAGTAGTGCGCTGCTTTTGTCCGCCCGAGAGCGTGATGCCGCGCTCGCCCACCAGCGTCTCGTAACGTCCCGGAAAATCCGAAATGTCTCCCGCGATATTCGCCACGTGCGAAGCGTCCTCGACGGCTTCGAGCGAAGCCTCTTCCACGCCAAACGCAATGTTCTCCTTAATCGTTTCGCTAAACAAAAACGCGTCCTGCGGCACAAATCCAATAGCTCTTCGCAGAATATCGAGCGGCCACTCGCGAATCGCTTTTCCATCAATGAAAAGCGTTCCCCCCGGCGCTTCCCACAGGCGCCCGATCAGTCCCGCCAGCGTTGTTTTTCCACTCCCCGTCGGTCCGACGATCGCAATCGTCGAGCCCGCAGCTATATGCAAATTGATATTCCGCAGCACCGGCTCGTTCTCGCTCTTGCTTCCGTTTGTCGGCGGCGCTATCCCCGCGCCGCTGCGCGTCGTGGGATATGTGAACGTCAAGTCGCGAAACTCAATCTCGCCGCGAACGGCCGAGGCCTGCGCGTCTCGTGCAGCGTCCGCGTCGCTGATTTTTGGCTTCGCGTCCAAAATGTAATTCAGCCGCCCCATCGAAGCCGCGCCCCGCTGAAAAATATTCGTCACGAATCCAAGCGCAATCATCGGGAACACCAGTTGCCCCACGAACGTGTAAAACGCAATCAGCGCGCCGAGCGAAATTCGCCCGGTTACCACCATCCGCCCGCCCTCCCACAGCACGAACAAAATCGAAAAGCCGATAATCATCTGCAGCGCCGGAAAGAACATGCTCCACGCGCGAATCATGCGGATGTTTTGTCCCACGTATTGCTTGTTCGCTTCGTCGAACGAATTGATTTCCGCTGCTTCCTGCCCGTACGCGCGCACCACGCGAATTCCCGACAAATTTTCCTGCGCCTTCGCGGAAAGCGTCGCCAGCATGGCCTGAATCTTCGCCTGCAAATCGTGAATTACGTTTCCGAAATATCTCACGGTGACAAACACGAACGGCACCGGAATCAATACTTCCAGCGTCAGCCGCCCGGATATTTTCGACATCACCGCCAGCGCCACCGCCATGCCCACAATCGTGTTCGCGCTGTACATGATTCCCGGCCCCAGCACCATGCGCACCGCGCTCAGATCATTCGTGCACCGCGACATCAATTCGCCCGTGCGGTTCCGCACGTAGAACTCCGGCTCCATCTGCACCAATCGCGCCAGCAGATTGTTCCGTACGTCGTATTCGATGTCGCGCGAAATCCCGATCAGAATTTGCCGCGACGCGAAAGAAAAAATCCCTTTCACGATCACCACGGCCACCAGCATCAGGCAAAGAATTCCCAGCGTATGCCGGCTGCCCGGCTGATAGAAATGCAGAATCGGCTGCAGCACCCTGTGCCACATCGCTGCCGCGCCCGGCTGCGCCGCAGTCAAATTTGGCAGCGGCTCCCGCTCCAGTTTCAGGCAGTCGGTAATCGCTCCAATCAGCAGCGGCGGAAACGCGCCGACCAGTCCCATGATGAGCAGCGTCAGCAATCCAAAAAAAGTTGCGCCTTTGTACGGCCCCAAATAGGGAATCAGCCGCCGTAGCTCCGCCGCTCCGCTGACCTTCTTTGGCTTCGCCGCGCCCACTGCTCCGATGGTTTGTCCCGCTGCGCTCATTCGCTTGAATTCCTAAACTCAGCCTTGTACCGGCTCGAGTGTCGGCAGTTCCTTCAAAAAATGCTCGAAATTCCGGTCCAGTGTTTCATAACGTTTCACTTCCGGATTCCATTTCACTTCATACGTCTGCATGTATCCGCCCTTCGGCGTTTGCAGCGGTGTGAAATACATCGCCAGTCCCGTCTTTGGATCCGTTTCCATTTGCAGGCGCCATCCTCCGACCGCCGCCACCGGCTGGCCGCCCAAAAATCCTTTGGGATTCTTCAAATGCTCATCGCACAAAAAAACTTCTTCCCACGAATCTCCATTTTTCTCCACGATCACCGCGCGCGTTACGAGCAAACCGGGCTGCATCGTCTCCGGGCGAATTTTCACGCGATTGATGATCAGCGCTTGCTGCTTTCCATCCTTCGCCAAATCGCCGTATGAAATCACTTCCGCATCGGTACCAAGAATTTTCTGCGCCACTTTGTCCATCTCCGGCGGATACTTGGGTGCGGCCGGTTTGCTCTCGGCTTGCTGATTGGATGGGCCATTGTCGCTGCACGATGCGCCTAAAAGCGCCAACACGCTGGCCATTCCCACGATCAACAGTCGTCGCATTCTTCGATCTCCTAACAGGCGGGATGCATTCACGTGCGATAGCGATTCTACCTTGCGCGCGCCAATCTCCGTAAACTATCGAATCACCCTGTTCTCGTTTTTTACATTGCGTCGCTAACGCCTTTGTAGCGCAGAGTCGTGCCTTCTACGACTCTGCGGCTTTCGCCTTCTTTTTCGGGTGCTCCATGCTCGCCTTATGAGCGTGGGGCTTTTGCCCAACACAATCACCGGCGTTGCCCGCTCCGAGAAATTTTTTCCATCGCCTGCTTGTGCTGATCCGTTCTGACCACTGACCACTGACCTCCCTACCGCGCCGCCAGAATCTCCTCCATGCGCGCCTCGAAATTCTCCTCGCCCTCCGACCAGAACTGATACCGCTCCACCGGCAGCGCCCCCTCCACTTTCCCCATCCAGTCGTACAGTTTCTTGATGTTCTCGCGCGTCTTTTCCTGATAGGCCTGCAAATTTTCCGGCTGCGACATC
>DAIRCW010000002.1:0-53768 GCA_036796475.1 Candidatus Acidiferrales bacterium | reverse complement strand
AGCCGTTGAGGATTTCTTCCAATTCCTTCTCGGGGAAGGGATACAACTGCTCGACAGAAACAATCGCTGTCTCCGTATCCTGCCGGCGCTTGCGCTCCGCGGCGAGTTCGTGGCCGATTTTACCCGTACAGAGGAGGACGCGCTGCGCATCGCGCACCTCGGGATCGGGCAGAACGTTCCGGAACCGTGGCAGGGAGAGATCGGCAATCGGCGACGCAGCCGCGGGATGCCGCAGCATGCTCTTGGGCGTGAAGACAACCAACGGCTTGCGCCATGTGCGCAGGGCCTGACGCCGCAGCAGGTGGAAATACTGCGCCGCGTTGGAGGGCTGGCATATCTGCATGTTTTGCCGCGCCGCCAGTTGCAGATACCGTTCGATGCGCGCGCTGGAATGCTCCGGCCCCTGCCCCTCGTAGCCGTGGGGGAGGAGGAGAACCAATCCTGAGAGCAGCCGCCATTTGTCTTCGCCCGCCGCGACGAACTGATCGATGATCACTTGCGCGCCGTTTCCGAAATCGCCGAACTGCGCTTCCCAAAGCACCAGCGTCTCGGGAAAATCGCGGCTGTAGCCGTACTCGAATCCCATCACGCCCGCTTCGGAGAGCGAAGAGTTGTAAGCTTCGAAGCGCGCCTGCTCGGGCGAAAGATGGGCGAGCGGCACAAATTCATTCTCATTCTGCGTATCAATCAAAGCGGCGTGGCGCTGATTGAAAGTTCCGCGCTTGCTGTCTTCTCCGCTTAGTCGAATGGCAATGCCATCCACGAGCAGGGAAGCGAACGCGAGCGCTTCAGCCATGCCGTAATCCACAGGATGTTTTCCGGCGCCCATGGCGGCGCGCTGCTCCAAAAGTTTTTTCACCTTGGGATGAATCGAAAAATCCGAGGGATAGGTGGTTAACTTTTCGGCGAGAATGCGCAGGGGTTCCTGCGGGAGCCCAGTGTCCACTTCGTATTCGGGCTTGTAAACGCCGCCTTTGAAATTGCGCCAGTAGCCGGGCAATTGCCAGAGGCGTGGAATTTTTTCGAGAGCCACGGCTTTCTTTTGCGCGGATTCGAATTCGGCGCGAACTTCGGCGACAGTTTCGGCGGGGTCGATGCCGGTTTTTTCAGCGTAAATTTTCCAGAGCGGCGGATGCGCTTGAATTTTTCGGTAGCGCAGCGGCTGAGTAATTGTGGGGTCGTCAATTTCGCTGTGTCCGTGGCGGCGATAGCCGATGAGATCAATCACGATGGGGCTGTGAAACGTGTAGCGATACTCGACGGCCATGCGGGCAACGCGCACGACAGCGTCGGGATCTTCGGCGTTCACGTGGAAAATCGGGACGGGCAAGCGCTTCACCAGATCGGAAGCGAAGCGCGAGGACTGGCATTCGGCGGGAACGGCAGTGAAGCCGATCAAATTGTTGAGAATGATGTGAATGCTGCCGCCGGTTGTGTAGCCGTCGATCATCAGAAAATTGAGGGTTTCGGCACAGATTCCCTGTCCGGCGAATGCGGCGTCGCCGTGCATCACGAGCGCGAGGACCTGCTCGGCGCCTTTTTCGCCGCGTCGCATTTGCTTAGCGCGCGCGCGGCCCAGCGCGACAGGATCGACGGCTTCGAGATGGCTGGGATTCGAGACCAGGTGAATTCCGATCAGGTGCCCATCGCGCGTTTTGTATTCTCCGGTAGCGCCGATGTGGTATTTCACATCGCCGCCGCCCAATTCGCTACGTGCGTCAATTTCTTCGAAGCGCGCGAAAATATCTTCCGCGGGCCTGCCAACCGTGTGAATCATCACGTTCAAACGGCCGCGATGGCTCATGCCGAGGACGACTTCATCCACGCCACGCTCGGCAGCGCTTTCCAGAGTTTCATCGAGCAAAGGAATGAGCGCGGTAAGGCCTTCTAGGGAAAAACGCTTGTTGCCGAGGTAGCGGCTTTGCACGACCTGCTCGAAAAGATCGGCGCGGACGAGGCGTTCGAGAATGCGGGCGCGGTCGGGTTCGTGCGACGGAGACTCGATGCGCTCCTGAATCCAGCGGCGGCGCTCTAGGTCCGGAATGTGCATGAATTCGGCGCCGATTGTGCCGCAGTAGATGCGGCGCGCTTCGTCGGCAACGTCGCCTGTGAGCGCATCAAGTTCCGGAAACGGGTGGGGCTTCATGTCGCCAAGCGGATCGAGATCGGCCTGGTAAGCGCCCCAGCGGCGAAAGGCATCGAAAATGACTTCGCGGCGAGCGTCTTGCTTTTCAGAGATTGAATTTTCTTCGATGACGGCTGATTTGTTCTTCAATGCGGTCCCTGTTTGCTGAATTGAATTGCAAAGGCCCAATTTTACCGCGGACGACGCTTCTATCCCATTCGGCGCAAAAGTACGAGCTGGCCCAAGTGATACGCGTTATGGTCTGCTGCGACCAACGCTTCGCGGAGAATGGTTTGTCCATCGCCGTGCGGAATGCGCGCGAACAAATCCGTTTTCGAATCGCCGACCAGTTTCTTCAAATCTTCGAGATGGCGGCCAAAAGCTTTGGCGCTTTTCTCCCATGCATCGGGAGATGGCGGAGTTTCCGCGGGAGGCCAGTAGCCCTCGGGAAACTGCGGGGATACGTGTTTCGGATCGCGTGAAAATTCCAGAATGTCCCAGAGCGCAATGCGCATGTGTTCCAGCAACTGCCACGGAGTATGGGGCGAGCCTTGCGGCTTCACACCCTGAAGCTCGGGCGGAAAATCAGCGAGGGCTTCTTTCCACGATATGTGGGCATGGCCGCCATCGAGAAGGTGGCGAAGCTGCTCGCGGATAATTTTTTCGCCGCTTGAGTTCGATTGCTTTTTCACGGCGCGCGGTGCGGCGCGTTTCGCAGCGGCTTGCTTTTTGGATTTCACGTAACCATTTTAGGCGCTGGGCAAGAAGCGGTCAACGCGGGTAGAGAAGCGAAAATTCACAATGCGCGGCTTGCGAAGAAGGGCGAGCGGGGCGGATAATCGCGGCCAGCCAAGAGAGGCGGTTCACGGCTTTCTCGCGAGGAGGGCAAAATGCTATCGGACAGCCTGCGAACACTGACCAGCCGGCGGCAATTCGGAAAATCCATGGGAGCAATTTTCGCCGCTGCGTATTTTTCTCCCGCGCTGGCACAGGGCGTGGCCGGCGGGCGGCTGAAAGGACTTTCGCGCGATGGCGCGATTCTCATCAATTCAAATGAGAATCCTTACGGGCCTTCGGCGCGCGCGATCGCGGCGATTACCGGTTCGGAGGGCGTAGCGTGCCGCTATCCGGACGATCTGTATGCGCGGACACTCGAAGCTATCGCGGAATTGAATCACGTGCCGACAGAGAACGTGGCGCTGGGCTGCGGTTCGACGGAAATTTTGCGCGTGTGCGACGCGGCATTCGTAGGAACGGACAAAAAACTTGTGGTAGCGGAGCCTACGTTTGAGGCGGTGACATATTATGCGACGGTGTGCCGGGCGAGCGCGGTGAAAGTGCCGCTGACTTCGGATTTCCGGCACGATCTTCCGGCGATGGCGCGCGCATGCGAGAGCGGAACGGGGCTCGTTTATGTGTGCAATCCCAATAATCCGACGGGGACAATCAATACAAGGGCGGAGTTTGCGGAGTTCATATCGAAGGTACCGGCGTCGACTTACGTTCTGGTGGATGAAGCGTATTTCCATTTCGTCGAAAATCCGGCGTACACAAGCGTAATCGACATGATTCCGGAGCATCCGAATCTGATTGTGACGCGTACGTTCTCAAAAGTGTACGGAATGGCAGGGATGCGGCTGGGGTATGCCGTTGGGCAGAAGGAAACGATTGAAGCGATGCGGCGCGAGTTGCTGTTTGACAACGGAAACGCGGCGGTGCTGGCGGCGGCGACGGAGAGCATACACGATCCGGACGTCGTGCCGGTGAACAAGAAGAGACTGAATGACAACCGGAAATGGGCGACGGGCGAACTCGAGAAATCGGGCTACAAGGTGATTCCGTCTGAGGCGAATTTTTTCATGGTGGATACAGGCGCTGACGTGACGCCGGTGATTCAGGCGTTCCGCGAGCGGAAAATCATGGTCGGACGGAAATTCCCGTCGATGGGGAACTGGCTGCGCGTTTCGGTGGGCAAGCCGGAGGAAATGCAAAAATTCGTGGCGGCGTTTCGAGAGATTGTGCCGGCGAGGAAAGCAGCTGCGGCCTGACGGCGGAGCAAAGGTCAAACGTTGCCAGGGGGCGCAAATGCGAGCGGAAAAGTAGCGCGATGAGCCTGCAGACCCTGGCCGCAGTGGCGGATCAGACCTCTTTAACCTTGGCCGACTGCTTCTGAAGCCGGCGCCGCGTTGCCGCCGATGGTGCGGCGATGCTGGAAGCATTCGCGGCAATAAACCGGACGTCCCTGCGTAGGCTTAAAAGGAACAGTAGTTTCCTTGCCGCACTGGGAGCAGACGGTTTTGGTCTCGACGCGCTGGACGTTTGAAGCGCCAGGCGCGCTCGCTGTTCCCTGCGCGCGGACTGACTTGCAGGACTTGCACCGCTTGGGTTCATTTTTGAATCCCTTGTCGGCGAAAAACATCTGCTCGCCGGCAGTGAAGACAAATTCCGAACCGCATTCGGCGCACTTCAGGACTTTATCGTGGAATTCCATTGAGTCGCTCCGGGCCGTAGCCGGGCGGCGGTTACACCTCGCCGCCCCCAATCAGATGATGCCGAGAATGAAGGGAACTTCGCGCTTTTCCGGATAGGAACAGAACAAAGCTCGTGCCAAGCACCCAAGGAATCCCGCCTAAATTAATCCTGTTCGCGACGCTGCTTTTTACGCAAACGCTTGCGTGAGAGAGCCTCTTTGGCCCGGCGCTTCTCTCCAGGTTTCATGTAGTAGCTGTGCTTCTTGATTTCCTTGATGATGTCTTCGCCCTGGACTTTTCGCTTGAAGCGACGGAGAGCATTCTCCAAAGACTCGCCCTCCTGGATAACAACTTCAGCCACGCAAACTCACCCCCTGGTTCAAAATGAAATTCGATGTGCTGTAAAGTAGGCACAAAAAACGCATCCCCACAGGACATCTATGGGGCGTTTCTAACGAACCCTACCCTCTAAGTCAAGGGAATTAATTTTCGAGAAGGGAGGATTCGCGGGTTCCTATGCCTCATCCTATTTTGCTAATAAAGTTACAAGATAAGCAAGCGGAAACGGCACGGAGTGGGGCTCCGGGCGTGACGCATCACGGAAGGGATTCATCCGAGTATTGGAAGCAGTTGCGAGAAACGGTCGAGAGGACTTGTTGAGCGGCAGCCTTGCTGCGCGTAAGCAGGATACCGCGGGCGGTGCGGAAGTTGCTAAAATGGGAAGGGCACGAGGGTGGTGCTGGCAATGTCGCTAATGAAAAACGCGATCGGAGTTCTGCTGGCGGGAGGCCAGGGGGAACGTCTGTGGCCGCTAACGCGGGACCGGGCGAAGCCGGCGGTGCCGTTCGGCGCAATCTACCGAATTATTGATGTGACGCTGTCGAACTGCCTAAACAGCGATTTGCGGCGCGTGTTTGTGCTAACGCAATACAAGGCGCTCAGCTTAAACCGGCACATCCGGCAGGGCTGGTCTTCGCTGATGGGCGTGGGAGATTTTATCGAGATTTTGCCGCCGCAGATGCGCGTCTCGGCGCACTGGTACTTGGGGACGGCGGATGCGGTGTACCAGAACATTTATTCGATTGGCAGCGAGCAGTCGAATTACGTGATTATTCTTTCCGGCGATCACATCTACAAAATGAATTACGAGAAAATGCTCCAGCAGCACGTGGAAACAGGAGCGGATGTGACGGTAGCTACGGTGGAGATGACGCCGGAGGAAGCGGCGCACAAATTCGGAGTGATTGAGACGGACCCGGAGGGAAGGATTCTCGGGTTTTACGAGAAGCCATCTGACCCGAAGCTTTCGGCGCGGCATCCCGGGAAAGTAGATGCTTCGATGGGCATCTATATTTTCAATACGCAATTCCTGCTGCCCACGCTCATTTCGGATTCGGAGGATCCGAATTCATCGCACGATTTCGGGCATGACATTCTGCCGAAAATCATCGGGAAGTTCCGCGTGTTCGCGTACAACTTCTACGACGAAAACAAGAAAGAGACGCTCTACTGGCGGGACGTGGGTACGATCGAGGCCTATTACGAGGCGAACATGGATCTGGTTTCGGTTTCGCCGGTGTTCAACTTGTATGACAAGAGCTGGCGGCTCAAAACGTGGGAACAGCAGTATCCGCCGGCGAAGTTTGTGTTCGCGGACCCCGAGCGTACTGGAACGGCACTGGATTCGATTGTTGCGGGGGGGTCGATTATTTCGGGAAGCCGCGTGAGGCACTGCGTCATCGGATACGACGTGCGCGTGAACAGCTTTTGCGACGTGGATGACGCGATTATCTACAACCACGTGAATATCGGGCGGCACTCGCGCATCCGGCGCGCCATCATTGACCGCCACGTGCATTTGCCGGAGCACACGGAAATCGGCTATGACCTCGACGAGGATCGCAAGAAATATCACGTGAGCGAGAACGGCATCGTGGTGGTGGTGCGCGAAGAATCGATGCTGGAGGAACCAGAGTAGGAGCGCTGATGTCTTCTGGATTTCAGCCGCGTTTTGGCCTCGCCGCTGAGGAATTTCAACGTTACCGGCCGGATTACCCGCCTGAGCTTTTCGAGCACATCTTGAGTTGGGTTCCCGGCGAGCACCGCGATTGCGCGATGGATCTGGGCGCGGGCACGGGAAAATCGGCGCGCTGGCTGGTGAATCATTTTTCCGAAGTCATCGCCGTGGAACCGGACGCCGGCATGGCTGCGAAGCTCGCGGAAGAAGTTCCTGAAGCGCGAGTGCGCAACTGCACGGCGGAGGAATGTTTGCAGGGGAAGGGGAGCGTGGACCTGGTCACCATTGGAAACGCGCTGCACTGGATGGATTCGGGACGCGTCTTTGAAAATGCGCAACGCTGGCTTCGGACCGGTGGAATTTTGGCGGTCTATGATCGACCCCTTCCTAAGTGCACGCCGGAGGTTGATGCAATTATTCTCGCGGAGCTGCGCGGGCGATGGAAACCGCACCGTGATCCACGTTTGAAAAAAGATTCGACGTGGGAAGAGGCGGTGCACCGAGCTGCCAGTTTTCAGGTCTTGGAGGACACGCGGTTTTCGTACATTGTCAACATGCGGCCCAGTGAGTATACAGGCTTCTGGCGTTCGACTTCATATGGCAGCGCGTACGCCCGCGCGCTGGAAGATTCTGGAAGCTACTGGCGCGAGCTGGAATCACGGTTCGCCGAGGCGTCAGGCAAAAAGTTGCTTCCCGTGGATTTCAGTCCCGCGCTTGTGGTCTCGCGCAAGATTTGAGCGGTTGAGTCTGAGCGGCGCTGCCGGCCTCGTTAATTTTCCATCTTCATCGTAAAATCGCAGATTGTTGTGAGGAGGGAGGCATGCCTGTGAAGACTAAGGCAGTCGCGTCGGCGGCGCTCGGCGAAGCGCGAGGAAAGAGAAGCGCGGCGAGAATCACGCATGTCATTGGCCGGGAAATCCTGGATTCGCGCGGAAATCCGACTGTTGAAGCCGACGTGATTCTCGCGAATGGGCTGCGCGGGCGCGCGGCGGTTCCTTCGGGCGCTTCCACGGGCGAGAATGAGGCGATTGAACTGCGCGATGGAGATAAGTCGCGCTATCTGGGCAAAGGCACGCGCAAGGCGGTTGAGAATATCAACAGCGCGCTGGCGAAAATCGTGAAGGGAATGGATCCGTCAGAGCAGCAAAGCGTTGACCGCAAAATGATTGATGCGGATGGGACGGAGAACAAATCGAAATTCGGAGCAAACGCGATTCTGGCGGTGTCCATGGCAACGGCACGTGCGGCCGCGGCGGATAGCGGTTTGCCGCTATACAAATACCTGGCGCGATTTTCGTCGGTGAAAACCGCGAATACGCTTCCCGTACCAATGATGAACATTCTGAACGGCGGGGCGCACGCGGACAATTCCGTGGATTGCCAGGAATTTATGGTGATGCCGGTTGGCGCGCCGAATTTTCGCGAGGCGCTGCGCTGGGGCGTCGAAGTGTTCCATAGTTTGAAGGCAGTACTGAAAAAGAATGGCTATTCGACGGCCGTGGGCGATGAGGGAGGTTTTGCCCCGAATCTGAAATCGAATGAAGAGGCCATCGAGCGCGTGCTGGAAGCGATTAACACTGCGGGATACAAGGCCGGCGAGCAAGTCGCGATTGCGATGGATCCGGCGGCGAGCGAGTTTTACGATACGGCTGAGAAGAAGTACGTTTTCAAGAAATCGGATAAGGCCAGACGCACGTCCGAGCAGATGGTGGAATTTTGGGCGAATTGGGTGCGGCAGTACCCCATCGTTTCGCTCGAAGACGGAATGGCGGAGCAGGATTGGGAAGGCTGGCAACTCTTGACCAAAACCCTGGGAAGCAAACTGCAGCTCGTGGGAGACGATATTTTTGTGACGAATCCGGCGATTTTCACGCGCGGGATTGAGAAGAAGATCGCGAACTCCATTCTCATCAAGCTCAATCAAATCGGCAGCGTCACGGAAACCATCGAAGCCATCGAAATGGCACGGAAGGCCGGTTATGCGTCGATCGTTTCGCACCGCTCAGGCGAGACGGAAGACACGTTCATCGCTGATTTCGTGGTGGCTATGGGAACGGGGCAAATCAAGACTGGTTCGGCTTCGCGCACGGACCGTACTGCGAAATACAACCAACTACTGCGTATTGAACAGGAGCTCGGGGAACATGCGAAGTTCCCGGGAAGCACGCTCGCATCGAGAAAATAGCCGCTGGTTCACCTGCATTTAACGCGCAACTCGACAAGTATTTATTCATTGGGCGACTCGTCCCCTTTGGAAACAGCGGCGTGATAGGCTAGATTCAGGCGCCTGTTCCGCCAACCCATGAGAGTGGCGAAATCAACGTGGACTATTGTCGTCGCTTGGATCGTGTTTGTCGGCGGATTTGCGGCGATTTCGCTATTGATACCGCCCGGCGCGACGCATGATGCGGCCGCCGACGTTGCTCTGTGCATTGTGCCGCTCTTCGCAAATGCCTGCCTGTTGTGGAATGCCTCTTCACCTTACCGGCGGCAGAATGACTTCTGGATGCTGCTGGCGCTGGGCTGCACCTTGTGGCTCGCGGGATACCTGACGTGGACGTATAACGCGCTGGTTCTTAACCGCGTGAGCTATTCGCCTTCGGTTCTGGACATCATTTTCTTCCTGCATACCGTGCCGTTGATGGCTGCGCTGGCAATGGTGCCGCACGCGCGCAAGATGAAAGAGGTGCTGCGTTATGGGCACATGGACATGTTGCTGCTCGCAGCGTGGTGGCTGTTCTTGTACTTGTTTGTGGTAGTGGCATGGTCGCGATATCCGGGCGGCGCGGCGCTCGAGCGCGTCAGGGACATACAGGTTTATGGGCTGGCCAATCTGGTTTTCGTGGCGGGGGTTGGATTATTTGCGATTCGAGCGCCAAAAGGGTGGCGCGCTGTCTACGCCAATCTGTTTGGGGCGAGCGCCGTCCATATGGCCAGCATCTGGTCCGTCTTTCACGCAGTGGTTCAAGGGAATTACTCGCCCGGCGGGCTTCCGGATCTGGAGATCATGATTGCATTTGTGTGGTTCGGCACGGCGGGGATTGTGGGCCACCGGCTTTCGCCGGCGCCGGTACTCGTTTCAAAGCCGAAGATGCGGGATTCTCAGTGGTTTGGACGTATCGCCATCCTCTGCATTTTGTCGATGCCGTTCATGGCCGGCTGGAGTTTTTTCATGAGCAATGCTCCAAACCAAGTTCGGAACTTCCGGCTGGTGATTACGCTGGGAACAATTATTCTTGCGACGGCCCTGGTCTTTTTCCGGCAGCAGCTTGTTGATCGTGAGCGGCTGGCACTGCTCAAGGGTTTGCAGGACTCGATCGAAAATCTGAAACGTCTGCAAATGCAATTTGTGCAGGCAGAGAAATTGGCTTCGCTGGGACAGCTCGCGGCCGGCGCGGCGCACGAGATCAACAATCCGCTTACTGCGATTTTGGGTTATGCGGATCTGATTCACACAGACGCAAGCTCTTCGGATCGCGCGCGCACCTTGAGCGACAAAATTCGCGAGCAGGCGCGGCGCACCAAGGTGCTGGTGACGAATCTTTTGAGTTTTGCGCGGCAAGTACCTGCGGAGAAGCAGCTCTTGGACTTAAAGTCCGTTGTGAGCAGCGCAATTGAGCTGCGCCAGCTCGATTTACGCGATAAAAAAATCCGCATTGAGGTCGAGCCCTCGGCTGTTCTGCCGGCTGTGCGCGGAGACCCCAATCAGCTTCTGCAAGTATTCTTCAATCTGATTGCCAATTCCGTGGATGCGATGGAGGCAGTCGGAGGCGGAGCACTGACCGTGCGAATGCGCGCGGAGAGAGGAAGCGTGGTGCTCGATTTTTCGGATACAGGACCCGGCCTGCGCGAACCAGACCGCGTTTTTGATCCCTTTTACACGACCAAGCCAGTGGGCAAGGGAACGGGACTTGGGTTGAGCATTTGCTATGGAATCGTGCAGGAGCACGGAGGGCAGATTTTCGGATTTAACCGCCCCGAAGGCGGATGCACATTCCGCGTAATCCTTCCGGCTGTGCTCGCGTTATATCCTCAGCTTGCATCGCATGTTGGTTCAGAACGAAGCTGAACTTCCCGCAGCGCGTTGCTTGGCCCGAACAAAGTCAAAGTGGCGCTTCGCTTCAGCGATTACGAGCCCAGGGCGTTGATACCGGGAGGACTGATCCAATGACGGGCAAAGGCTAAGAATGGCGCGCCCGGAGGGAGTCGAACCCCCGACCCTCTGCTTAGAAGGCAGATGCTCTATCCAACTGAGCTACGGGCGCATCGCGTGCAACTGATTCACTGTATAGCGTTTCTGGCGAGTTTCGCAATGGCCAGCAAAAGCCGCAAGGCGAATAAGCAAATTTAAAAATTTCAGGAAGAAGTTGGTGGACGTGAGGGGATTTGAACCCCTGACCCCCTGCTTGCAAAGCAGATGCTCTCCCAGCTGAGCTACACGCCCATCCTCTTGATCCATCTAGTCTAAATCATTTTCACCGAGGAAACATCTTCGCCGCGACCCGTTGATTCTATAATCGCGTCCTGAGCGAATACCTCCCGTCGAAAAATTGAAACTCAACTCAACAGCAGACGCGTGCTGTCATATGATTGGTGCAGACGATTGGGGATAGCGACCGATGCATGACCAAAGCAGTGAGTCTGTCCTCCGCAAAACACAGCTGTTTGCGAAGCTTACTGACGCTGAGATGCGCACGTTATGCGCTCGCGTGAGCAAACGGCAATTCAGCCGCGGCGAAACTTTGTTCAGCGAAGGCGATGAATGCCGCGGCCTGTTCGTTGTGGCGGCAGGAAAAATTCGCATTTTCAAACTGTCCGCGGCCGGCCGTGAGCAGGTGTTGGCGATTGAAGAGCCCGGGAGTTCCTTTGCCGAGCTTCCGGTTTTCGATGGCGGCGTCTACCCGGCCTCAGCCTCCGCATTAGAAGAAACCGAAGTACTCTTCATTTCGCGAAAAGATTTCCAGAATTATTGCCGTGAACATCCCGAAGTGGCACTGAAGGTTCTTGCGGTCGTGGGCTCACGCCTGCGCCGTCTCGTCGCCATAATTGAAGACCTGTCGTTCACCACAGTCAGGCATCGATTGATCTCACTCCTGCTGCGATTGGCGGAGATAGGCGGAACGGCTACCAAACAGGGAGTGCGCCTGGAATTATCCGAAACTCACCAGGACCTGGCCGCGGAACTGGGCACTGTGCGGGAACTGGTGTCGCGCAATCTGAGTCGCCTGCAAGCGGAAGGCCTCCTGGAACTTAAGGGCCGCACGATACTCGTGAGAGATCTTCCTGAACTCAAGAAACAGCAGAGCACCTCCGAATAGACCACGCACAGCCTCAATTTAAAATCCTGGAACATGTGACTTTGGTCACAGGCATGAGTGCGCGGGGACCTTAAGATTTCTCCTAGGAGGTTACTGTGAATATTAATAGCGGAACCAAAGTGAAGGACATTGCGCTATCTAATCCGGCGGCCAGACAAGTGTTGGAAGATGCCGGGTTGGATTATTGTTGCGGCGGCGGCAAGTCGCTCGCGGATGCTTGCAGCCATGCGGGCGTCTCACCGGACGAAATACTGAACCGTTTGCGTCAAAACGCCAAAAATGCCGGAGCGGACGACATCAACTGGATGGCCGCGCCGTTATCCGAATTGACCCGGCATATTCGTGAGAGACACCATCATTATGTTCGCGAAGCCATCCCGCGCACTCAAGCGCTGGCTGAGAAAGTCGCGGCAAAGCACGGCACAAATCATTCGGAACTCGGGGATATCCGGAATCTCTTTGCCGAAGTCGGACAAGAGATGACCATGCATATGCGCAAAGAAGAGCAGATTCTTTTTCCCTACATCGACGCGCTCGAGCAGGCTGCCAACAGCCATCGTGCGGTTGAACCTCCGTTCTTTCAAACCGTGAAGAATCCGATTTATACGATGATGAAGGAGCACGATGCAGCCGGAGATTTGCTCCGGCAGATTCGCAATCTCAGTGCGGATTACGCAGTTCCCGCTGACGCGTGCACAAGTTACAAAGCACTGTATGAAGCTTTGCGAGAGTTTGAAGCGGACCTGCATCAGCACGTGCATCTCGAAAATAATGTTCTTTTCCCTCGTGCGGTGGAGATGGAGGGTTCAGACTCATCACAGCATTGATTGTTGGTTGACTGGAACAAGAATTGCTCATGATATCCGAGGTTGTTTTTATCGTTGCGGACGTCGAAACAATATCAGTGCCTGTATAGGCGCAGCTACGCGTCTGCAGAGTGAGGAGGCCTAATGGTTCGATTCGACGCTGCGCATCAAGCGGTTCACTATCCACCGGATCGCCGGTTCCGCATTTGGATTCGGCCCTCGATCCTGATCGGAATCGGCATCGCGATTGTCTCGGTGGTCGCCGCTGCCTGGATTCAAGTCGCTGTGGCCGGAATGCCCAGCGTACCGGCCGTTCCGCAGATCTATCCGAATAATTTTGCAGGTCCGCACGGATTTCCGGTGTGGGTGCGCTACTGCCACTTCTTCAATTTCCTTTTTGTAATGATGCTCATTCGCAGCGGGCTCTCGATTTTGATGGACCACCCGCGGCTTTATTTCAATGACGGCTGTACGCCCGGGAGCGAATGGATTCGTTTTACTCCGCTAAAGGTTCCGCGCGATCGCATCTGGACCGCAAAGGATGATGCGCGATACATCTCGCCGCTCGTTGGCACGCCCGGGTATCGCCACACCATCGGACTCGCGCGCGTATGGCATTTCATCGACGTGCACGGGTTCATCGTTACGGGGATCATTTTTATCATCATGCTTTTCGAGAGCGCGCAATGGCGGCGCATTGTGCCTACTTCGCCAGTCGTTCTTCTTCAGGCTTGGAATACTTTCGTTCACTACGCCACTTTCCATTTGCCCCCTGAGCCGAACGGTTTTTATGGCTATAACGCGCTGCAGCAGATCGCGTATTTCACGGTGGTCTTCATCTTCGGCCCGCTCGCGATTGCGACTGGAATTTCTATGTCTCCGGCGGTGGTCAACCGCTTTCCGTGGTACGCGCGGATATTTGGCGGACGACAATCGGCGCGCTCCATCCATTTCCTCACGATGTTCAGCTTCCTGGCATTTCTCGTGGTGCACGTCACGCTCATCGTCATGACCGGCTTCGCGCGCAACATGAACCACATCGTTATGGGAACGGACGATCGCAACCCAATCGGGATCTATCTTGGATTCCTTGGGATTGGCGTCGTCGTCGTTTCGTGGATTGCGGCGCATTACATTTCGTGGAACCATCCGCGAGGCGTGCAGCATGCTCTCAAGTCGGTTACCTATCCGATGCAACTCATTACCCTCAACCGGCTGATACCGCAGCAGAAGTACACCGAGAACGACATAACTCCGTACTTCTGGCCAAACGGGAAAATGCCGATACGCGATGACTGGAAGCACATGGCGGAAACGGGATTTGCCGATTTCCGTCTTAAAGTGGGCGGTCTGGTCAGTCATCCCGTTGAACTTTCGCTGGCGGATATCGAGCGGCTCGGTGAAGTCGAACACATCACCATGCATCATTGCATCCAGGGTTGGAGCGGCATCGCCAAATGGGGCGGCATTCCTATGAGAAAGCTCATCGAGCTCGTGCAACCCAAGCCGGAAGCCAAGGTCGTGGCCTTTTTCTCGTTTGGCGAGGCTCTGTACGGCGGCCATTATTACGATACGCAGAGCCTTGAGAACGTGCAGAAGCCGCAATGCTTGCTGGCTTGCCGCATGAACGGGGAGCGCCTTCCCGAACTTTATGGAGCGCCTTTGCGCCTGCGCGTCGAAAATCAGCTTGGCTATAAAATGGTCAAATGGATCGAGCGCATCGAATTCATTGAATCGGAGAAATCGCTGGGCAAAGGGGAAGGCGGCAAGAACGAAGATGACGAATACTTCGACCTGCTGCCAAATATTTGACACGAAGTCCCGATTCTCGCCCCCAGAGCCACGGCGACGCTGATCATATTTTTTCTTTTTTTCGGCGGCTCCGCCTTGACTGGCTGCTGTTGCACTTCCCGCCGCGCCTCGTCCGTTCGGCTTACGTTTTTGTGAATGGCTTCGTCACCATTGCACTGCTGGCGTTGCTGGCGCTTGTGAGCCGCAACCCTTTTGTGTTTCCCTCACTCGGGCCGACCGCATATCTGCTGTTTTTCGCTCCGCTGGGAAGAACGTCGAGCCCGCGAAATACAATCATTGGCCATGCGATCGGACTAATTTGCGGCTATGGAGCCTTTGTAATAACTGGCGCGGGAGCCTTGCCTTTTGGACTGCATCCGGGAATTTTTTGGCCGAGAATTGTGGCCTCGGCGCTTTCGCTTTCGGCCACCGGCGCTTTCATGGTTCTTCTTGATGTGAGCCATCCGCCGGCCGGCGCCACTACTTTGATTGTTTCCCTCGGCATCATTTCCAAACCGCGCGAACTGGTCATTATCGAGGTCGCCGTGTTTCTGCTCGTGGCCCAGGCATTGGTAATCAACCGCCTTGCAGGATTGCCATATCCTTTGTGGAGCGCTGCTGGAACAACTAAGGAATAACACGGCTCATATGAAGCAAGAACGGGATGGGCGGATTTGACTCAAATACAAAATGAGCGGCCCGTTTGGCTCGACAATCAAACGAAATCCGTGATGGACCGCGCCATTGCCCGCGAGCAATCGCTCTCGCGCCTGTTGATGACCTACATCATCACCGGCATCGTCTTCATGCTTTTGCCGGGAACATTTCTTGGGGTTTGGAATCTGATCAAGATCAGCAGCCGCGAAGCGGCGGAATCTATCTCCCCGGCATGGATTCAAGCGCACGGGCATGCCCAACTGTTCGGTTGGGTGGGCACTTTCATTCTGGGTATCGGCTTCTACTCCATCCCAAAATTGCGGAAGCTGAAGCCCTTTGCTCTTTGGTCGGCATGGGTGACGTGGGCCCTGTGGGTCGCTGGCGTAAGTCTTCGCTGGTTTTCGAATATTTACCCATGGCGCTGGCGCATTGCTCTGCCATTGTCGGCAGTGCTGGAGTTGGCCGCTTTCCTCATTTTCTTTCAAGCGGTCTCGAACCACCGTTCTTCTAGCGCATCGAAGAAGCCGCTCGAACCCTGGATCTTTGTCGTAATCGCGGCCACGCTTGGCCTGTTGGCCTCGCTTCTGTTGAATTTGGGTGCCTCATTTCAGCTGGCACTGCATGCGGATTCTCCCGCATTCCCGCACCTGTTCGATCAGCGATATTTGATCGTGTCCACTTGGGGCTTTCTCGTGCCGATGGTGTGGGGATTCAGTTCGCGCTGGCTGCCGATATTTATGGGACTTCGGCCGCTGCGGAACTCGTTTTTATTGCTGGCTGTGTGTTCGAATACTGCGGGGGTCGTGTTGGGCTTTTTGGAACATTTCATCGCCGCCGGCATTTTTCTTCTGACTGGCGCGGCTATGGCGGTCGCCGCAATTCGCTTCTTCGAGCCCGCAACCAAACCGGCGAAGACCATCAACGTGCATCCGAGTTTTCCGGTGTTCATTCGAATCGCTTATGGATGGTTGCTCGTGGCCGCCGCGCTGGGGATTTGGGCCGCGCGCATTGGAGCGGCACCGGGAATTTGGGGCGCTTCGCGCCATGCGCTAACGGTTGGTTTCATTGCCGCGATGATTTTCTGCGTCGGGCAGAGGATTCTGCCTTCTTTTTGCGGGATGCGTATCTTGTGGAGCACCAGGCTCATGTTGGCGATGCTCGTTTTGCTTATGATCGGATGCACCCTGCGCGTCGGCTCGGAAATATTGGCCTACCAGGATTATGCCCGGTGGGCATGGAACATTCTGCCAATCTCTGCGCTGATCGAACTCATTGCTGTGACGCTCTTTGCCATCAACCTGGTCGTTACATTTGCCCGCGCACCCGTAGTTGCACCCAGTCCGCTCTCAGTAACGACCGAGTAGCACTCGGCCGGTCCACGGTTACTCGCCGCGACCGCGTAACAGGCGCCAGTGCCGCGCACTCAGAGAATCTTGTGACGATCCGTACGAAGTGAAGGTGGGGCTCTGTAACCGTGGAGGACTACGAGGAGGAGCGGCACTAACCCATATGCATGCCGCCGTTTACATCCAGGACGTGCCCGGTGATGTAGCCGGCCTCTTCACTCGCGAGAAAAACGATTACCGCTGCAACGTCATTCTCCGTTCCAAAGCGTCCCAGCGGAATCCGCGCCTTCATTTCTTCTTTCACTTTTTCGGGCAGCGGATCCGTCATCGGCGTCGCAATAAAACCCGGCGCCACGGCATTCACCGTGATGTTACGCGAAGCCATCTCCGTGGCAATCGCGCGGGTAAGGCCGATGAGTCCTGCCTTCGCCGCTACGTAGTTCGCCTGGCCGGCATTTCCTGTTTCCGCGACGACAGAAGTGATGTTGATTATGCGGCCCCAGCGCTGCTTCATCATCGTGCTCAGCGCCTGCTGCGTGCACAGATGCGCCGCGGTCAAATTTGTGCGCATCACAGTATCCCAATCCTCCAACTTCATTCGCAAGGCCAGGCCGTCGCGAGTGATCGCTGCATTGTTTACAAGAATATCGAGGCGGCCAAACTTTGCGAGGGCCTGCTGGAATCCTGCTTTGATCTGCTCTGGATCAGCAACGTCCATTTTGACGGAAAGCGCTTCGCCGCCGGCGCTTTGAATTTGGCCGGCAACTTCGGCGAGCTTCTGTTCACTTCGCGCGGCCAGCGCGACGCGCGCGCCCGCTGCCGATAGCGCCACGGCGATAGCGCGCCCAATACCTTGCGACGCGCCCGTAACGAATGCCACTTTTCCAGTTAGTGAAAACATTTCTATCTATCCCTTGCAGGACAACTTCAGGTGCGTATTACGATTCGGCTGCTTCCGCGCGCGCTTTAGCGATTCTCTCCAACGTGGACTGCAAACTCGCCGAGTCCTCCACGTTGAAGCTGCGCACCGAACGATCAATCTGCCGCAGCAGGCCGCTCAAGACGCGTCCGGGGCCAACTTCCACAAAGATGCGGACGTCTTGCCCAATCATCTCGTGAATGGATTCTTCCCATCGCACCGGCAAACAGACCTGCCTGATCAGTGCGTCGCGCGCCTCGTCGCCCGCGGTGATTACTTCCGCGTCGGCATTTGTCACCAGCGGAAAACGCAGGGGGCTGAATTGTGTGGCGCGCAGATCTCTTTCCAATCGTGTTTCTGCGGACTTCATCAGCGCGCAATGAAATGGGGCAGAAACCGGCAAAATCACCGCGCGCTTTGCGCCGCTTTGCGAAGCGACTTCTACGGCGCGCCTCACTGCCGTCGCCGTGCCGGAAATTACGGTCTGCTCCGGCGAGTTCAAATTCGCAGCGCTGAGCACTTCGCCACTCGCTGCCTTTTTGCAAATATCGCTCACTTCCGCAGGCGCCAGTCCGAGAATCGCCGCCATCGCGCCTTCTCCTGCGGGAACTGCTTCCTGCATGTACTTCCCGCGTTGCCGCACCAGCTTTACGGCCGCCGCGAAATCCAAACTTCCCGCCGCAACAAGCGCGGAATATTCGCCCAAGCTGTGCCCCGCGACGAAATCCGGTTTGACGCCGTTTTCCTCCAGAACGCGCGAAGCTGCGACCGAAACCGTCAGAATCGCCGGCTGCGTATTTTCCGTCTGCTTCAGTTGCTCTTCGGTGCCTTCAAAACATATTTTCGAAAGTGAAAATCCGAGCGCCGCATCGGCGGCATCGAAGACTTTGCGCGCGGAAGGGAATTTCTCCGCAATCTCGCGACCCATGCCTGGATATTGCGAGGCTTGTCCCGGAAAAAGAAATGCCAGCTTGCTCATGTTCTCGACTCGCCTAAAACCTTGGACGGTAAATCATTTCTTGGAGATGAGGAAACAGGCCGGTTCATCATGCGCGTGCGCCGGCAAGCGTCGAGGAAAGCTCCTGCTCAATTTTCTCGTTCGCTTTTGCGCGGCACAATTCCGAGGCCACGCGAATCGCATTCTTGATCGCATTGGCATTCGACCGGCCATGGCCAATCACGGTGATTCCGCGCACGCCGAGCAGCGGCACTCCGCCATATTCCGAATAATCGATTTTTTTCCGGAAATCGCTGAACGCGCGCCGCGACAAGACATAGCCCATTTGCGCGCTCAAGCTGCTCTTTAGCGCCTTCTTGAGCATCCCCCCGACATGTTCCACAAGGCCCTCACTGATTTTTAGCACGATATTCCCGATGAAACCATCGCAGACAATCACGTCCACATCGCCTTTGAAGAAATCCTTGCCTTCCACGTTGCCGATGAAATTCAGCGGCCTCTGCTTCAGCAAATTCGACGCCTCGCGCGTCAGTTCGTTGCCTTTCATTTCTTCTTCGCCGATGGAAAGCACGCCCACGCGCGGCCGCTTGGTGCCAAAAATCGTGCGGTAATAAATTTCGCCCATGATGGCAAACTGCTCGATCTGTTCCGGTTTCGAATCCACGTTTGCACCCACATCCAGCAGCACCGACGCGCCTCCTTTGGCATTGGGAAAAGCCGCTGCAAGCGCCGGCCGATCGACTGAAGGCAGCGTGCCAAGCACAAACCGCGCGATAGCCATCACCGCGCCGGTATTGCCCGCGCTCACGAAAGCGTCCGCGCGGCAGTGCCGCACCATTTTCGCGCCCACGTGGACCGAACTCTCCCGCTTCTTGCGAAACGCCAGAGACGGCGAGTCTTCCATGGTGATTACTTCCGCCGCAGGAATGATTTCGATGGGCAGACCGCGCGCGCTGTGACGATTCAGTTCAGCGCGCACTTTAGGTTCGATGCCCACCAACAGCACGCGCACTCCGTACTGACGCGCCGCGAGAACGGCCCCCTCTACTTCCGCCCGCGGGGCGTGGTCCCCGCCCATGGCGTCCAGCGCAATCGTAATCATCGATTTTTCATGCCGCGACCGAAGGATTGTTGCTGAGCCGCGGAAGCGTTGCTCCGCGGATTTGAAGTCTACGCTTACGCGGAGGTGTCCACAACCGCACGGCCTTTGTAATACCCGCAATGCGGACAAGCGCGATGCGGCAGTTTCGGTTCGTGGCAATTGGGACAGTTGGTTATGGATGGCGCGGTCAGATGGTCATGAGCGCGCCGGGTGCTCGTACGCCTCTTGGAATGTCGTCGCTTGGGATTTGGCATTCGTGCTCCTTTAGCGGGAGCGCGCACGGGCGGCTCTTCCGCATCATCTTGCTTCGTATTTTACTGTTTTTTGGGCCAGTCTTGCTTCAAACGTGCCAGCGGCGCCATGCGCGCATCCGCGGCATGGGTTTCACAGCGGCATTCTTCCTGATTCAAGTTCACACCACAGTGAGGGCATAGCCCGCGGCAATCACTGCGGCAAATCACCTTCATCGGGAGCGACAGATTCACCTGCTCTGCCAAAATATCGGCAAGAAAGAGGCCATCACCCTCGAAAAACGCAACATCTGTATCATCCAGATTAAGCCGAATCTCCTCATCCCGCCGAATCGAGGTCATTGGACGATAAATCAAATCGAAATCGCGGCTTATTTCCTCGGGAACCGTGTCCAAACAGCGCGCACAGGTCAGCTCCAGGCGGGTGTGCAGCGTGCCAAAAATCCGAATTTGCCCGTCAATGAGCTCTGCTGTGGCGCGAACCTCGAGCGGCTCCGTCTGGCGGAATTCGCCGGAGTGAAAATCGAGCGTGCCGGGAGCATAACTCTTTCGTATGCGGATTTTGCGGGTAGCGAGTTCGTGTACGTCCAGAAACATAGTGAAAATCCCGTGAAAAAGTTGCGTGAAATTCCATTATAGGACGCGCTCACGGGTTGTCAAGGAAGGGTGAAACAAACATTTCTGCCTGTTAACAGCCATTCATCAATTCCATGTGCTGGCCGAAAGGGCAAGCCTTTGTCCCGTCGCCGTTGGCAGTCAGTCCGAGCACTTGTCCATTCTTTTCGGAATCGCTTGTGCGGCACAAAAACTGCATTCATGGAGTAATCTGCGTATATGAGGTTTGCATGAAGTCTGAATCGGAGAGCATCGGGTTGTGCGCGCATTGTCGGCACTCACGCCGGATTCAATCCGACCGCGGCTCGGTGTTTTTTCTGTGCAAACTCTCGGAAAGCGACCCGTCGTTCCCCAAGTACCCGCGCTTACCCGTTCTTTCCTGCCGTGGATACGCTCCGGCTTCCCATTCGGAGAGCAAGTAATCCTCTCACTCCGCTTTGGAAACGTGCTCTTTGTGCTGCTGGAGCAGGAAATTGTCCGTCATTCCCGCAATGTAATCGCAGACCACGCGATGCACGGGTTCGCTGTGCGTCCGCTGCACATATCCATCCGGCATCTTATCGGGACTTGCCATGTACAGCCGAAAAAGCTCATCGAGCGCTCTCACGGAATGCTCGCGATCCTCCACAATCGCCGGATGCTCGTACAGTTTTGATTTCAGAAATCTCTTTAGGCTCTGATTTTCGTCGCCGAGTGGCGGCGAAAATCTCGCCAAGCGCTTGGAATGCCGCCGCACGTCGTCGGCGCTTCGCACTCCCGCTTTTTCTGCCTCCGCCCGGGTACTCTCGATGAGATCGGTAGCGAATTTGTCCAGCATGCGCTTGAGCGCCTCATTGAATTTCAATTTCCGGGTCGCTTGCGGATATCGCCGCGCTACATCGCCATGAAATTCGGCAAACATCGGCACAGCGCGCGCCAGTTCCTCGACTTTCAGCAGTCGTGACTCGAATCCATCGTCTAAATCCGCCGTGTTGTACGCGATCTCATCCACCAGATCGATGAGCTGCGCTTCCAGCGGCGGACGCAGATCCATCAAGTACTCCGCGAGCTCCGGAAATTCGCCTGCCGAATAATCCCGAGAGTGCTTAATGATTCCTTCGCGCACTTCAAACGTAAGATTCAATCCCTGAAAATCCAGATATCTTTGCTCGAAACTCTCCACGATTCGCAAAGCGTGAAAATTGTGATTGAAGAAATCGCCGTGCTCGCGCATCCGCAAATCGAGCTGCCGTTCGCCGGCATGGCCAAACGGCGGATGCCCGATGTCGTGAACCAACGCGAGCGCCTCGACCAGATCGCTGTTCAATCCAAGCGCGCCCGCGACGGTGCGGCCAATTTGCGCAACTTCCAATGTATGCGTCAGCCGGTTGCGAAAGTGGTCTGAAAATCTCGTGGTGAAGACTTGCGTCTTTGCTTCCAGCCGGCGGAAAGCTCTCGAATGCACGACCCGGTCGCGGTCGCGCGCGTAGTCGTTGCGATACGGATGCGGCGCTTCGGGGTACTTTCGCCCGCGCGTTCGCCGCACATCCATGGCGTACGGAGCGGAACCTGTGGCTGCTTCCATTCCTCGCATTTTAGCGGAATATGACCGCGCATCCCATCAAAGCCGTTTCTGCTATGCTCTCCAGATGCACAGGGATTATTTCGTAGGAATTCAAATTTTGGCTGGTATTTCTATTCTGGCCTTTGCAGCTCGCGCAGCCGTTGTGGCGCAAAGTCCGCAATCAGCTCCATCGCCCACGAAAGCGGCGGGCGCCGTCTCTACGTCCTCGCAAATCGAGGTTAGCGGAAGGCAACAGTGGGTAGATACGAAACTTGACCTGCGTCGCAACGAGACGCTGAAAATCTTTGCCACTGGCACGGTGACGTACGCGGATGCCCGCAGTTTTGGTCCGGATGGCCTGACGCGTGGATGGAAAGACTTACTGCATCAATATGCCGTTCCGGATGCTGGCCATGGAGCCCTGATTGCACGCCTTGGCGCAGACGAAGCCTCACAGCCATTCCTGGTTGGCTCATCCAAACAATACGTCGCTCCGGTCGGCGGGCGATTATTTTTGGGCATCAATCAAAGCCAGAGCGATGCTGAGGGCGCAAAGGGAAGTTTTGAAGTCACGATCGAAATTCTGGAACCTGGCTCAACTGAAGCTGCCGCAGCAGTTGCAGGAGGTCCCGCCGAGGGGCCGATTCCCGCGGTGACCGCAAACATTCTCGCGAAAATTCCGCGACGTGTTTCCGACCCAAAAGGCAGTCCCGGCGATATGGTGAATGTGCTGGTTGTCGGCACAGAAGAACAATTAACGCAGGCTTTTGCCGCCGCCGGATGGGTGCAAGTTGATCGCTCCGTGCAGGACACTCTGCTCGCCGGTTTTCTCGCCACGATGGCCAAGAAAGATTATCTAACGATGCCGATGAGCACTCTTTATCTTTTCGATCGTCCGCAGGATTTCGGTTTTGCTCATGCCGAGCCGGTGCGGGTGGTGATGTCGCGCAATCACTTGCGCGCGTGGAAGTCTCCTTACACGCTCGAAGACAGGCCGGTGTGGTGCATCGCGGCGACCCATGACGTCGGCTTCGAACGTGATCAGCGAAACAATGGCGTCACGCACAAAATTGATCCGGCAATCGACGGCGAGCGCGAATACGTGAACTCCACACTTTCTGTTACGGGTTTGGTGAGCGAGCGCACCCATGTCACTCCTCCCGATCCGCTCACCGAAGCGAAAACGGCCACAGGCGGCGAGTTCCATTCCGACGGCCGCATTTTGGTGCTTGTTCTTGCCAACACCAGCAGTTCTGTCAAATAAACCATCCCAGGGATCATTCACCGTCCCTCGGGAAAGCGTCCACGCCGCAATTCTTGCCTTCAGTGCTAGAATCCCCGCCCAATGCTTTTTGCCGTCATGACTTGGCCCCAACCACTCGCGCCCGCACACACACTGGCGCTCTCCGCCCTCGTCGCAATCGTTCCACTCGCGGTTGTGCTCGCTTTGATGGGAATATTTCGCAAAAGCGGACTGCTTTCATCCGCATGTGGGCTCGCCACTGCCGCAGCGCTAGCCATTTTCGTTTGGCGCATGCCAGGAACGCTTGCATTTTGGAGCGTCGTTTACGGCTGCATTTATGCGCTGTGGTCCATCATGTGGATCGTCTTCGCCGCGCTCTGGCTCTACAACCTGACCGTCGCCACGGGAAATTTCGATCTTCTCCGCCGCTGGATGCAGCAGCACAGTTCCGGAGATCCGTGCATTCAGGCCATTCTAGTAGCCTTTTGCCTCGGCGCGCTGCTGGAAGGAACGGCCGGTTTCGGCGCACCCGTGGCAATCACTGCTTTTTTGCTCGTGGGCATGGGATTCAAACCGCGCCAGGCAATCCTCTGTTCGCTGATCGCGGACACTGCCCCCGTCGCCTTTGGCGCGCTCGGAATTCCCATTGTCGCTCTCGCGGGCGTCACGGGACTCGACTTGATGAAGCTGTCCGCGATGGAGGGCCGCCAGCTGCCGTTTCTCTCCGCACTCCTTCCTCTTTACATCGTGTGCGTCATCGCTGGACTCAAAGGTGTCCGGCGAACTTGGCCGGCCATTGCCGTCGCCGGCATAACCTTCGGCCTCGCACAATTTTTCGTTTCGAACTATTGGGGTCCATGGGCGCCGGACATCATCGCGGCGCTCGCGTCCATTGCTGCGACGGTGCTATTCCTGCGCATTTGGCAGCCGCGCATTACTACTGCTGAGAAGAATGCAGCTGACGCGTATCAACCTTCGTTGCCAGCGAATGAACCTGCTGCGTTCGACGTGCCCAATTCTGGTCCTGATTCCCATGCGCCCGTTTCGGCGTCGCAAGCTTTTGCCGCGTGGCTTCCGTGGATTCTACTGTCGGCGGTGATGGTCCTCTGGTCTTACCTCAAGCTTTTCCAAAAAGGTCAAATCAGTTTCGCCATTCCCCACCTGCACAATGCGGTGCTCATCACTCTTTATGGAAAGCCTTATGCGGCCATGTACGCTTTCCAGCCGCTCACGACCGGCACAGCCGCCCTCTTCGCCACGGTGCTCACCGCCATTTTCCTGCGCGTAAAACCCAACATTTGTCTCTCGTGCGGGTACAAAACGCTTCGCCAGCTTCGGCTTCCTGGGCTCACAGTCATATTCATCGTCGCGCTCGCCTACCTGTACAACTATTCGGGGATGGCTTTCACCCTGGGAGCTGCCGTAGCTTCGGCAGGCGCTTTCTTTCCACTGGTTAGCAGCTATCTGGGATGGGCCGCCTGTTTTTTGAGCGGCAGCGACACGGCTAGCAATCTTCTTTTTGGGAACTTGCAGGTCGCTGCGGCGCACCAGCTGCATTTGAATCCCGTCCTTCTCGCGGCCACGAATTCCTCCGGCGCCATCACCGGAAAAATGATCTCGCCGCAGAACATCGCCATCGGCGTTACCACCGTCGGGCTCGTCGGCGAAGAAGGAAAAGTTCTCCGCTCCACTTTTTGGCACAGCATTTTCCTTGCGGGCCTCATCAGTCTGCTCGCTTTCGCGCAGGCCCACTGGCTCGCGTGGATGGTTCCTTAATTTGAATTCGGCGCTAAACTAATTAGGCAGCAGAAGTAAGCTGATTCCAACGGAGGTTCGCATGGCTCGGAAAGCAACGGCAGTATGGACAGGTTCGCTGAAAGAAGGAAAGGGGAACATTTCCACGGAAAGCGGAGTGCTTTCGCAATCGCCCTATTCGTTCAAAACGCGTTTCGAAAATGAACGCGGCACAAATCCTGAAGAACTCATCGCCGCTGCGCACGCCGGATGCTTCACCATGGCGTTGTCGGCGCAGCTTGGAAATGCCGGCGTTACCGCCGAGCGCCTGGAAACCACGGCGGCTGTCACTCTGGAGAAAGTTGCTGACGGCTTCGCCATTACGAAAATCCATCTGGATTTGACCGCGCGCATTCCCGGCGGCGATAAAGCGGCATTCGAAAAAGCGACGCAAGCGGCGAAGGACGGCTGTCCGGTGTCGAAATTGCTGAAGGCCGAAATTACGCTGAGCACAAAGCTCGAAACCGGCCGCGCGACCGGCGCTTGATCAGAAGCGACGTTATCGCATCGGGCCCGAACCTAACTGCTATTCGATAATCTTTTCGTAGTGCACGAATCCCGTACGTGTAGCGATGCGATCGTAGAGCAGCATCGCGGTCTTGTTCGTCTCGTGCGTGAGCCAATAGACCTTTGCGCAGCCTCCGACGCGCGCCGTGGCGTACACATGCTCGATTAGCTTCCGTCCGATGCCGCTGCCGCGCTGCTCCGGCGCGACAAACAAATCCTGCAAGTAGCAGTTGTTGCCGACGGTCCAGCACGTCCGATGATAAAGCCAGTGCACCATTCCCACCGCGCGCTCCGCTGAAAACGCCAGCGCGCCAAAGACTGGCTCGCGCGCATCGAGCATTCGCGCCCAAGTCACGCGCGTAGTCTCCGCGGGAATGTTCGCTTCATAAAACTTTTGATAGCCGCGCCACAAGGGCAGCCATGCATCGTAATCTCCAGTTTGCACGGGACGAATCGTTAACGCACCGCTCATAAAAGTGTCATCCTCTGCGCTGTAGCGTAACAAAGTTTCGCCGAACGGTCCTATCCGTTGGCGTTTTGTTTTCAGCCATTCCTGAGTGTTCAGCGCGAAACTTGTGCCCGCAAAACATGCTACATTCAACGCGAGCGTTCGTCGAACATGCCTGAGCAGACGCAACCCGCGCCCCGGCGGAAATTCCGCTGGATCGATTTTCTGGGATTGCTTTTTCTCCTCGGCCTCGCTGTGCTTCCACCAATTGCCGAAGTTCACAAACAAGCCACGCTGCTGGCGATTGGGATTTTCCAGGTTTTTGAGAGTCGGCTCATTGCCTGGCTGCCTTCCCGCGGCCGCATCTACAGCGTGCTCATTAAAATTCTTCTTGCCACACTTTTGCTGGGACATACTGGCAGCGTCGGCATCAACAGCGATTACTGGCCAATTTATTTTCTTCCAGTTGTTACCGCGGCCATTTATTTTGGCCCGATTGCAACCCTCGCCTGGAGCGCCTTGGCCGCTCTCACTTACTGTTTCTACATACTCCCCGCCATCTTCATTTCCGGGTACGAGATTGACCCCAGCGGTTACGGCAGGCTCGGGATTCGAGTTCTTTTTCTTTTTCTAGCAGCGATTCTCATCAATCGCTTCACTATCGAAATCCGCCGCCAGCGCGATCGTTACCAGGAAGTTTCAGAAACACTTGCCGAATCCAATCGTCAACTTCAGCACGCGCAGGCGGAAATTCGCCGCGCGGAACGTTTGGCGGCCCTGGGGCAATTATCTGCGGGACTTGCGCACGAAATCCGCAATCCGCTCGGCATCATCAAAGGCTCCGCAGAAATGCTCCAGCAGAAGATCGGCGGCTCCCATCCTGCGGCCTCGGAGCTTTCGGGGTATATCTCGACAGAAGTGAATCGCCTAAACGGCTTAGTGTCTCGTTTTCTGGATTTTGCGCGCCCGTCGCGTTTGGAATTAAAATCCGTGGACGTTCGCGCGGTTGTAGAGCGCGCGCTGGAAATTGCCCGCCAGCGATATCCGCAGATGAATGCCGTGATCGAACGCCACTTCTCTGCGAATCTTCCGCAGATTCTTGCCGATGAGCAACTCTGCGAACAAGTTTTCGCCAATTTAATTTTGAACGCATACGAAGCGATGGGCGCGGCAGACGGCGCCAGCGAAAATGGAAACTCCAGTCCGCCAGTTGCGCCGGCAAAGCAACCAGCAGCTAAAATAACGATTACGCTCGCGCCAGAAACAAAAGATAGCCTCTCCGGCATTTCTGCCGAAATCGAGGACAGCGGTCCGGGCATTTCAGAGGAATTTCGCGAGCAGATTTTCAATCCGTTTGTCACTTCGAAGAAGACCGGCGTAGGTTTAGGCCTTTCGATTGTTGCTAAAATCATCGATGATCATGGAGGCTCGATTCAGGTCGTCTCGCGCCCAGGTCGCGGCGCGTGCTTTCGGATTTTCCTTCCCTCTGCAGGAGCAAATAAACTCGAAGCGGAAACGGTGAGCAAATAGCGTGGTGAACGAATGGCTTCTATCCTGATCGTCGAAGACGAAAGCAAAATGCGCCGCTTGCTCGAGATGAATCTCGCCGATCAGGGATTCGAAACGCACTCTGCTGGGGACGCGGAAGCCGGGCTGAAAATCCTGAACTCGACGCACATCGACTTGGTCGTCACGGATTTCAAGCTTCCCGGTATGAATGGCCTCGAATTTCTGCAAGCCATCAAACGCGCAAACGCCGCGGTTCCTGTAGTCGTGATGACCGCTTACGGCTCGGTCGAATCTGCCGTCGAGGCCATGAAACTCGGCGCAAGCGATTATCTGCTCAAGCCATTTTCGCTGGCCGAAATGGTTCTCGTGGTTCGCAAGGAGCTCGATGCTCGCAATCTCCGCGAAGAGAACCGCGATCTTCGCGAAGCACTCGGACGCCGTTACGAATATTCCAATGTTGTCGCCGGAAGCCAAAAGATGCAGGAGGTTTTGGCTCTGGTCGAACGCGTCGCGCCGACGAATTCCACTGTGCTCCTGGGCGGTGAAAGCGGCGTTGGCAAGGATCTTATTGCCCGCGCCATTCACGAGCACTCCGCCCGCGCCTCCGGGCCATTCTTGAAAATCAACAGCACAGCAATTCCCGAGAATCTGCTCGAAAGCGAACTCTTCGGCTACGAGAAGGGCGCTTTCTCCGGAGCGACATCAGCGAAACCGGGCAAATTCGAACTCGCCGACAAGGGCACGCTTTTTCTCGACGAAATTGGCGATGTGCCGCCCGCGATTCAAGTCAAGCTGCTGCGCGTGATTCAGGAGCGGGAATTCGAGCGCCTCGGCGGAACTAAAACTCTGAAAGTCGATGTGCGCCTGATCGCCGCGACCAATCGCGATCTTCGCGCGGCATTGGAAGAGGGGACTTTTCGCCAGGACCTCTACTACCGCCTGAACGTTGTCGCTATCGATATTCCGCCGTTGCGCGAACACAAAGAGGACATTCCGGCTCTGGCCAATTTCTTTATTCAGCGCCTCGCGGCATCATCTAACAAAACAATCACCGGCATTTCGCCGGATGCCATCGAACTGCTCAGGCAATTTCACTGGCCGGGGAATGTCCGCGAACTCGAAAACGTGCTGGAACGCTCGATCACTTTTGCCGCCGGGCCGTTGCTTACTGCGGCAGACCTCCGCCTCGATCGCCCTGCGCATCCGGCAAATGCCGCGCCCGTCCTGCCGGAAGGCATGACGCTGGATCAATGGGAGCAGGAAATCATTCGCGAAGCTCTACGCCGCGCCAACGGGAATAAGAGCCAGGCCGCTCGCGCTCTGGGGCTCTCGCGCAATGCCCTGCGCTATCGTCTTTCGCAAATGGGTGTTGCCGATCCCGAGTCATCCTCAGAACCCAAATGACTGTGCTTGATCACGTTGTCCTGGAAACGAAGGGATTGGTAGGAAGTTGAAGCAAGCTTGTTGTGCCGGTAAAGATTGAATGCAGCACTCAGATGCGCAGTAAAATCGGAAACTACTAATTCTACGAGTCCGCGTTTTCTTTGTTCAACGCCTCGTCAAGACCCTCGTCCTTCACCACGAGTTTCTGTCCGGTCTTCATATTGAAAATCAAGTATTCGCGATCAGGAGAATCTTGCGCCAGCCTTTTGATCATCGCCTCGGCGTCTTTCATCGTCGCGACCGCCCCCTGCCACATCACCTGCCCGCCTGGTTCGCTTACAAAAACGTCGAATTGCGAGGCCATTGCCCCTCCGAGATTCAAAATGTCATTCCCGCTCTGCTGCCGCACGCCCGCCGCAACTGCGTTCCTGCTCTCCTGTTCCGAGACTCGTAAAGCTACTTCCAATCGGACTCTCTCAAAATGCGTCCCTGCTCTCCGTTTCATGATTTCTCCTTGATCCTGCTTCACACTACCAATCTTTTCGCGATACGGGCTGAATCTTTAGGCCTGCGGCCATCCGCCACTCTGCTGGCCGCACGACTGTTCTGCGAAAGGGCTTCCGCTACTGGTGTGTTCCTGACTTGACAATACGGGTACGCTGTAATACGTTAACGAGACGTGTCGTGAGGTTTATTTTAGTTTAGGAGAATGTCCTATGGCACGCCCCGCGAAACAGCCTCTTCCCATGCACTTCAAGAGCATGGTGCGCGCCGATGTGCCCCAGGGCCGCAACGGCAAGCACAAGCAAATTGTGTCTGTAATTATGAGCGATCTGGAGAGTCTCAAGGACGGCTCGGCAATCAAAGTCCCTTTGACTGAATTGGCGGAGAGCAAAGAGAAAGTACGCTCGGCTCTGAACCGCGCGACGCGGAAAGCCGGCCTCAAAGTGGCTACGGCGTCAGATGAAACTTTCCTTTACGTATGGAATGTGACGTAGCGCTACATGCCGCGGCTAATGCCGCGCAAACTCGCGAATTAAATTCACCAATTCCCAGCGCTGTTCATCATTAAGACGCTTTTCGAACGCGGGCATCGGCTTTCTGCCGTGCGTCATCTTCCAGAAGATCTCACCGTCACTCATTGCGTCTACAATCCGGCGATTTGTGAAGTCAGTCGGTTTCGTTGCATAAAAGTAGTTCGAGCCGGGTGGCAATTTCCCGTCGCCGCCCACGCCGTGGCATTTCTGGCAGTTGTTTGTGTAGATTTGGCGCGCATCGGCGAGTGTCGCGGGCGTTGAGGCCACAGGATTCTTCCACGTCTTCGCCTGCGGCGGAACGTTCCAGCCTCCGCATCCGCACGCGAAGAAGCTCAGCGTAATTAGAATGGCTATCTTGAACGCTGAGGGAGAGATCCCTCGTCGAAAGAATGGCCGGCCATCAATCGTGCGGCGCAAATTAATGCGCGCCATGCAGCGCCCGCACTACAGAAATCGCCACAATCACTAGCATAATCACCAGATAGATTCGCAGGCCCCACAGTATCATGCGCATCTTCAGTGATAGCTTCTTGCGCCCGAAGCGGCTCCCCTGCTTCGCCGCGACCACCTGATCCGCTTCGAGCAGCGACAGTACGAAATGCGGATCTTTCAGATCCGGCTTTGGGGTGTCTGGATCTTTTTGCGGTTCAAGCCTTGTTACTGCCCTATTGTCCTCTGTTGGCATCTATTCTGTCCCCATTCCCTCACGGCGAAATCCCAATCTCATCGTGCCAGAATTCCCGGAAAGACAGTTGTGATACCGAATCCCACTCCCGCGACAATCAGCATCACCGTTACGGTGACGCCTGCGACGTTCTGCCCAAAATTGTTGACATGCTCGCCCATAAGTTCGCGGTCGTTTGCAAGCATAAGCAGAAACGCCAGCGCCGGAGGCATCGCTAGCACGGCAATCACGTTCACTACCAGAATGATGAATTCCAGCGGCGCATGTGGAATCAGCACCAAGCCCGCCGCCGCGCACGCTGAACCAAAAAGGATCGCATAAAAGGGCCAACCCTCGCGAAAAGGCCGGTTCAAACTGTGCGCTGTGCCGAACACTTCTCCGAAAGCGTAGGCCGAGGAAGTCGAGATCGTGATGATCGCCACGAGCCCAGCCTCCAAAATTCCCAGCGCGAAGAGCGCTGCGCCGGCATGGCCAATCCACGGCTCGAGCGCCTGCGCGAATTGCGCGGCTTGAAAATCCGCCGCTGAGATTCCGTGGCGGAACAGCGGAGCCGTGGCCAGCAGAGCGGCGATGGCTACCAGCGCGGCAATTGCAGCTCCGAAGAATGTGTCGGCTCGCCCGGCGGGAATATCACGCGGCTGCATGCCTTTATCCACCACCGCGCTTTGCTGAAAAAAAAGCATCCAGGGCGTCACCGTGGCGCCGATGGTCGAGAGAATGAGCAGCACAATCTCGCCGCCATCACCATGTGGAAACGGTTTCCAAGTCGCCAGCGCGCGCCCCAATTGCGGCCAGTCAGGATGCGCAAGCAGCGCGGCCGGGATGAACACGCAGTTGCAAATGGCCAGACCCATGGTGATTCTCTCCCACGTCCAGTAGCGCCCCGTGGTGATCACTGCGAGCACCAGCAACAGCCCTGAGCCAACTGCGGCCTCCGGTTTTACGCCGAAGAAGCTCAAGCCTGCCCGCACGCCTATAAATTCAGCCACCAGCGTCAGAAAATTCCCGAGCACGAGATCACCCATCGAAAAGAGTCCCCAGAACCTCCCGAAGCGATCGAAGATCAACTCTGCATGCCCGCGATGCGTCACCGCGCCGAGGCGCAGCGTCATTTCCTGTACAACAAAACCCATCACAAAAGTGAGGATGAAAAACGGCGCGAAGAATCCTACGCCGTAACGAGCGCCGGTCGCGGAATAGGACAGCATGCTCGGCGCGTCGTTCTCCCCGAGAAAAACCAGCACACCGGGTCCGACCAGCAGCCACAAGAGTCGCAAACTTCGAAAGGGCAGCGCGCCCGTCGTTCGCGAACGCGCTTGAACCACGCGCCAGCGATCGTGCGCGCGGTCCAAATCTTCGTGTGTGAGCAGGCCGAGCAATTCCCGGCCAAAAGCAGTATCCGAGGCGGATTCTGTGGTGGGTTGGGCTGCGCTGTAAACTCTGTGCTTGGGCTTATCTTCCTGCGGCGGCATTCATTAACCTAGATAAACTCTCCAAATAAACTACACTTAACTAGAATGAGCGTCAATAGATCGGCGCGTGCTCGTGCGCATCACGCAATTCGACTTAATTTCAGTCGGTGCACTGACACCCGCTCTGCGCCCCTTTCACTTCTGCTATAGTGGGCTGGAGCACGCTACCCGGAGGGTTTCATGGCCGAAGCGCCCAAACAGCAGCAACAGCAAGTGCAGATCAAGGCGGACGAAAAAGAACTGGTAGGACAATACTCGAACCTTGTGATGATTCATCACAACGCCGAGGAATTCACGCTGAATTTTATCTACATTTTCCCCAGCGTGCCGCAAGGCAAGCTTGTCAGCAGCGTGATCATCAGTCCCGCCCATGCCAAGCGTCTGCTTCGCGCGCTCAATGAAAATATAACGCGCTACGAAGCTCAGTTCGGCCCGATTTCAGAGAGCTCCGGCTCTGTTCCGGAACCAAACGTTGGATTTGTACAGTAGGAGATGCCGCCCAAGATTTTCAGGCGACCGCCTGAGGTGAATGGCCCGAGCTTAATATCCACTGGCCTTCGAGTTCGAGAAATTCCACCCCAATTGAAAATCCCGATTCGCGGTGAGGTTCGCAGTAGGCCACCCGCGCTAGCGAGCGGAATCCCTCTGTTAGCGACATCACGGAAATGCTCTCTCCCGTGCGCCATCGCCGCACGCTCCTCACCCGCGCGCCTCGCGAGCTGACGTTTTCCGTGAACGTCGTCTCCAGCCCCGGCATAAATGCGTTTCCGGAAATCCGCACGCCTACCTGCATCGGCAGACGCGGTTCGCTGCGTGCTATCTGGAAATTTGAAAGTTTTGTTTTCCCTCCGCTCGCCATTCCCCTGCCCCCTGTTTTCCGCGAGGATTTTCCTGCGGATTTTCCCCTGCTTGTGGCCCCCGGTTCGCCTTCATGGCATAAAGCGTGCTATCAGCTGCGTTCAGGAGCTTTTCAATCGTCAGTCCGTCCCGTGGATACACGGCCACTCCCGCGCTCACCGAGATGCGCGGCTGCTGCCCATCCTCGAGCAAACGTTTGCGGATGCGGTGAGTTACCTGCACGGCCACGGCTTCTTCGGCCTCGGGAAGCACAAGCGCAAATTCGTCGCCGCCATAACGCGCCGCGGTATCCATTCCGCGTAAATGCACGCGCAGCACGCTAGCCAGTCGTTTCAACGCCTGGCTGCCTACCAGATGCCCGTGGTTATCGTTTATTTTTTTCAGGCCGTCGAGATCCATCAGCACCACCGCGAAGCCCCGATTCGTTCTCTGCGCGCGCTGCAGTTCCGTCTCCATCACTTCGAGCAAGCGACGGTAATTCGCGAGACCGGTCAGTGGATCGCTGATCGCCAGGCGACTCACTTGGTCAAACATATTCGCATTGTCGAGCAGCGCGCCTCCGAGAACGACCGCGTAGGCCGCCGCTTCCAGAAAACCAGCGGCTGCTGACGCTGCATCGAAGTGCGCCGCCGACTGGCTCATGGTGATATGGCATGCCACACTGATAAACGATGAGAAGAACAGCGCGCGGTCGAATGCCGTCCCGGCGTGCTTCAGCCGCTTCCAGAATCCGACAGTCGCAACGGTGTAAATCGCCGCAGGAAGCAGGTCCCACGGCCGCGGAATCAAAGAGTGCGGATAGATTTTCACCGCAGCGGGCACAGCGAAGAACAGCACGCTCGTCAGATAGGAGATCAGTCCGACAATCAGCAGCGCCCAGCCTATTTCGCGGCTTGGGTCGCGCGAAAGAGGCAGGCTGCGTTCGACCAGCACGGCGGCAACCAGCAACACCGCCAGTAATGTGCGGCTCACCATCCACGAGAGCGGAACAGCAGTCTCAAAGCCTCCGATGTGCGGCGTGAGACTCGCGCCCATCTCGATCAGCCCGCTCAGACCGAATCCGAACGCCAGAATCAGCGAAATACGATCGTGCAGCCCTTTGAAGCGAACGAATGCATTCGCTGCAAACGTGAACGCCAGTACTGTACCCGCGAGCTGGATATATCGCTCCAGCAGCGGATCTGGATAGTAGTTCGATTGGCGGAGCGACCACAAAAAGGCGGTGAACAGGACCGCCACGACGGCCCAGAACACGCCCCATTTGAACTGTTTTGAGCGTAAAGCCTTTTTAAGCGCTAACCCCAATGTCGCCCCCGAATACACAAGTCCCGCATTGCAATGAGCAAACCAGTAACCGTTTGCGGATCAAAAAGGGGGTCGCTTATGTCACTGAATAACCGAAGGTTAGGCAGCTCTGCTATTTCTGGGGGCGGGGCTGTCAGTTGCGCCACGACCAGTGAAGGAACGAAATGTTACCGCCTAAGACTTCTGTTCCACTATGGGAAAAAGGGATTTAAATCTTTACCGGCGGGCTCGGCGGCGCGGGCGGCAGGTCTCGCGCGACCACGACACTCGCAAACCCGCACTGTTTATGTGCGGAGTCGCAAAACGGTTTGTTGGCGGACTGCCCACAGCGGCAAAGCGATACGCTCGTGCGACCGCCCAGTCCGAAAACCTTTCCTTGCGAATCCACAATCTCAAAATCGCCTTCTACTCGGATGGATCCATTGTCGCGTATGGTGATTTTGGTCGCCGCCATTTTTAGGGCCTCTCAAAAGCGTCAGCTTCGGATTTTTTTCTGCGGCTAATATTTTGGAACCGAGGGATCCACTTCATCCGACCACGCCAGAATTCCGCCCTTCAAATTCCACACTTTGCGGAACCCCGCTTTGCTCAGAAACTGCACCGCGTCAGCAGAGCGCTTTCCGCTGCGGCAATGAGCCACGATTTCCCGCGAACTGTCGAGTTCGCTGACGCGTTTCGGCAAATCGCCCAGAGGAATCAAATGCCCGTGCAAATTGCAGATCTGATATTCGTGCGGCTCGCGCACATCCAAAATGAAAAGATCATCGCCGCGATCGAGCCGCGCCTTCAGTTCTTTCGGTGTAATCTCAGGAATCTCAGAACTCACCGCTGTCTCCTTCTCTTCGCCGCGAATCCCGCAGAATTCCGCGTAATCAATCAGCTTGTGTATTGTGCGATGCTCACCGCACATCGGGCAATCAGGATTCTTGTGCAGCCTCAATTCGCGAAAGCGCATGCGCAAGGCGTCGAAAAGCAAAAGACGCCCAATGAGCGGCTGCCCGTTGCCGAGAATCAGTTTCAGCGTCTCCATGGCTTGAATGCAGCCCATGATTCCCGGCAGGACGCCGAGAACGCCGCCCTCCGCGCACGAGGGAACAAGTCCCGGCGGAGGCGGCTCGGGATACAAGCAGCGATAGCATGGCCCGGCGGGATATCCAAAAATGCTCGCTTGCCCTTCAAAGCGGAAAATCGAGCCGTACACATTGGGCTTGCCCGTAAGCACGCAGGCGTCGTTCACCAGATAGCGCGTCGGAAAATTATCCGTGCCATCCGCCACGATGTCGTATTCGCGAATGATCTCCAGCGCGTTTTCGCTGCTGAGGCGAGTCTCATAAGTGTCGATGCGGATTTCCGGATTCAAATTGCTCAGACGTTCTTTGGCTGCCTCAAGCTTTTTGCGCCCCACGTCGCTTGTGCCAAACGTCACCTGTCGCTGCAAGTTCGTGAAATCCACGGTGTCAAAGTCCACGAGGCCCATCCTGCCCACACCGGCAGCCGCCAGATACAATCCCAGCGGCGCGCCTAAACCGCCGGAGCCGATGAGCAGCACTTTGGCCTTTTTCAGCTTGAGCTGCCCCTCCATGCCGACTTCCGGCATGATCAAATGCCGGCTGTAGCGCAGCACTTCTTCTTTGCTCAATCCCGCCGCTCTCGTTGCTTTCTCCACCTGCGTTGCCATTTTCCTGTTCCTCAGATTATCGATTCAGCGCGTGTTCAAAATCAGCTCAGTCCGCCGGCAATCGACGGCACTATGCTAATTATATCGCCCTGCTGCAGCGCGGTCTTTTCCTTCTGCAAATAGCGGATGTCTTCGTCATTCACGTAGACGTTCACAAAGCTGCGCAGCTTTCCCTCTTCCGAGTACAAGTGCCGCTTCAACTCGCCAAATTGCGTGGTGAGTGAGCCCAGCGCCTCGCCCACAGTTTTTGCGTCCAAGTCCACGCTCTCCCGCTTGCCTGCATATTGCCGCAGCGGCGTCGGGATAATCACTTTCACAGCCATCGCGCTCTCCTTGAGTTTGCCCTGATCTATTTTAGATAAATTGCGAAGAAATGGGATTCGCCAAACTGCAGAATCTATCTTCGCCCATCCGATATTAGTTCGATGTCTTCTTCTGCATATTTGGCTCGATCGTCATCCAGCCGCCACGAACGCATCTCGCGTGGCTCACGGTTCGCCACCTGAAAAATGATGTAGCTGTACCACGGCCAGGCATGCTCGCGATCAAATTCGCTCGGACGCGCCGGCGAATCCGGGTGCGAATGGTACCAGCCAATCAGATCCCATCCTTTTGCGCGCGCTTCCTTTTCCGCAAGCCGTACGTCCTCGGACGTAATCGAAAAGCGGTTCTGCGGCGAATCGTTCCGCTGATTCACCAGCGGCACCAGGCCCAGCACTGTGCGGTCCGCGCCATCCTCGCGCCCCAACAGCGCGCCGCAACATTCATTGGGATAATCCTGCGCGCCGTGCTCGTGAATTTGTTCGACCTGCTTCTGCGTGACCCGCAACATCAACTTTCCTGCTCCTCCCAAAATCGTTCGCTTAAATAACGCGTTCCCGAATCTGGAAAAATCGTGACGATCACGGTTCTTTGCCCGCGTTCCAAACGCTCCGCGATTCGCAAGCAGGCGCACAGCGCCGCCCCTGAACTCACTCCCGCCAGGATGCCCTCTTCGCGCGCCAGCCGCCGCACCATTTTATAAGCATCCTCGGTTCGCACGGATATATTCTCATCCGCGAGCGAAGCATCGTATATCGCCGGAACAATCGAGCTGGCCATGTGCTTCAATCCTTCGAGCCCGTGAAATGCTTCGTCCGGCTGCACGCTGATGGCCCGAATGCCGGCATTCAATTCTCTGAGCCGTCGCGTCACGCCCGTAAAAGTTCCGCTCGTGCCCAATCCCGCCACAAAGTGCGTCACGCGACCCTGCGTCTGCTGGCAAATCTCGACTCCGGTGGTCTCGTAATGCGCCCGCGGATTCGCAGGATTGCAGTATTGGTCCGCATAAAAATATTCCCGCGGATTCTGACCGTAAATTTCGCGCGCGCGTCGAATCGCGCCATCGGATCCTTCGTCGCCCGGCGTGAGAATCACTTCCGCGCCCAACGCGCGCAGCGTGCGCAAACGCTCCGGCGAAGCCGAATCAGGAACGCACAATTTCACGCCATAGCCGAGCGCCGCTCCGAGCACAGCGAAGGCAATCCCCGTGTTCCCGCTCGTCGCGTCAAGGATCGTTTTCGCCGGCGTAAGCTCTCCGCTGCGCTCCCCTTCGCGAATCATCGCCAGCGCCGCGCGGTCTTTTACCGAACCGCCCGGATTGAACCATTCCGCCTTCGCATACAACTCCACATCCGGAAATTTCGCGCCGATCCGATGCAGACGCAACAGCGGCGTATTGCCAACGAGCGCTGCCACGCCGCCTCCGGCGCGCTTTCCCGCGCGTTGCAATTCGCCGTAAAAAATACGTCCCGATTCCATCCTGCTTGCTCCAGATATACCAGATATAACTGCAGGCTTGCCCCTTGCGATTTGCCCTTCGGGATTAGATGCGCAGAAGGCGTGGAGTATTCAACTATGTCGTATTTTGCCCGGTTTGTGCTGCTTTTTCAGCGAACGGCGCAAATATGCATTAAGCGGCAAAAATTCGCGCCTGAACGGGGCAGGGCTTTGCTCGACTGAAAAAGAAGATGCCGTCCTACGGCTTTGCGGAAATCGCTTCTAACTGCCAGATGTGGTTCAAATCATGCCCCGCCATCGTCTCGACCACCGTCTTAAACGTCATCTCGCCGCGCTCGGGATGGGTCACGCGCTTGGAGAACGCGCTCGCCGGAACGGCCTGAATGAAATTCATGTTCCATCTTCGCAGCGAAGAAAAGACCGCCAGCGCGGCAGGAGCATCGTACGCGCCGTAGACGCTCGCCCATTTGTCCTGATCGAACGGCTGAATCACGTGATTCTCTTCCGCAAGCGTCTGTCGCAGGCGAAACGCAAACACAATCTCGCAATCCGCCAGATGGCAAATAATTTCCCGTGCGTTCCATTTCCCTCGCGCGGGCTTTCGCTCGGTCCCCTCGGGGCCAAGTTTGCGGATATAGGCCGCCAGTTCGCCCGTGGTTTGGGCAATCACTTCGCGTGCATCACGGCTGCCCACAAATGACGCATAGGGATTCAGAAGGTTCGGCGCAGGTGTGCTCATAGTGTCCTCGGAAAGCGGCACAATATCATGCGCGGCTCTCGTTGCTCAAGCGCGCGCCGGCCTCTTCAGCATGCTCAGTAGGAAAAGTAACGCGGAAACAATCACCACCACCGGGCCCGGGCTGTACGTCGGCGCGAAATAGTGCGCCAGCCCAAAACCTGCAGCCACCGAGATCAAGCTAATGGCGCAGGAGGCCATCAGAAAATGCGGCAAGTCATTTGCGAGCCGGCGGCCCGCCGTCGCTGGAATGATAATCAACGCGCCCGCCAGCAGCGCTCCCAAAAATCGCAATCCCACCAGCACCGCGAGACTGAACAGCATCAGAAAATACAAATTCTGCCGATCTAAATTCACTCCACCGGCTGCGGCAAGTTCCGGCGAAAACAGCCCTAAAATCAGCTCGTCCTTGAACGCAAAAATCACGGCAATAATCAGCGCCACTGCTGCCACGCCAATCACGAACGCGCCAAGCGGCAAAGTCTCGAACTTTCCAAAAAGCGCCTCGACCAGATCTTCCTTCGGCGTGAGCACTGCGCCAATAGCCACCGATGCCGCGAAGATCACTCCAATCATCGCATCCGTCGCCAACCCCGTCTTCCGTTGCAACTGCCAGATAAGCAGCGTGCCCAAAAACAGCGTTGCCCCTCCGCCAACCAGCGGATTGAATCCGAAAAGAAACGCCAGCCCCAAGCCCGGTAAAGCCACATGCGAAATGACGTCGCTCGCCAGCAGCATGCGCTTCATCAACGCGAAACTGCCCACCAGTCCGGCGGCCACAGCGAAAAGCAGCGCCAGCAAAATGCCGTAAATTTCTCCAGGATTTTTCATCGGCTTTCGCCGGCCAGATGATGATGGAATTTCACTGGCGCGGAATAAACCGCTTCAAGAATCTGCGGCGTAAGGATTTCCTTCGGCGGTCCAAAACACGGCGAGCCTTTGCCCAAACACAGCACATTCGTGGCGGATTGATACACGACGCTCAAATCATGTGAAACCGTCAGCATGGTCAACTGCTGCTCGCGCTGCAAGTCACGCAGCAATTCGTAAACGTGCTCCTCGGTGAGCTCGTCCAGGCTCGACATCGGCTCGTCGAACAGCAGCACATTCGGATTCCCCAGCAGCGCGAACGCGATCAGCGCCTTCTGAAATTCGCCACCGGAAAGTATGCCCACGCTCGTCGAAAGCAGCTCCGGCGTCAGTCCCACGCGCTCCGCGGCCGTACGCACATCGCTCGCGCCGATTTTCATCAGCCGCGCTTTTGCGGAGAGCAAATCTTTCACTTGCAGTGGAAGCTGCCGGTCCGCCGCAATTTTCTGCGGCACGTATCCCAGTTTCGCGTCCGCCACCCATTCGATTGCGCCGTCATACGGCACGAGGTTCAGGAGCGCGCGCAGCAGCACGCTTTTTCCCGCGCCGTTTGGCCCGATGATGGCCAGATTTTCGCCGCGTTCCACCGAAAAGCTCAGATTTTGAATGATCGTGCGCGAGCCGAATTTCACAGTCAGTCCGCGCACGGAAAGCATCGGTGCCATCTGCAGCCTCGCCGCGCGACATTATGGCATACCCGTTCGAAATCCCATCACGCAACGGGAAGCTCCGCCTGTTCTTGTTTTTTCTGCCGCGATTCTTTAAGCTGTTTGTTCCCATGTGGTACGTCAACGCAAAATTCAACTCCAAGAAAATCGAAGCTGATCTCGCGCAGGCCGGATTTACTATTCGCAGCTCCGGCGGAGTTGCGCGCGCGGAAAAATACAACTGCGGCGCCGAATTCCGCAAAGCGCCCGATGGCCGCTATCAGATGACCGAACTTCCTGCCATCATGAAAAACGGCCAGTTCACGCAGCTCTGGGACGCCGGTTATCAGAAATTTCTCATCACGCGCGAAGGCCGCAAGCTTCCGGCCCTCGTCGGCGAACTCGCTGACCTGCGCAAATTTAACGAAGAGCTGCGCTACGCGCTCGACGTGCCCGCTTATTACAACGAGGCCCTCGGCTCCGTATCGCATTATTCCGTCTACGATCGTCTGAGAGGCCGCGTCGGCGATGATCCCGACGAAACCGTCGGCGCGCACTCCGTCGACGAAGAGGAATAGCTCCTCGCAGAGCCGCGAATCGTCCGTGTCCGTTCCGACCCAAGCCGAAAGAGCAAAGAAATTCCTCGAACTTCATCATGGCCCGCGCATCCTCGTTCTGCCCAATGCTTGGGATGTCGCCAGCGCGCGCATTTTCGAAGACGCCGGCTTTCCTGCGATCGCCACCAGCAGTGCCGCGGTCGCCAATTCGCTTGGCTATCCTGACGGCCAGAAAATCTCCCGCGATGAAATGCTGGAGGTGGTCGCGCGCATCGTTCGCGCCGTTTCCGTTCCGGTCACCGCGGATATGGAAGCGGGCTACGGCAACACGCCAGAAGACCTTGCGAAAACTGCTGTGGCCATCGTTGAATCCGGTGCGGTCAGCTGCAACATCGAAGATTGTCCGTCGGAAGGCTCGCTGGAGCTTTTCCCTGTCGCTCTGCAGCAGCAGAAACTCTGTGCCATGCTTGAAGCGGCTGAAAAACATGGCGTTCATCTCGTGATCAACGCGCGCACGGACGTTTTTCTCGAAGAAATCGGCGAGCCCGCCACCCGCGCCGAACGCACCATCGAGCGCCTCAACGCTTATCGCGACGCCGGCGCCGAATCGCTCTTCGCTCCCGGCGTGAAGGATCCGGACACCATCGCGAAAATCGTCCGCGGCGTCCGCGGTCCGTTGAATATTCTCGCGACGGCCGGCACGCCCTCTGTCGCTGAACTCGAAAAGCTCGGCGTTGCCCGCATCAGCGTCGGCTCAGGTCCCATGCGCGCCTGCATGGGCTTGGTGCAGCGCATCGCCAAACAAATCCGCGATCACGGCGTCTTCGATCTCATGACCCAAGGCGCCATGCCCTACACCGAAGCCAACCGTCTCCTCACGAAGAAGTAAGAATGCGCGAAGAAGCTATCCTTTCATTCTTGGTACAGCCATTCAGGACGGATGTCCTTTCCGTGACGCCCGTATTAAACGGTGTGCCTTTAATTGAGTTAGTCTCGCGATTCGAAGGTGAGCAACGCTTCCAGCCTGCAGGCGGGTACGGAGGATTGATTCCAGAATTCTTTAACTATGGCTCTCTGAGCGGCTATTTTCTTGCTGATTTTGGTGAGGATAGTTATTTTCGCCGTTTGCGCGGGATATACGTACTCGGTTGCCAATGCGGTGAAGTGGGTTGCTGGCCCCTTAAAGCCCGAGTCGGCTCGGATAAAAAATCCATAATCTGGGATCTTTTTCGCCAGGAGCACCGGCCAGAACGCGACTACTCGAACTTTGGGCCTTTCATCTTCGACGTGGATCAGTATCGTCGAGCCGTCAATAACCTCGAGCAGGAGATAGCTGCACACAAAACAAGCTAGATGGCGACTTACTTTTTTGCTCTTTCCAGCGCTGCGCGGAACTTCGCCGTATCCACGTGGTGCCGCCCAAACTCCTTTGATCCCACAAAAATCACCGGCACATCATTCGTGTACAGCTCGCGCAACTCTTTGTCCTCGTCAATATTCACTTCGCGCAAGCTCCCGCCGAATTCGCGCAAAATCGGCGCAACCGCCTCGCGCGCATCATCGCACAATTTGCATTTCGGACGTGAATACAGTGTCACATCGAGCGGCCCCGCGACCGCGAGCCGCCCGTCTTCCATTCGTCGGTAAAAATCTGCCTCGCCGCTCGGTTCCAGATAGCCGATGCGCTCGAGCATTTCCGCCGCGCCGACCACTGCATCGCGGCGCGCCGGATCGCTTCCGCCTGCGAACTCCCGCAAAGCATGCAAATCGAGCGTGTCGCGCCCCAATTCGTCAAATGTTTGCAGGATCCGGCAGGAAAGCTCATCCATGTGGGAACGCTCGCTGTCACTTAACACTAGATTGTCATCCCGAGCGAAGCGAGGGATCTGCATTTCGCGTCATCGCGATGACAACGCTGAAGGCAACAAACTCCTAAGGTTTAATTGTGTAGAACTTCTGAAACGGCCCCATATGCGGATAAAACGCCCGCGAACGGAACAGCTCCGTAATCTGCCGGATATGACCAAGGTCATGAAACGCCCATTCGTTCAGCAAATGCCCCACAGTGATCTGCCCGTATTGTTCGTGCTGGCCCTTTCGCCCAATCACGCTCTCCGGCATATAACGCAGCCACGAAACGCTTCGGTCGCGCTCGTGGCAAAACATCTTCAAATGGTCGCGCGCTTTCCCGCCGCTGTATTTTCCTGCTTTGTACTGCGCCTCCTGATCGTAATACGCCAGCTGAGGACTATCCGTTTGCACCATGCGCTCGATACGTTCGCGAAATCCCGCCACTTCCACGTCCGCCAGATGCGCCAGCACTTCGCTGATGGACCATCGCTCCATCGAAGGCTTCCACTGCAACTGCTCCTCGCTCGCCAGCGACACCAGCTTCTCCAATATAATCGGCGTTTGCTCCAGCACTTCAATTCCCGGCAGCGCAACTGGATTCATGGCCGCTTTCATTGTTTCCTCCGCAACACCGCGTGACAATCCTTTTATACCCTATGTCGCGCCCTTCGAGAAATCCCTTGAGCCCTGTAGAAAAGCCATTCGCGCGTCTTGCGCATCCAATCTTTTTGCGCGATGTTCAGATGTTCAAGCATTCGCCCCCGGTGCAATGAGGAGGTTGTGTGGCCGACATCTTCGCCCTGATTGACGACATCTTCTTCCAATCCAAATTGCTCGAAACCGCCAAACACACTGGCGTGGAACTGAAAGCCTTCAGCTCCTCCGGCGCACTGCTCGCCGCACTGAATGCTGCCAACGGCGCCGCGCCGCGCCTAATCATCATTGACCTGAATGCTCGCAGCTCGCCCATCGAAACTATCGCCGCCATGCGCGCCCGCGATTCGCAAATTCCTGTCGTCTCCTTTTTCTCTCACGTCCAAACCGAACTGGCCCAGCGCGCCCGCGACGCCGGTTGCACCGAAATTCTCCCGCGCTCAAAATTCACGAAAGATCTCGCCGCGATTTTCTCGCGCGTAAAATCATGAATCCGTTCTCTTGCACAAACTCGCTCCGTCTCGCGCTGAATTGTTTGGCGTCCCTTTTGCTTTGTGCAGTGTTGCTTCCTCCTGCCGTTTTCGCTCAGTCGCAAACCCAATCGCAAACTCAGCCAGCCCCTGCCCCATCCTCAGCCGCGCAGGATTCAGCCTTGGCCCTTACCGCCGCCCTCAGCGCCGCCTGCCGCCAGAATCCCACGGATTTTGCCAACTATCTCACCAGCTCCAACGCCGCCGCCTTCAAAAATCTCTCCGAGCACGACCAGCTTTCTCTTATGGAACGTTTCGTCCTGCTCGACACCAAAGGTCGGCCGTTGCTTGCTACCACCACCGACGCCCGCACGCTTCTGCGTTGCGAAGCCGCTGACGCCAGCCAGGGCTTCACCTTCAGCGCCCCCGAGGCACACGATAATCTCGCGTACATTCCCGTGACGATCTCCAGCGGCGAATCCCTCCGCTTCGGCCTCGTTCGCGAAGACAGCAACTGGAAATTGCTCTCCATCGGCCTTCTGCTCATCGACATTCCGCAACTCCAAAAAGAATGGGCGTCCCAATCGCTAAAAGAGAACGAGCAGTCGGTGATTGACCTGCTCCATGGGCTGCAACAAGCCGTCATTCGCTATCAAGATGCTTTCGGCCGTCTGCCCGACACGCTCTCTCAGCTCGGCCCCACCGAAAAAGGTCAGGGCGTTTCGCCCAGTGCCGCCGGATTCGTCGATTCCGACATCGCTTCAGGCGTCAAGGACGGCTACGAATTTCGTTATCGTCTCAACACGCCTGCCGGCTCCGATACGCCCGCCTTCGAAATCGCCGCCGTCCCGCAGCAGTACGGAAAATCCGGCCAGCGCTCCTTCCTGCTCGACGAACACGGCCACGTTCACGCCGCCGACCATCGCGGCGCCGTCGCCACTCTCGACGATCCGCTAATCCCCGATCAGCCTGCCCAGTCTCAGTAAGCAGTAGAGCGCGCACCGGAAGCTTCCTACTTACAAAAACCTGCTAGAATCCGCCGCATGACCAGATCATTCCTCGCGTTTCCCGCGCTGTGTCTCGTGCTTTCGGTCGCTCCTTTCGTTTCCGCAGCACAGCAGCAACGGCCGGCAACCTCTGCGCTCGACTTCGCATCTCTCGGTCGCGACACGGTAAACGAACTCGCTGCCAGACAGTTCGTCAAAGTTTATGCGCGATTCGGCCAGGCTGCGGCCAGCGCCATTTCTGCCGAAAAACTCGGCCAGATTTGGGATTCTCTGCTCGCCCAAGAGGGACCCTTCCAGAAAACTTATTCGGTCTCCCTCGCCGTACAAGCGGGATACCACATCGCCAGCGTAACCTGCGCCTTCGAGAAGGGCTCTCTCGACATCGTTCTCGCCTTCGACGCATCTGGGCGCCTTGTGGGCTTGCATTTTGCTCCCCCGAATTCGTCACTGCCCGCTGCAATCCCGTGGAAAGCCCCTTCGTATGCGGACCCCAGCACGTTTCACGAGGTCGACCTCGCCATCTCCGACGGCCAGTGGCATCTTCCCGGCACTCTCACGCTGCCCAACGGCAAAGGCCCCTTCTCAGCGGTCGTTCTCGTCTCTGGCTCCGGCCCTAATGATGGCGACGAAACCATCGGCCCCAACAAACCAGTCAAAGATCTCGCCTGGGGCCTCGCCAGCGAAGGCATTGCCGTTTTGCGCTATCCAAAGCGCACTCATGTCTACGGCGGAGGAAGCGCCGCCGATCCTCAAAACTTTACGGTCAGGGACGAATACATTGACGACGCCCGCGCAGCCGTCGCGCTGCTCGCCGGGCGCCCGGACATAAATCCGAAGCGAATTTTCCTCGCGGGGCACAGCGAAGGCGGCTATCTCGCCCCGCGCATTGCCGCAGGCGTTCCGCAAATCGCCGGCATCATTATTCTCGAAGGCAACACGCGGCCCATCGAGCAACTCGTCATCGCGCAGCTTCGCTACGAAGCAAACCTCGGTGGACCCAATGCCGCGCAAATCGAAAAAATGATCCCTGAGGCTCAACAGCAAGCCAAAATCATCGAAAGTCCCGAACTGAAGCCGGGCACAGAAGTTCAAATGCTCACAGCCACGGTTCCTTCATCTTACTTTCTCGACTTGCGCAGCTACGATCCAGCCGCTACCGCCGCTTCGCTCAAAATTCCGATTTACGTCACGCAAGGCGGACGCGATTATCAAGTCACCGCCACCGATTTCACCGACTGGAAGAAAGCCCTCGCTGGCCATTCCAATGCCACGCTTAAACTCTATCCTTCGCTCAATCACTTGCTTATCGCCGGCAGCGGCCCTTCATCTCCCGTCGAATACGAAAAGCCCGCCCAGCACGTTTCACCGGAAATCATCCATGACCTCTCTTCTTGGATCCAATCTCAACATTAAGTTCCGCCTGCGAGTTATCGTCGCGCGTGCCGTCTCGCTCCCTTTGATCCGCGCAGGGTTTTCTTCGGCGGGATGTGTTGCAATGCCGAACCTTTGTGAACCGCAATGTGGTCTGTCTTCTCGCTCCTGATCATGTATTGCGGATTATTCTTCGAGGCATGGTGCGTATAACCTTTGATCGTCACGTTCGATGTCAGTTTCTTTATCACCTTACCGCGCACCATTCCTGCTTCGGAATCCCATCGCACGCGATCGCCACGCTTGAATGTCTTAGCGATTTTGCGCCTCCCATGGCTGGCATAATCAAGAATACTGCTGATTCGGGAAGTTTCCTTAAGCGCTCTCGTCGGCCCCGCGTATTTTGTGCCGCACGATCCGGACCTCTTCCCGTGTGCCCGCCACCTGCCAATTGACTTAACCCCCTCCCGGGCGTAGCCTTCTGCTCACCCCGCAAGGGCATTCACCTTCCAAGGAGGACACCATGCAATCGCGCGTCATCACCTGCACCATCAGTCCACTAAAGATTGCCGAATTCAAATCCGCTGTGAATGACGAATTCCTGCCGCGCATTCAGGCGCAACCGGGATTCATCGAAAATATCGAATCGCTCGACCCATCCAGCGGCAAGTTTTGCTGCGTGACGCTCTGGAGGAGCGAAGCCGACGTCCGCAACTACGACAACGGCCTCTTCCAGGAAGTCGCCGCCAAACTCGGTCCGCTCATGGAGGGCGCTCCCACTGTGCAAACTCTGCCGGTCGAAAACTCCTCCGCGCACAACATCCGCTCTGGCCGCGCCATCGCAGCCTCTGCCTAAAATTTCATTCAACTGAGCGTTGAATTCAAAAAGAAGGCGAGCCATGCTACCCGGCTCGCCTTTTTCATTTCGGCGCCCGCAGTGAGTTTTTCTCCTCTACTTCATCACTTGCTTGCCCAGAATTTACCCCATCGCTCGCAATTCTGCAGAGGCTCACTCGCAACCGCCTTTGTGCTACCATATCGCCGTCGACACGGCGCCCCAGCCGGCCGCAATTCACCTCTCTCTGCCGCAGAAGAGCCCTTTGGCTCTGTGAATGCCGCCGCACTGTCGTTCGAGCCAGCTCCGCGCCGCAATCGCATCAGGAGAACCGCATCGTCATGTCCACTCAACCTGCCGCCACGCCGCAAACTTCAGAAATCTCCATCGCCCATTCGCCCGATAGCGACGATGCTTTCATGTTTTATGCCCTCGCCACCGGAAAGCTCCGCGTCCCGGGCCTGAAATTCACGCACGTCCTTTCCGACATCGAGTCCCTCAATCACGCCGCGCAAGACGAAAAGTACGACGTCACCGCCGTCAGCGTTTACGCCTATCCGTTCATCGCCGACAAATACATCCTGCTCGATTGCGGCGCCAGCTTTGGGGAAGGTTACGGGCCAATCGTTGTTTCCGCGCACGCTCTCAAGAAAACCGACCTGAAAGGCCGCAAGGTTGCTATTCCCGGCACGCGCACCACTTCTTATCTCGCTCTGAAGCTCTTCGAGCCCGCCGTCGAAACCGTCACCATGCCTTTTGACAAAATTCTCGACGCGGTTGCCGCCAAAGAAGTCGAAGCCGGCCTGCTCATTCACGAGGGTCAGTTGCTCTATGCCGCCGCCGGCCTGCACAGAGTTGTCGACCTCGGCTTATGGTGGCAGCAAGAGACCGGCCTTCCTCTTCCGCTCGGCGCCAACGCCATTCGCCGTTCGTTCAGCGAAGATCTTGCGCGCCAGGTCGCCGGAGCCATTCGCGGCAGCGTCTCGTACGCGCTCGAACATCGCGAAGAAGCCCTCAACTACGCTCTGCAATTCGCTCGTGAAATGGATCCCGCGCTCGCCGACAAATTCGTCGGCATGTACGTCAATCGCTGGACGTTGAATTTCGGCGAAGAAGGCCGCCGTGCCGTGAACGAACTCATTTCCCGCGCTAAATCAGCAGAACTCCTGCCTGCCACTGCCCGCGTTGATTTCCTCCGCGAACGCCGCCATCCAGCCTAAATCGCTCACTCCGCTCGCACGCCGCACCGGAAACAAACAGTGCCCAGACATACGGGTAGAGAACAAACGTCGCCTTCGCGCGGAATCTTTAACGCTCTTGTAACGAAGAGAATTTCAGGATTTGCCCGAGGGGAGGAGCGCCAGCTGCTGGTCGGCTTGATCCGCAGCAGTGGTGTCGGGATATTCCGTCTTGACCTGCCGATACAGCTTCGCCGCCTGTGCCGGATCCGACTTCTGATAATGCGCCGCCAGCGCGAGCAGCACAACAGGCTTGGGTACGAGCACAGATGGATTCTGCAGCAGCTGATTGTAGAGCTGCACGGCCTGCGCCGGCTTTCCGTTCTGATCGTCAATCTGCGCAAGCTGAAAACGAGCCATCGCCGCGAAATCTTTATCTGAACCGCCGGCGACCTTGTTCAGTAGCTCCGCCGCCTGCGCGTTCTGTCCCAGATGCGTTTCGCAGAGCGCTGCGTAATATTCAGAGAGCTGCCCGGGATGCGTCCGCGGATATTCCTTGGCCACGTTCTGAAATTTCTTGAGCGCATCCTGATACTTTTTGTTCGCGTCCGAATAAGTAATCTCATTCGGCTGCGGCGGCTGCCCCGCGCCGACCACAACGGCGTTGTACGTCTGCATCGCGTCGCTGAAGCCGGCCTCCGCTTTCACTGACTGCCTCTGCGCGTAAAAACGCCACCCGAAAACCGCACCGGCAATCACCGCTATAACGATAATCGTATAGATCAGCGTGGATTTATGCGTGAGGACCGCTTCAGCGCCGTGCGAAAGCGCTTCCTGCACCTGATCCGTGCGCAGCTCCTGACGCGAAATATGTTTTACGGGTTTCGCCACATTCACTCCGGAAAAAATTCAGCCTGTCTTAGCGAAAAAGCAGGCCGATTTGCTCGTAAGATTCGGAAGTTCCATGCTAACACAGAACACACTTGGACTCTCGTGCTCCGTGGGAATTTCGAGTGGGGACAATTGCTCTGGCCGAACCCGCCTCATTCGATCCGTGCCAAAGCGATAAAGCGCGCCTAGACCACCGTGACGCTCTCTGCCTGTAACCCCTTGGGCCCCTGCTTCACTTCGAATTCCACCAGCTGCCCTTCGTTGAGCGATTTATAACCTTCCGCCTGAATGGCCGAGAAATGAACGAAAACGTCTTCGCCGGACTGCCGCTGGATGAATCCGTATCCCTTGGCCGCATTGAACCACTTCACCACACCTTGTTCTCGTGCCAAATCTGTACACCCCTTTTCCTTGGAATGCCCGGGGCCGGGCGCGTGCTCGGGACTTTGCCACGCATAACAATTTGATCAGCGCGATTCGTCCGCGGCAATGCAGGGCCGCCAAGCGGCGGGATTCTACCCAAAAGAATCCCGCCATGTCCAGCAAGCGGCGCTCAAACTTAACCCCGACGAGCGGCATCCATGGCGTGTTTGGTCCGTGCCGACGCGAAACGCTCTTTCCTGTTGACATCTTACCCAAGCGCGCGTATCCTCAGGTCAAATGACTACCCAAGACAGCAGCGAACAAGAACGCCTCGAACTCCTGCAGGGCACTCTCGACCTGCTCATCCTGCGCACTCTGATTTTTGGCCCGCAGCACGGCCAGGGTATCGCGCGCGCCATCCAGCAGACTTCCGACGAAGAGCTCCTCGTCGAGCACGGCGCTCTCTATCCCGCGCTCCAGCGCCTCGAAGAGCGCGGCTGGATCTCCGCCAAATGGGGTACTTCATCCAACAATCGCAAAGCGCGCTTCTATTCGCTCACGCGTGCCGGCCGCGCGCAACTCGCGAAGGAAACCGCCAAGTGGAAGCGCCTCGCAACGGCCATCGGCCGCGTTCTGGAATCCGAGGAGGCCTGAGCCATGTTCTCCCTGAATCCGTTCCGCCGAAAACGCAAGGCCAGCGACTTCAACGAGGAGATTGCAGCGCACATTGAAGCTGAAATTGAACGCCTGCGCGCCGAAGGCCTCAGCGACGAAGAAGCCCACAATCGCGCCCATCGCTCCTTCGGCAACGTCACCAAAACTCAAGAACGCTTCTACGAATCCCGCCACTGGCTCTTCTGGGACAATCTCTGGCGCGACCTTCGTTATTCTTTTCACCTCCTGCGCAAATCTCCGAGCTTCACTCTGACGGCAATTCTGACTCTCGGTATGGCCGTTGCTGCCAACATAGTGGCGTTCAGCGTGCTAAACGCATTATTCCTGCGCCCGTTGAATGTGGCCGACGAACAGAGTCTCTACGTAGTCGAACACACGCCCGACACGACACGATTCCACTCCTATCCCGATTACATTGATCTGCGCGACCGGAATCGCAGTTTCGACGGTCTGGCCAGCTACAAAGTCATTGGCATCGGTTTGGCGGCAGGGCAAAGTGAGCCCCCGTCGCTCACGTGGGGTTGGGAAGTTAGCGGCAATTACTTCGACGAACTGCGCGTCAGCCCCTATCTCGGACGCCTCTTTCATTCTGCCGACGAGCGAGGGCCAAATAGTGCTCCTTACATCGTGCTGTCCTACTCTTATTGGCATAACAAATTTAAGGATGATCCCGAGGTGGTCGGCCGCACCGTCGAGCTCAATAAGTATCCGTTTACCATCATTGGCGTTGCGCCGCCTGAATTCCACGGGACCGTTCCTTTTGTTGTCGCTTCTTTCTACGTGCCTTTCATCGACCAGGAAGAAGTCGATGGCGTGAACAACCTTAGTGCGCGCAGCGTTGGCTCGGTGCAGGTGATCATCGGGCATCTGAAACGGGGTATTACTCCCGGGCAGGCTGCCGCCGATGTGAATTCCGTCGGAGCCTACCTGGAAAAAACCTATCCCAAAGACGACAGGAAAATGTCGTTCGCCGTCGAGCATATGGGAGTCTTTGGATCGGAACGCGATACCGGTCTTGCCACGGAAGCATTCCTGGTGGCTTTGATGTTGCTGGCGAGCCTCATTCTGCTTGCCGCCTGTGCCAATCTCGGTAGCCTTTTTTCGGCTCGCGCTGCCGAACGCTCACGCGAAATTGCGGTTCGCCTTGCGCTTGGCTCGACCCGCGCCCGCATCCTGCGCCAGCTCTTCACCGAAGCGATTCTCGTCTCCCTGCTGGGAGGCGTCGTAGGGCTGTGGTCCAGCAGCCTGCTTTTGCAGTGGCTCAGCGCTTGGCAGCCGATCCCCCGCTACCCCGTGCAAGTCGCGGTAAGCCCGGATGCTCGCGTCTACATCTTCGCTCTATTGGTAGCGATTTTATCCGGCTTCGTTTTCGGCGCTGTTCCCGTGCGGCAGGTCCTTCAAACAAATCCCTACAGCATCATCAAGTCAGGATCAACGGCAAAAGTCGGGCGACGGCTTACCGCGCGCGATGTGCTGCTCACCGTGCAAATCGCTCTCTGCGCCGTGCTGGTAACTTCCTCGTTCGTGGCTGTTCGCGGACTGCTGCGCTCGATGCACACCGGCTTAGGCATCGATCCTCGAAATGTGATGCTGGTGGATGTAGACATGAGTACCGCCGGATATCGCGGCCCAGCCGTGCCCCCGGTCCAGAAACGCATCATTGATGCCGTTCACAGCATTCCGGGCGTCGAGTCTGCGGCATGGACCAATGTGCCGCAGTTGACCCTCGACTGCTGTTCCACGTTGCTGGTTTTTTCCGACAAAACGGCTGACCTCACATCTGCGAATGCCGCCCTGCGCGCCATGACCTTCAAAGTCTCTTCCGAATATTTTCGCGCTACCGGCACTCGTCTGCTTGCCGGCAGAGAATTCACTCAGCACGATGACAGCACCGTCCCCCGCGTGGCCGTTGTTAACGAACGGTTTGCGCGCTACGTTTTTGGTTCCGTTTCCGCCGCACTCGGCCGCGATTACAAATTAGCTGACGGCACGCGCATCCAAGTCGTAGGCGTTGTCCACGACGGAAAGTATGGCAACGCCACCGAAGCGCCCAAGGCCGCTATGTTTTTCTCCATCCTCCAATCGCCTGCTGCGGAAGCCTGGCTTGTCGTGCAATCGCGCGGCGATTCGCAGCAGCTCGCCGCATCCATCCGCGGCAAGCTCACCGGTGTGGATTCGAGCCTCGTTTCCTTTTTTCAGACGTGGAGCGCGGGGATGGAAGGCAGCATGTTTGGCCCGCGAATGGCCGCAATCTCTCTGGGCGTGCTCGGCGCAATGGGCGCGCTTCTCTCCATCACCGGCATTTTTGGCATGGCCGCCTACGCCGTCAGCAAACGCAAGCGCGATTTAGGCATTCGCATCGCTCTCGGCGCTCAGCGCAACGAAGTGTTGAAAGCCGCGCTCGGTCGCGCCGTGAAATTGCTCGCATTCGGCTCGGCATCTGGCCTGCTCCTCGGAATCCTTGCCTCGCGCGTCCTCGGCTCCATCGTGTACGAAGCGACCCCGCGCGATCCGTGGGTGCTTACCGGCGTTGTACTGGCCATGGCCTTCGTGGGTCTTGTCGCCACGTGGATTCCCGCGCATCGCGCGCTCTCGATTGATCCGGTTATGCTGCTGCGGGAGGAATAAATCGCTTGCAGCCCCGACTGCGTTCGCTTAAGGGAGTTGATCTTATGTTCTGGCCGAAACGAAAAGAGAGCGACTTCAAGCACGAAATTGACGCGCACATCGCCGTCGAAGCCGAGCGCCTGCGCGACCAAGGCCTAACCCCTGAAGAAGCCTGCAATCGCGCCCATCGCGCCTTCGGCAACGTCACCAAAACCCAGGAACGCTTCTACGAGTCCCACCACTGGCTCTTCTGGGACAATCTCTGGCGCGACATTCGCTATTCGCTCCGCCTGCTCCGCAAATCGCCGGGATTCGTGGTCGTCGCCGTCCTAACCCTCGCTCTCGGCATCGGCGCCAACACCGCCATCTTCAGCATGATCGACTCGTTTCTTTTACGCCCGACCCCTGTCGCGCAGCCCCAGCAAGTCGCCACCTTATCTGTCCAGGAAACCGGCGGCGCCTACAACACTCTTTTTTCCTTTCCCGATTTTCAGGACATTCGCGCTCAGTCCGCCTCGCTTTTTTCCAGCATCACCGCCTCGATGGATTTCCATGCAATGGATGGCCTGAACGTCGACGGTAAAGTCCAGCCGATTTGGACCAGCTATATTGTCGGAAACTTTTTCCAAACCATGGGCGTGAAGCCGGCCCTCGGAAATTTCATCGACCCAAGCCCCGCTGATAATGCTCCGGTTCTCGTCCTCGGCTACACTTTTTGGAAAGCGCACTTCCCCGCGGACGCGCCGGTGATCGGCAAATCCGTTCTGATCAACGGCCATCCCGTCACCATCATCGGCGTCGCGCCCAAAGGATTTCACGGCATCTCTGCGCTCGTTGACATGCAGGGTTATCTGCCGATCGGCATGGCCTCCATCACCGGCGACGCTCCCAGCGACCTGCTTACCAACCGAAAATCCGCGCAGTTCGGCATCTACACTCGCCTGAAGCCCGGCGTCACGATCGCCTCCGCCGCGCCCGCGCTGAACGTCATCGGCCACCGCCTCGCCGCGCAATTCCCCGACGCGAACAAATGGACGTTGCTCCAGGCCAATCCTCTCGTCCCCGACAGCCCCGTCGGCGATCCCTCCGACCTGAATGTGGTGATGATTACCGGCGTATTTTTTCTGGTTCTCGCCGGACTCGTTCTTTTACTCGCCTGCCTCAACGTCGCCAATCTGCTCCTCGCGCGCGCCGCCGCCCGAGAACGCGAAATGGCCCTTCGTGCCGCCGTTGGCGCTGGCAGAGTGCGCCTCATCGCGCAGTTGCTCACCGAAAGCCTTGTTCTCGCGCTGATGGGATGCGCCGGCGGCATCGCCTTCGGAATCTTCGCCAGCCGCCGCCTCGGCTCCGTCAATTTGAACGGCAATCTCCCGCTGGTATTGGATTTCCAATTCGACTGGCGTGTTTTCGCCTACGCATTCGCTGTGGCTCTTCTCACC
>DAIRCW010000001.1:71407-76040 GCA_036796475.1 Candidatus Acidiferrales bacterium | reverse complement strand
GCAAAGAAGCCGCGCCGATTTTCTGCTCGCTTTCCGTCTCTCCCATCGTTTCTCCCTCAGGAGAAATCGTTGGCGCATCGCTCATCGCGCGCGTAGCCGGCTCCCTCCATCAGTCTGACCATGAACTCCGTCACGCCAACAAAAAACTCTCTGAATCCGTCCGCAATCTCGAGCAGCGCAATCGCGAAATGACCATCGTCCAGCAGCTCAGTACGCTGCTGCAAACATGCCTCTCCGCCGCGGAAGCTCACGACGTGCTCGTGCAATCCGTGCCCAAGCTTTTTCCTTCCTGCTCCGGCGCGCTCTTCGAATGGAACAGCTCGGTAAAACTCCTCGAAGCCACCGTGAAATGGGGCGAGATGTCCGTCGGCGAAGCGGTATTCAATCCAGAACAGTGCTGGGCCCTGCGCCGCGGGCAAGTTCATCGCGTCGCCGACTCCAGCGCTCCCGTGCTCTGCGCGCATCTCTCGCGCCTCTCATCGACCAACTCCATCTGTGCGCCGCTCCTCGCTTCCGGAGAAACGCTCGGCGTCTTAAGCGTGCAGGGCAGCCCCTACGAACTCAGCTTGCCCAAAGAAGTCCAGCAGCGCCTGCTGGGGACGCGCCAGCAGCTGGTGGAAATGCTCGCTGGACACGTCGCCCTCGCCCTCGCCAATCTCAAACTCCGCGAAAGCCTGCGCGCGCAATCCATTCGCGACCCTGTCAGCGGCCTTTTCAATCGCCGCTATCTCGACGAAACTCTGCCGCGCGAAATCCACCGCGCCAGCCGCGATGGACGCGATCTCGGCATCATCATCTGCGATCTCGACAATTTCAAATCCTTCAACGACACCTACGGCCACGCCGCCGGCGACACCCTTCTGCGCTCCTTCGGCGATCTCGTCGGCAAAGTCGTGCGCGCCGGCGACATTGCCTGCCGCTACGGCGGAGACGAATTCGTCCTGATTCTCCTCGACACTTCTCTCGACACCGCCAAGCGCCGCGCCGAGCTCCTCGAACGCGAATTCAGCCGCACCGTGATTCAGTACGGCGACATGTTCCTGAATCCCGGCGCGCTCTCGTTGGGCGTCAGCGCCTATCCCGTCCACGGCGCAAACGCCGGCGCGCTCCTGCGAGTCGCCGACGAAGCCCTCTACCGCGCCAAAGCCGCCGGCGGCAAGCGCGTCATCCTCGGCCAATCCTCCGTTTAGGATTCTGCGATACCCGAAGTTATAGCTGGTGACCCTCTCTAAGCCTCCTTCGCGGCGGAGCGCACCTTGGATGAAGTGCTGTTTACTGTCGATTAGAAAAATTGATGTGACTGATTTTGCGGTACTTAGTGAAACTTCTAATTTTTCATAGGTCTGTCGATTAGAGTTCTGAGGTCTCGGGCCAAGGGGCTGGACGCTGAGTATTTGGCGAGAGGCAGCGGATGCTTTTTGGTACTCGACGATGGGCATGGAATTTTCTAATCGCGGAAATTTCCGCGATTAGAGACGGCTCCTTTCGTTTGTTTTCAGCAAGTTACAGCGATTTCTAATTTTCCATAGTTCCGCGATTAGCCGCCTCCTCCGAAGTATGTTTGCGGGGAGCCAAACGGGGGTCTTAATACGCGCAGCGGCGCTGGCCTCCGAACGGAAGGCGGGGGAGCCGTTCCATTTTGGGAAATAGGGTGCGGGAGAAGGGCGCTGGATTAAGCGGCGGGGGAGGCGAGTTGGAGGCGCGTCGTGACATCGGCCAGTGGTAGCACGGACAGGATTGAGGGGCCAAGCGATTTGCAGCGAACGGCGAAAAATGAGGGTTGAATGGTGAAGAAGAGCATCGAAACAGGAAGCATGGAGGCAGAGAGGCAAGGACGCAAGGAAGGCGACTACTTCGCACGGATGAGCGCTGCGGAACTGAAGCCTGCCTGAGGGGCGGGCTCGGCCTCCCAGAAAAAAAGAGGCCATTTGGGATTGCCGAGAGCTATCGGTGGAGTTGTCTGGCCGAGCGGGAGAGGCGTAGTATGCGTGCGTGACTTTTGAATGGGATCCGGCCAAAGCAAGACGAAACTATGAAAAACATCGCGTTTCATTCCACGAAGCGTGTACTATTTTTGGTGATCCATTTTCGCTGACCTATGCTGATCCGGATCACTCCGCGACGGAGCGGCGGTTCATCACAATAGGGATGTCACGGGACAAGAAGATCCTGATTGTGGCTCATACGGATCGAAACGAGAAGGTGAGAATCATAAGCGCGCGCAAAGCAATGCGGCGCGAACGACGACATTATGAAGAAGAAACCGAAAGCTAAACGCGAATTGCGCAGAGAGTACGACTTATCAAAACTCGGGCAGGGCGCCCGAGGTAAGTATGCAGCGCGCTATCGCAAGGGCACTAATCTTGTGCTTCTGTCGCCGGATGTTGCGCAATTTTTCCGCGACGAGCAATCCGTGAACGCGGCGCTGCGGGATTTGATGCACGTGGCGAAAGGGTCCATCAAACGGTCACGTTAGCCTCGGCATAGGAAGGCCCGAGATATCGGCTCTCGCAGGGAATCCCAGACAATCGGATCTTGCGGCTGGGGCACCTCATCGAAGTCGCTTCCCCCACGAATCAGTTTTTCGAGCGCTAGATGAGTGTTTGCCAGCGCTGCAGAATTCACCGAGCAGAAGGTCTGACGGAGAATTTCTGGGCTACGCTGTTCAGGCCATGCTGCATGGCCTCGCCGCTCTTTGGAATCATGATGCGCCCTCTTGGTCGTGTTCGGGCGGCGCAAAGCGCCGTAAACGAACAGGAACTCGGAGGTCACGCGTTTATTTTGGCTAGTTCACGCGCGGTTGGGGCGGGAGGGGAATTTGCCCCACACAAGGTGGATGGCGAAGGAGAGCACGGCGAATACAAGCAGAAGGTCGATTTTTCCGTGAGGCACGTGGCGAAAAAAGACTTCTACGAGCCAGAGGATGGTCAGCACGGCAGAGAGTAAGAGGAAAAAGATTCGGCGATTTCCGGCCAAGGGAATTTCGCTCCTTGCGCGCGCGAAGTGAAAAGCGGCGCGGGATGTTCGAAACAAATCCTCGAAAAACCTTATAGAGATGCGGCGGCGTAGCCATTCGAGTCAACGCTTGGGAAATTGAGTGGGCAGAGGCAAAGCGGCGTCGAGTTCCGGCGGAAAGACCGCCGGAATCCGCGAGGCGGACCGCCCTTCGACTCCGCTCAGGACAAGCCGTACTCCTAAAAATGCACCCGCAAAGCAACCCACCCTTCGCGACAACGGCCGAAGGAGGCCGCGCGCCCTTGGTGTCTCAGGGTAAACGGGCAGGGACGGGCCACTCGCCACGTCACTCCTAAACAACAGCCGATCCCTCACCGACATCCACAAAATGCGCGCTCGTCAGATGCCGTGCTTACTCAAACCGGTAAATCACTTCGCGGCCGGTATCGGCGGTGGGGCCGTAGACGGACGGGACGCGGACGCCGAGCAGACGCAGGTAGACCACGAGCTGGCCGCGATGATGCGTGGAATGGTTCAGGCGGCGCAGGAAAATCCAGGCGCGCGAACGCGGCACGTCGAAGAACGCCGCCGGCTCGCGCCACCAGCTCCCCGGCTTTGCGCGCAGAATGGCGAGGCGCCGGGCAGCGTCAGCGGTGTACTGCGCGATGTAACCGGTCTTTGTTTTCTCGTTGGGCTGAAAATCGCCGATGTCGATGCCGAGCATCTTCACCATCCAGCCGCCCTCGGACTGGATCTGATGGTCCATCTGCTCGAGCACGGTGCGCGATTTTTCGGCGGGGCGGAAATTCATGGCGTCCTTGGGGAACGCCGCCCAAATTCCGGCAGTCTTCAGCGTTTCGGTTTCGTAGGCGTCGAGCAGGAAGGAGTAGGCATTTTCTGCTGCGCTCGTCGCATTCATCGGCGATTCTCCCCGGCGCGCGTGAGCCGTTCTTCGCCGCAATAAATCACGAAGCGGGAGCCGCGCAAAAATCCGATGAGGGTCATGCGCATTTCGCGCGCGAACTGCACGGCCAGGCTGGAACACGCGCTCACCGAAGCGATCACTGGCGCGCCGGCGACGGCGGCCTTCTGCACAATTTCGAATCCGCCGCGGCCGCTTACGAGCAAGACGCATTCGGCCAGCGGCAATTTATTTTCACGGAGCGCCCAGCCGATGATTTTGTCCACGGCATTGTGCCGGCCGATGTCTTCGCGCTCGGCGAGCAATTCGCCCGAGGCGGTGAAGAGGCCCGCGGCATGCAGGCCGCCGGTACGCGAGAAATTTTGCTGATGCGCCCGCAATTTGTCGGGCATTTCGCAAAGGGCTTCAGCGCGCACGCGAAAATCTGTGTTCGCGGGTTTCACGCCGCGCGCGCGAATGGCTTCGATGGTGGCTTTGCCGCAAATGCCGCAACTGGACGCCGCGAAAAAATTCCGGCGCAACTTCTCGGAATCCCACTGCACGTCGGGCGCGAGTTTCACGTCCACAATGTTGCCGCGCTCGGCGGGCTTGCATTCCGCGGGATGTTCGAGCGACACGAGCTGCCCGGCGCGGGAAATAATTCCTTCGGTGAAAAGGAACCCGGCGGCAAGTTCCAGATCGTGGCCCGGCGTGCGCATGGTGACGCTCAGGGAGTGGCCGTTGACGCGGATCTCGAGCGGTTCTTCGCCGACGAGG
>DAIRCW010000001.1:70211-71397 GCA_036796475.1 Candidatus Acidiferrales bacterium | reverse complement strand
AACTGCGCTGGCCGCGTTCTCGAATGCCGACGTGCCGTTGACCGCCGTCGTCGAGGCGCTCGCGCCGCAACGCGTCGACGGCCGCTCGCCGGGGCGGTTCTTCGCCGACGAGGTAGTCCTGCTGCGCGCGCATGTGGCCGCTGTTCCATTCGTGCACGAGGGTGACGTCCACATCGCGCACGCGAGCGGACGCAGGCGACGCCTGCCCACTGCCGTGGGAATCTATTTTTTGGCGAGCCTTCATGCAGGTACCGAAACTTTATCGGCGGATGCTTTCGATTCGACTGTCGTCTCGTTGCTCGCCGCCGGAATCACTTCCACAACGGCGTTGTAATCGGGCACGCCGCTTGGATCGAGGCAGCCTGCGGCAATCAAACGATTCACTTCGGGCCAGTGGCCTTGCAGGCTGCCGGGCTTCACGCGTTCAATGCGTGCGCGCCCATGGAATTCCCCGCGCGCGTTGCGCAGCACGATGGCATCGCCATTTTTCAGGCCGAGGCGGGCGGCGTCGTCGCGCGAAATAAAAATCTCGTCTCGCGAGGCCCCCGTCAGCGGGTCCTTTTTGCCGTGGATCATGCTGTTGAACTGCTTCCCGCGGCGCGTGGCGAGCAGGAATTTTCCCGGCGGGACTTTTTCGTCGGGCAATTCGATGGCGCTAAAATGGCCTTTGCCATCGGGCGTGAGGAATTTATCTTCGAGGAGGCGCGCGCCGCCATACTGGAAGTTGTCGCCCTTTTTTCGCAGATTGGCGATGCCTTTGTAGGCCGCGCAGACGCGCTCAATTTCATTGCGAATGTCCTGCGTGTCGTTCCAGGCGAAACTTTTAGCGGCACGCGGCGGATCGGCTCGCCGCGCAACGAGCACGGGGATTTCCCATTCGTCTTTTGTTTCTGCGAGTTCCGCACCGAGTCGCGCGCCGGGGATTTGCGGGCTGAAAATCACGCGGCGTTCGGTGCTTGTCTCCGTGCCGCCACCGCGCTGCTCGTAGCGCGTGCGCGAAGGCAGCAGCAGGACGATATCCGCGGGCTCGACGAGCATGTTGGAGCTCACGGCGATGTCCTGATGAATGCGCATGCGAATTTTTCCGACGGCTTGCTTCACGCGGTCGGGCTCGGGAAGCGTGTCGACGAAGTTGCCGCCTGTTTGCCAGAGGGCGTCAATTTCCCCGCGTTCCGTGGCCAGAATC
>DAIRCW010000001.1:0-70201 GCA_036796475.1 Candidatus Acidiferrales bacterium | reverse complement strand
ATGCGGGAGGCGCGAATCCCCATAGGCCATCCGCGGCGAGATGGCGCGCATTTTCTTCATTCACCGGAAGGCCCATCACAAACGCGGACGGCATGGCTCCCATTTCCGCGCCGCCCTGCACGCCGCTGTGTCCGCGGATTGGCATCAAGCCAGTGTGCGGACGGCCTATGTTTCCCTTGGCGAGCTGCAAATTCACAATCGCGCGCACATTGTCGCTGCCGCAGCGATGCTGCGTAATGCCCATGCTCCATACAATGATTGCGTGGCGCGCTTTGCCAAACGCCTCGGCGAAGCGCAGCATGTCCGCGCGCGTCTGGCCGCTGCTCTGCTCAAGCGTTTCCCACGCGAAACTTTTCGCCTTGGCTTCCACTTCGCTCCAGCCGGTGGTGCGCGCGGCGATAAATTCGCGATCGAGCCAGTTGTTTTCGATCAAATGCTTCAGCACGCCGTAGAAGAATGCGGTGTCGCCGCCGACGTGCACCTGGAAAAAATCGTCGGCGAAGCGTGTGCCGAAGAGCGCGCTCTTCGTGACGGAAGGAACCCAATAACGTTCAAGACCCGGCTCGAGGTAGGGATTCACCACAAAAACCTTGGTTCCTTTTTGTTTGGCGTAATACAGATACTTGGTGGTGACGGGCTGATTGTTCGCGGGATTCGCGCCGACGAAAACAATCAGGTCTGCGCCGATCCAGTCGGAGTAGGAGCACGTGGTCGCCGCGCAGCCCACGGTTGCGTTCAGCGCCGAAGTGCTTGGCGCGTGGCAGATGCGCGCGCTGGTGTCCACGTGATTGGTACCGAAAAAACGCGCGACTTTTTGATGAGCATAATACGCTTCGTTGGTCAGACCGCGCGAAGTGACGAACCATGCGAGGCGTTTCGGATCCGTTTCGCGCAGGCCGCGGGCGGCGATGTCCAGCGCTTCATCCCAGCTGAGGCGGCGGAAGCCTTTGTCGCCGCGGCGGCGAATCATGGGAGCGCTCAGGCGCCCCATGCGCGACAAATGCTGGCTGGATTTGCGGGCCGCGCGCTGGAACGCGTCCGCATCTTCCAGCAAATGCCAGTCGAGCGGCGGCATGGTGTTGAGGCGCAGCAATTTCAGCCGGAGCGCGCATAGATGCACGCCGTCCATGGTCCAATCGCGCATGCCGGTGGTACCCAGCGAGCATCCATCGCAGCAGCCGTCATGTAGAATGCGCCAGGCGTAACCGAGCTGATCGCGGTTCTCCCAAATGGTCTCGGCGATGTCGCGATAGGCGTTGGGATGCTGCTGGTTGAGCCCGTAGGGCACGAGGCTCACCCAGTTGCGCTTATCGTTTCCCTCAGGTGTTTTCATATCATCGAGCGCTGGCAGCCGAGCAGCGCAGTTCCAATTCGCCTCATAAGTATACCCTCAGAATGTTTTTTGCTCCTGCGCGTGCCATCGTGAATGGCTTCGGGTACGCCCGCTACTGATGACTTTGGCACGAGGTAGCCGCGAGAACACACCATAACCAGGGGAGGCTTTCGAGGATCGCGATCGCAGGTAATGAAGTAAGGACGCGTGGCGGGGGACGATGTAAACTGATGCGCCAGATTCGCAGGAAATTTTGCGCGTGAAACGCAGCTGATATAGGAAGCGATGACTTCGCCTTCGGCGGAATATAAAGGGCGGCGGGAGGCGCGCATTCGCGTGCGCGATGAGCGCGAGCGCGTACACCGGCGTATCGGTGGCTACAAGCTGGCGGTGATTGCAGCAGGACTCGCGCTTGCGTGGTTTGCGCTGATTCGGGAGGAAATTTCAGCGTACTGGCTGCTTTTTCCGGTGGGCGTCTATCTTGCTCTGGCGCTGTGGCATGAGCTGACGTTGCGAGCGCGGGCCAAGGCGGAGCGGGCGGCGGGATTTTACGAGCGCGGGCTGGCGCGGATGGAAGATCGCTGGAGCGGCACGGGCGGGACCGGAGATGCATTCCGCGATCCCAAGCACGTGTATGCGGATGATTTGGATGTGTTTGGGAATGGAGGGCTGTTTCAGTTGCTCTCGGCAGCGCAGACGCCCATGGGAGAGCGGCGGCTAGCGGAGTGGCTATTGCAAGGTTCGCCAGTTGAGGAAATTCGGGAGCGGCAGGAGATTGTCAGCGCGCTTCGCGAGAAGCTGGACCTGCGCGAGGGAATCGCGCTGCTGGGAGCTGATTTAGCGCGTGAGCTGGACGGGAACGCGCTGATTTCCTGGGCGGAAGCGCATGCGAGCCCTTCCAAAGCATGGCTGCGAATGGGCGTTGCGCTGCTTGCATTGTTGCAAGGTGCGGCGGTCGTTCTTTGGGCCGCAGTCGGGCAGTATCTGCCGTTCCTGATCATTCTTGTGGCGAACATGAACGTGTATGCGCTCCTTCGCAACCGTGCAGAAAAGGCGATCAGCTCGATCGGCTGCAACGAGAACGGGCTGCTGATTTTTTCGAGAATTGCGGGGCGCATGGAAGCGGAAGAGTTCGCGTCGGACAGGCTGGAGCAAATTCGAAAAGATTTGGGGAGCGGGCGGCGAAGCGCGTCGCGGGCCATACGAAAATTGGCCCACATCGTAAACTGGATTGACGCGCGCGACAGCTTGCTGATGAAGATTGTGGATGTGCCGGTGCTGTACACCATTCAAGTGGGGCTGGCTGCTGATGCGTGGCGCGAGCGGGAGCGCCAGCGCGCGCGGGTTTGGGTGGAGGCTGCGGCGGAGTTCGAAGCCCTGCTGTCGCTTTCGGCGTACGCCTATGAGCATCCGGAGGACATTTTTCCTGAGTTTACAAATGCGCAGAACAGCGGCAGCCGTTCTGAAGACCATTGTGATGGGCACTTCGAGGGTATGGAACTCGGGCATCCGCTAATTCCGTCCAAGCGCTGCGTGCGAAATTCGGTGCGGCTCGACAGGGAAACGCGCGTGCTGCTTGTGAGCGGCTCGAATATGTCGGGAAAAAGCACGCTGCTGCGCACAGTGGGAATCAACTTCGTGCTGGCGATGGCGGGAGCGCCGGTGCGCGCCAAATCGCTGCGGCTCTCGTGGATGCAGATGGGCACGCGCATTCGCAGCACGGATTCGCTGCAGGAATCGCGCTCGAATTTTTACACGGAGATTCTGCGCATACGACAGGTGGTGGCGCTGGCGGAAAAGGACGAGCCGGTTCTGTTTCTCTTTGACGAGCTGCTGGAAGGGACGAATTCGCACGACCGTCAGATTGGGTCAGAGGGGCTGCTGCGGGAACTACTGGCGCGGGGCGCCATCGGTATAGTGACCACGCACGATTTGGCGTTGACGCAAATTCGCGCGGCGTCCGACGGAAACATTCGCAACGTGCACTTCGAAGATCAAATCGTGAATGGAGAGATGACGTTCGACTACAAACTGCGCGACGGAGTTGTGCCGAAAAGTAATGCGCTGGACCTGATGCGCTGGATCGGGCTGAGGGTTTAGCCGGCAACTGTACCATCCTGAAACATTCCCATATTGAAAATCTTTGCTTGCTGCGGGCGGAAACGCTGGCTAGCATACCCTTCCATGCCGCTGGCTATCGAATACATCCGGAGAATGCGCGGCGGCGCGCAATCGCATCTGATGCGCTGCGAAGACGAAAACTATTATGTCGTGAAGTTCCAGAACAACCCGCAAGGGACCAGAGTTTTGGTGAACGAATTGCTGGGAACAAGGCTAGCAGCAAGGATGGGAGTCGCGGTGGCGGGCGCGGCTGTAGTGGAAGTGCGCCCGCGAATGATTGAGCTGACTGAAGATCTGGTTGTGCAACTGGGGCGCGGGCGGACAGCGTGCACAGCTGGGCTGGAATTCGGTTCGCAATTTCCGGGAGATCCGGCGCGGGCCACAGTCTACGATTTTTTACCGGACGAGCCCTTGCGGCGGACGGAGAATCTCGCGGATTTTTGCGGCATATTCGTCTTTGATAAATGGACCTGCAACACCAACGGACGGCAGGCGGTTTTTCTGCGCGACCGGGATACAGAACGCTACCGCGCGCTGATGATTGACCAGGGATTTTGTTTCAACGCTTCGGAGTGGAATTTTCCGGATGCGCCGCTGCGCGGAATCTATTCGCGTTCCGCAGTTTACGAGCAGGTGCGCGGCTGGGAATCGTTCGATCTGTGGATCGAGCGCGCGGAACGGATAGGAGAGAGCGTGCTCGATGAGATTGCCCGGGAGATTCCGCCCGAATGGTACAATTTCGATCAAGACGCGCTCTATTGTTTGCTGGAAAAGCTGCTCGGAAGACGCAAGCAGATTCGCGAGCTCATTTTGGGCGCGAAAAATTCCTCGCGGGCGCCTTTTCCCAACTGGACGTGAAACATGGCTGAGCAAAACATGCTGGCTTACCGAATTCTGCGGTATGGCCCGAATTTGCTGCGTGATGAGTGGGTGAATATTGGTGTCGTGCTTGAGGACCCTGAAAAGAAGCGCGCTCGCGTACGGGTGATTCAAGAAGAAGCGGAAATGGTGCGCGTGAAGAGGCTGCATCCGGACGCCGACGACAGAATTCTGCGCGATCTTCCGTCATTTTTTCGGTCGGAACTGGCGGCAACCGGAGCGAGTACGGCGTGGATTCAAAAAATCGACCAGAGCTATTCCAATGCGGTACAGCTGAGCCCGGCGATGGGCACGGCAAGCGCGGATTTTGATGAAGAGCTCGACCGTCTGTACCAGAAACACGTCGCGGTTCCGGCGAGAACCGGACGCGGAGGCGGAATTCTGGAGAACACGCGCGCGTGGATTCGCATGAAATTGAGCGACGTTTTCCGGCGGCACCGCATTCTCGCCCGAATGGAGCGCGGCGTCCGTGCTGAGCAGTTCACCCAGCCGGGCGATCCCCTGCGGATTGATTTCGGCTATCGGTACAACGGCACGCGCGGGTACGTGCAGGCACTATCGTTAGGCCGCGACCCGGCTCAGGCCAAGGTGATTGCGTACACGGCGGAGTGCATTCGCGCGCGGCAGGCGAATTCGGAGTTCACCGCGATTACAGAAGTCGCGCCGCTCGCCGAAAATGCGCGGCATCAGTTCATTGCCCGGCTCTTTGACGAGCAGAAAATCACGGTGGTTCCGCTGCCGCAGGTGGAAATGTTCGCCGAGCGCCTGCGCATGCGGTTGCAATAGAAGCGCCGCGAACGCCGAATATCCACAAACAAAAAAACGGGGCGGAAGAGCGATTCCGCCCCGTCGGAGAGACTGGCTGGGGAACTCTACAGAATGCTTTCGCTCCAGTTCTCGAGGAAGTGCTTGATCTTGCCCATGAACTGATGGGCGATAGCGCCATCCACAACACGATGATCATAGCTCAGCGTGAGATAAACCATTGAGCGAATGGCGATGGCGTCATCTACAACCACCGGGCGCTTCTCGATGGTGCCGAGGCCGAGAATGGCGACGTTGGGCTGGCTGATGACCGGGAGGCCCATCAATCCGCCGAAAACGCCGGGGTTGGTAATCGAGAATGTTCCTTCCTGAACTTCCTCCGGCTTCAGGCGCTTGGAACGGGCGCGCTCGGCCAGATCGTTGATGGCGCGCTGCAGGCCGAGGAAATTTTTCTCTTCCGCGTTTTTGACCACCGGAACAATCAGCCCCCAATCGAGCGCCACGGCGATGCCGATATTGCATTCGCGATGGAAAACGATGTTCGTGCCATCCACCGAGGAATTGACCGTGGGATACGCGCGTAACGATTCGACCGCGGCGCGGATGAAGAACGGCATGAAGGTGAGTTTTGAACCGGTCGAGCGTTCGAACTCTTCTTTTTTCTGACTGCGCAGCTTCACTAATCCAGTGACGTCGGCTTCATCAATCGAATACACGTGCGGAGAAACGCGCTTCGAAAGCACCATGTGCTCGGCGATTTTCTGCCGCATCACGGACATAGGTTCGACGCTGTAACTGCCGAAGTACATGCGTTCGCGCGGCACGGCGGTTTCGAGCAATGCGTGAGCGGCCTGGCCTCCTGCGGATGGCGGAGGCGGCGCGGCGGAGGGGCGGTGAGCGGAAGGCGCGTACGCAGGAGCTTGCTGCGCGCCGCCGCCTTCGATGGCGGACATGATGTCGCGCTTGCTGACGCGTCCGCCAGCTCCTGTACCGGGAATCTGCGACAGGTCCACGTTGTTCTCGCGCGCGAGGCGACGCACCAGCGGGGAACTGCGGATTTTTTCGCCACTCGGGCGTTGAGGGGCTGAAGCTGACGGTGGAACGATTTGGGGCCGCGGAGCGGGCTGCGGCGCGGCAGGCGCTTGAGCGCTGACTGCTTTTGCGGAATCGGCCCTGGCCGCTTCCGGTTTGCTCGGGGCGGAAGCGGGCGCGGGTTTCTCATCCTGGCGCTGGCGAGTCTCCTGCTGCGCCGCGGCCTTCGATGGAGCAGGCGCGGACGCCGCTGCGCCTCCACCGCCGTCAATCACGCCGACAACCGTTTGAATCGGAACCGTCTGCCCTTCGTTGACTTTGATTTCTTTGAGGATGCCGGCAGCGGGCGACGGAATCTCCGCATCCACTTTATCCGTGGAAATTTCGAAGAGCGGCTCGTCGCGTTCGACTTTTTCACCCGGCTTCTTCAGCCATTTGGTGATGGTGCCTTCGAAAATGCTTTCCCCCATCTGGGGCATGATGACATCCGTGGCCATTTCTTCTCTCCTTGAGAACTCAATATCGAGCCAGCTCGCGCGCCGCGGCGAGCACGTCGTTTTTGTTCGGCAGAAAGCGCTCTTCGAGCGGCGGCGAAAACGGAACCGGCGAATCTTTGGCGGTGACGCGGAGAATCGGGCCGTCGAGATCTTCGAATGCGCCTTCGCAGGCAACCGCAGCAATTTCTCCGGCAATACCGCCCGTTTTGGTGTCTTCGTGGACGATGAGCAGTTTGTTGGTCTTCTTTACTGACTGCAGAATCGTTTCTTTGTCCAGCGGCAGCAACGTGCGCAAGTCGACGACTTCGGCGTCGATGCCTTCCTTGGCGAGTTCTTCCGCGGCTTCGAGCGAAGTGTGCATCATCGCTGCATACGTCACGATGGTCAGGTCGCGGCCTTCGCGGCGAACAATGGCTTTGCCGATGGGCACGGTGTAATCGTCGTTGGGAAGTTCTTCCTTGATGCGGCGGTAAAGAAATTTGTGCTCGAGGAAAAGCACAGGATTGTTATCACGAATGGCGGACTTCAAAAGGCCTTTGGCATCGTAGGCGGTCGAGGGATAAATCACTTTCAGTCCCGGGGTGTGAACGAAATACATCTCCGGATTCGCCGAATGGAACGGCCCGCCATGAACGCCTCCGCCCGAAGGCCCGCGCATGACCATCGGCACCGGAGCGCCCCAGCGGTAATGCGATTTAGCGACGAAATTGGTGATCTGATTGAAACAGCAAGCGATGAAATCAATGAACTGCAATTCGGCGATGGGCCGCAGTCCCTGATAACTCATGCCTACGGCGGCACCGATAATCGCGGTTTCGCTGATAGGAGTGTCAATGACGCGCTCCCAGCCAAACCGTTCGAGCAGGCCTGCGGTGACTTTGAACGCGCCGCCATAAACGCCAATGTCTTCGCCGATCGAGACGACCGCGGGATCGCGCTCCATCTCCTCGAAAATCGCCTGGCGAATGGCTTCGAGCATAGTGACCGGCATTATTTCCTCCCCGCTTTGCCTTTGGGGCCGCGACCGAAAGGAACGCGCTCCGCAATTTTTGTTTTTTCGGCCGATTTTTCCGGCCGTCCGTTCGACTTTTGCGCTGGCTTTTGCCCGTTTGCTTTGGAAGACGATGCCGTGGCGGCTGGCTTTCCGCCGTTCCCCGCGCCTGCGGCAGCCTGCTTAGTCATTGCCGCTGGCAGATCGAATCCGCCGAAATCCGCGACTTCCCACTCCGGCTTGACGCTCGCTTGCGGCGGCATCACTTCTTTCTTGGGGCGCTTCCATTCCGCTTCAACCGTGTGGCATCCCTCGCAGTAAACACCCTGTTCGGCGAGTTCCGGCGGGGGCAGCGGCGATTTCTCGGCGAATTCGAGCTCCTCCTTCAATTCTTTTTCAATGCGGGCATCGAGAGCGGCTTTGGCTTTCTCGTCCCAGATTCCGTTCTCGGTGAGATATTTTTCATACCGCGCAATCGGGTCGCGTGCCTCCCAGTAGGAAAACATTTCCTTGGGAACGTATTCAGCGGGATCGTGCTGCGCGTGGCCTTTCATGCGCATGGTTTTCGATTCGATGAGCACTGGGCCTTTGCCCGCGCGGCAGCGCTCGACAGCTTCTTTGGCCGTCTGATAAACGGCGACCACGTCGTTGCCATCCACAATCGAACTCGCGATGCCGTAAGCTTTGGCGCGATCTGCGAGGTCATGAATGGGCACCTGCTTGGAGACAGGAGTGGAATAGGCCCACTGATTGTTCTCGACGACAAGCACCAGTGGCGCCTTCTGCGTGGCGGCAAAATTCAGGCCTTCGTGAAACGCGCCGGTGGAAGTCGCGCCATCACCCACCCAGGTCATCGCGACGATATTTTGCCCGAGGTAACGCCCGGCAATCGCCACGCCGGTCATTACCGGCACAAGATCGCCAAGCATGGAAATCGGCGAGACCACGTGGCGTCCTTTGAGATCGCCAAAATGGCTTGTGCCGTCCTTGCCATGCGTTGGCGAATCGTAGCGCGCCATGTATTGCATGAGAATGTCGCGCGGCTTGTAGCCCTTCACCAGAAGTCCGCCGACATTGCGGATCATCGGCGCGATCCAGTCGCGTTTCTCGAGTGCATACGCAGTGCCGACGGAAGTCGCTTCCTGGCCCAGATTGGAATAGAGCCCGCCAACGACCGCGTTCTGGCGGAACAATCGCACAAGCTGCTCATCGAGAGAGCGATTGAGTTTCATGTAGTAATAAAGTTCGAGGTGCTGTTCCCTGGAGAGCGGATTGCTCATAAATGGCTCCCTGCGTGAGCCTCCATTATGCAACGGCGGAGCGATTCGCGAAACGCCGGATTTTCTCGCCATGAGTTGGCGTTTTCAAACGATCGCATGAGCCAGCGCTTCCTGCCGGGATAAATGTTCTTCCAACACTGCTCGTGAAACGTGACGCATCTCACGGCCAAAGAGCTCGCCAAAATGCTTCACAATTCCTTCTGAAATTCTCTCACGCTGAACTGTGCTTCCCAGGAAGCGTTCGAGCGAAGTCGCGCGTTTTCCTTGCAGCCCACAGGGAACAATCAGATCGAAGTAGCGCAAATCCGTGGACACGTTATACGCGAATCCATGCGAGGTTATCCAGCGGCTCAGATGGACGCCGATGGCCGCGATTTTTTCGAGGGGGTCGGCTTCACGGCTGCCGGCATTCTCTACCCAGACTCCGGTCATGCCTGCGCGGCGTCCGGCGGTCAGGCCCACATCGGCTGTCGCGCGGATCAGCGTCTCTTCCAGTTGACGCATGTACCAGCCAATATCACGCCGAATCGCTGCGAGATTCAAAATGGGATAACCGACGATTTGTCCTGGGCCGTGATAAGTAATGTCGCCGCCTCGGTCGGTCGCGTGAAATTCGACGTTCATCTGCCTCAGCAGATGCGCTGAAGCGAGCAGGTTGTCGCGATGGCCGTTACGTCCAAGCGTAATCACATGGGGATGTTCGCAGAGCAGAAGAACGTCTGGCACAGCATCCGCCTTGCGCGCCGCCACGAGAGTGCGCTGCAATTCGAAAGCAGGCTCGTACCGAATCAACCCTAGGTCAACGACCCAACAAATGTTTCTGTTCTCCTGCATCTTTGCTTCTAAGCCTCTTTGTGCTTTTTGCGGCACTCATGCATTAATAGTCAGGCCGAGCACAGAATTGAACGCATCACCCATCGCTTCCCACACTGTCGGATGGGCATGAATCATGGACATCATGTCATCAACGGTGCCCTCAAGCTGCAAGGCGGTGGTCGCTTCCGCGATAATCTCCGTCGAGAGCGAACCAATCGAATGCACTCCGAGGATCTCATTATATTTCTCATCGGCGACGACTTTGATAAACCCTTCATGGCGGCCCAGAATCGACGATTTGCTGTTGCCGACGAACGGAAATTTGCCGGTCTTCACCTTGTGACCGGCATCGCGCGCCTGCTTTTCCGTCAAACCGACTGAGCCGATCTGCGGCTCGCAGAAGGTGCAATTGGGGCAGCGATTGCGGTCAAATGGCTGCACCGGCTTTCCCGCAATGCGTCCGACCGCAATAATTCCCTCCATGGAGGCGGCGTGCGCAAGTTGCGGCTGCCCTGCGACAATATCGCCAATCGCGTAAAGGTGCGGCTCCGCCGTTTCCATGAACGGCGTCGTGTGCACGAATCCGCGCTCGACTTTCGCTTTGGTCTTTTCCAGTCCAACGTTCTCAGTCACTGGCCGCCGACCGACAGCAATCAGCACCTTTTCGGCGGCGATGGTCTGCGCTTTGCCGGATTTGTCCTTGAACGCGACGTTCACGCCCTTCGCATCCTTCTTCACTGATTCGACGCCCGCTTCCAGTTCGAAGCGAATGCCACGCTTGCGAAAGGCCTTGGCAAGCTCCGCGGAAATTTCTTCGTCTTCGAGCGGAACCATTCGCGGCAGTTTTTCGAGGATGGTCACGTCCGTGCCAAACGTTTTGTAAATCGAAGCAAACTCCACTCCAACGGCACCTGCGCCCACAACGACCAGCGATTTCGGTATGGCGGGCATGTCCAGCATTCCGCGATTGTCCAAAACGTCTTTGTTGTCGATGGTAATGCCCGGCAGCGAGCGCGCGTCTGAGCCTGAGGCGAGCATGATATTCGCGGCTTCGACTTCGGTTTTCTTCCCATTGGATTCAACCGAGACGCGTCCGGGAGCCACGATGCGGCCCCAACCTTGCATGGGCTCAACTTTATTCTTCTTGAAGAGAAATTCGATTCCTTTGGCGTGCTTGTTGACGATCTTCGTCTTGCGCGCAATCATCGCGGGCCAGTTGACCTTCACGTCGACCACTTCAAAGCCAAACTCCGACGCGCGCTTGAAATCCTCGTAGAGATCGGCGTGATGCAGCAGCACCTTCGTGGGAATGCAGCCGACGTGCAGGCAAGTCCCGCCGAGGAATGGGTCTTTTTCGATGACAATTGTCTTCAATCCCCACTCGCCGGCGCGGATCGCCGCAACGTAACCGCCCGGCCCGCTACCAATAATTGCTAGATCGTATTTGGCCAATTTGCTCTCCCCTCGAGGCCGCGGCCCTGAACTCTATATCATAGGAAATTCAGAACGAGGCCCACGGCGGCGCTCAATGCGTATCACGCAAACTCACGATTCTATCAGCCGCATCAGCATGCGGCAACCGCCCTAGTTTCAAATTCTATTTTAGGAGCGGAATTTGTTCGCTTCGCGAATCAATGGCGCGACCATTAGCCGCCATTCTGCATCCAACTGGCTCGAACCGCGCTGATTTGACATCATCCGTGAGCGTCGGTAGAATCATCTGATTTTATCGAGGGTTTATAGCCCTCTGGGGACCTCGACTGTGGACAAGAAGAGGCTCGATTATTACAAAAAGAAATTGCAGGCTCGCCGCGAAGAGCTTTTGAAAGCGATCGCGCGCACCGGGCAAGAAGGCCGCGAAGCCGATGAAGATCCCACAGTGGATCTTGCCGATAAGGCTGCGAACTCCTACACGAAGGAATTCCTCTTCGGACAAACGCATAACGACCGCGCGCTGCTTCAATTGGTGGACGAAGCACTCATGCGGATTCGCGAAGGAACATTTGGTCTCTGCATCCAGTGCCAGCAAGAATTGCAGCAAAAGCGGCTGGAAGCCGTGCCGTGGACCCGCTACTGCATTAGCTGCCAGGAAAAGCAGGAGCAAGGGCTGCTGTAAATTTCCGCCTGCTGAAAATTCGCGCGCTCCTCTATTCGTCGCGAGTACACGCTTCCCTAAACAGCACAAATTAGTATAGGTTTGCACCGCGACTTATAGGTGACGACTTGCCTGTCAGGGTGCGAGCCATCGCGGATGCCGTTGTTTCTGTGTTTTTCCCCGCGCCATGCGAAATGTGCGGAGACGTGCTGGCAAGTGCGTCATCGCTTCCGATTTGTGCGAAATGTCTGGCGGCTCTTGGACCCATCACCAGCCCGCTCTGTGAATGCTGCGGCCGCCCCTTTCCCTCGCAAGCGAGCCTTGATGCGCGCAGTCCACAGTGTTTTGCGTGCCGGCGCGGACTGTACGCTTTTGACGCCGCGAGAAGTTACGGCGCGTACAGCGACGAGATGGTTAAAGCAATTACGCTCTTGAAGTATCACCGGCTGACGAGGCTGGGAGGCTGGTTTGCGAAAAAATTGCGGACGACGGCCGAGGCGACCTCGATCCTCCGTGCGACCGACGTCCTCGTGCCTGTTCCGCTGCATCGGGAGCGGCGGCGGGAACGCGGATACAACCAAACCGAGCTGATCGCCAAGCCCTTGGCCCGGCTGATGGGAATTCCGCTCGATACGGGCGTGCTCGTGCGAACAAAGCCACGGCCGCCGCAGCTTTTCCTCTCCCGACGCGAGCGATGGCTGAGCGTGCGTGGCGCTTACGAAATTCGCGAAGCAAGCCGAATTGACAAGCGACGCATATTGCTGATAGATGATGTGTTTACGACGGGTGCGACGCTCGACGCCTGCGCTCGGGCCTTGAAAAAAGCCGGCGCGAAGAGCGTAGTGGGATTGACCGTAGCCCGCGCGCTGTGGCGGGGCAGCCTCCCCGCAGAGCGGCTGAGGCAAATAAGTTCAGACCGCAAAGGCAGAAGCAGCATCTAAACGATTGCAAGTGGCGCGATTTTGGCAGTGAAGGTGAAATGCTGAATCCGACCATGGATCATCGTCCCAAACCCAAAGATGTCCTCCGTCCTCGTCCGCGGATCAGTATCGCGGCCGCGGTTGTGACGAAGGAATCTGCCCCTGAAAATCCGCCAGCGCCTCGGCGCTCCTCTGTGATGCAGGCGCCGGTGCTGGTGCTGAATGCGACTTTCGAACCGATCAACGTCACTGCCGTCAGGCGCGCTCTGGTGCTCATGCTCAAAGGTGTCGCTCAGGCCGAGGAAACTCAAGCCTCCGAAGTGCACTCGACAAGCAAAGCTGTCGCGGTTCCGTCGGTCATCCGCCTCTTGAGCTATCGCCATATTCCGCAACAGAGCCGGGCGCTTTCGCGCAAGAACATTCTTTTGCGCGACCGCAACATGTGCCAGTTCTGCGGGAACACATTTTCCGCCTCGGAGCTGACACTAGACCATGTGTTGCCGCGTTCTCGCGGTGGACGGTCCTCGTGGGAGAATTTGGTGGCGTGCTGCTACGCGTGCAACAACCGAAAAGGCGACCGCACTCCGGAGGAAGCGGGGTTGCAGTTGGCACGCAGGCCTCGTCCCTTCACGCTGCACACTTCACGCCAACTCATGCGCCTGATTGGGCATAAGGACGAGAAGTGGCGAAAGTACCTCTTCTATTGAGCGGGAAATAGGGCGTTTGCCCGTCCCCCGGTCTACGCGATTTCCGTAGTTGCAACCTTTCACGGAATATGGCATCTATCTAGGTAATCACATCTAGGACACACCCCGGGAAGTGGCGCTAGGGCAACCTAAAGCTGCTTCCCTTCTTTTTTGCCGATTATTGGCGGAAGATCACCCGCAGGCCGCTGCGCCAGTTCTCGTTCAGCCCGATTCTGCTGAAGTGTATGCCGCGTGAGAAGTATTGCAGTTGAACCTCATTGGCCGGATGAAAATGAAGCCCGGGCGCAACTAGCCAAATCAGCGGCGGTTCGGATTTCACCTCAATGCCCGGGAAGTATCCAAATCTCTGAAAATCGCCTTCCACGAGGTGTCTGCTGACCCGCAACCAATAATCAACTGCTTGCAGCGGAAGGTGTAAATCTTCGGAAGCTTTGAGTTCAATAACCACCAGGCGGCCCTGGCGAGTCACTCCGAGCAGGTCAATGATGCCGCGCTCGCCTGCGGTAAGCGCCGGCACTTGCGCGTAAAGGAATGCCGGGTTCAGAGATGCATCGAGGCTTTCTGGGTCTGAACGAACGATTGTCTCCAGCCAGCGCTCGGGCGCGGCGCGGTAAAGGGGATTTTTGTTATCCGGGCTGGTTGAGGAGCGCTTCGACGCAAGCTCTCGAATGATTGGCAGAAGACGGGAAAAATCTCCGCTCGCGCGCTCGCGCGGATCACCAACTCCAACGAAAAGCTGGCCCTCACTGCAGCGAGCAAACTCCAGCCCGCGAAAACGAAACGAGACATCGCGCGTACCGGCGGGGACCGAAACTTCGATTGCATTACCGGCTTCAGGCACGAGTGCACGCACGCGATGAATCAGTTCCGCTGCAGACGAGAGCGTCATTTCAATTTCGCCACGCGGAATGAGCCAGCTTTCTACGTTTCCGCGGCCAGACGCCTCCACACGCCGAATCCGGAATTCGTCCCTGGTGAATTCATACACTTGGAGGCCCACTGTTGGCGAGAACGAGCGGGCTCTTTCGAGAACAACTTGTGACTGCTGTTCGGGAAGGAAAACTCGCAGACCTTCAATCGGTTCGCGATGCGAATTCTTGCGCGTCCAATCAAGCCAGAGTAGCCCGAAGCTCAGGATGCCTTCGCAGGCCGTCGAATTTTCCGACGGGCCCGCAGCCATCACCGCCCAGCACGAGCGGCCTTCGGTCATGATGCCGCGTGTATAGAGCGCGGAAAACGAATGCTTCAAGTCCGCCGCGGTGGACAGGGCCGAAATACGCGCGTCAGGGAATTGCTCGGCTAGCATCCGCTCGAAGCGTTCTCTGAACTGCTCTCTTTCCACTCGTGCAGGCGAACGCTGATGGCGAGCTGCTAGGAACTCCAGCCGCCCGGGCCTCTTCGCGCCGAATTTTTCCACTTCGATTTGCACGTGGCCGGGCGCGCACACGGAAACGGCGAGAATCCTGCGCACCAGGGTGGCTTCCGACGACCATAAATGAATCAGCGTGTGCTTGCCGCGCGTTTGCAGTTCGCTGCGAAAACCGTCAAGCGATGCGAGCCACTTCCCATCTTCGTGGACTTCGGCGCTGTCGGACGCGGAAATTTCACCGAGCGCTTTCTGAAGATTGTCCCAACTACCCATATGAACGGCGCGCAAAGCTCTGCCTACTCGAGGTCGAGTCCCGTAATGTGAATCGCAGGAAACTTGTGATTCCAGCCGTCCGGAATGGCCTCAAATCCGATCTGAAAATTTTGCGTTTCGCCGCTCTCGAGAGGTCGCGTGCTCTCGCCGATAATGCGGCGCGTGTCCCGGAGGGCAACTTTGTTTGCTTGGTCGTAAAACTCGACGGTGATCTCGGCGGCACGAATGGTGCGCGTTCCTTTGTTGGAAATGTCGCCGCTGAGATAGGTGACCTTTTGATGGAGCATGTTTTCGAAGCCGGAGAGGTTCAGGTTTTCGAACTTTATGTAGGTGACGTATTCCTGCTCGGCGGGACCGAACGACAGCGGCTTTTGCGCGGTTGAATTGGAGCCGCCGGAAAAACTCAAAGCGAGGTAGAACGCTCCAAAAACAATGAGAACGACCACAGCGCCCACCAGAAACGGGCCGCCCATCCGGCTTCGAGGCTCTTGCTCCAAGGCGCTCTCCAAACGCGAGGTACCGCGAAAATTCTACCGGCCGAAGGAAAGCCGCAGAATCAACGGCTCCGGCAATCCGGCTTTCTCCATGCGCTTTTGCACAGATTCCACTTCGTAGGGAACGCGCCAGAATTGCACTTCACTGGCGTCCGAATCGGCAATGGCAAAGGCAGCGCGGGAATCGCCGTCGCGCGGCTGGCCAACGGAGCCGGGATTCAAAAGATAATTTGTTTCTTTCTTGATTTCGAGAGTCGTGAATTTCTCGCCGTTCGCCGGCCGCAGGCGGAGCGTGGTCAGCTTGTTATCTGGACCCAGCGAGAAGCCAGCCTGCAGGTGAGTGTGTCCGAAGAAAATCACCGGGGAGGGCGCCTCAAGCAGAGACTCCAAGGCTTGCGCGGGGCCGACGACGTATTCGTCCTCATCGCGTACGGCGCCATGAACAAGCGAGAAACCATTCAGCGAGACGGGTCCAAGCGGCAGATTTTCCAGATAAGAGCGGTTGTCGGGACGGAGACGCTCGCGCGTCCACATCGCGGCAGCGCGGGCCACAGGATTGAAATCCTCGGCGCTAGTCAGGCCGCTGCCAACTTTGTCGTGATTGCCGCGAATGGTCATGGCGTCGAGGCTTCGAATGCGATCGATGACTTCGTTCGGATCGGGGCCGTAGCCCACGACGTCTCCGAGGCACACGGCTTTCTGCCATTTGCCTTCCGCCGCGGCGAGAGCGGCTTCCAGCGCGGTCAGATTGGCGTGTACGTCGCTCAGAATCAGAAATTTCATGAAGCCGGTGCTCTCTCCTAAACGGCTCGATTATAGACGATGCTTTCCTACGTTGCACCAAGCGCGCTAGAGGCCCCCCAGTCAGCGAATCCACATGCAATCGCCGTAGCTGTAGAAGCGGTAATTCGCCTCCACGGCATGATGATACGCGCGCAGGACGTTTTCGCGGCCGGCAAATGCCGCGACGAGAGCGAGTAGACTGGAGCGCGGCAAGTGAAAGTTCGTGAGGAGCTGGTCAACCACGCGGAATAGCTTGCCGGGATAAAGAAAAATCTCGGCTTCAAATCTCCCCGCCTGTAACGGCGCTTGCTGGTCCTTGCTGGCCTGCGCAGCTTTCTCCGCTGCATCTTCTAGCGCCCGCACCACGGTCGTGCCGATGGCGACTACGGACCGGCCACCATTCTTTGCGCGCGCAATGGCGTCCGCAGTTTCCGAGGGGATTTCATAGGACTCTTTGTGAATGTGATGATCTTCCAGCCGCTCGGTACGAATCGGTTCGAAGGTACCCAGACCGACATCAAGCGTGATTTCGCGAATTTCGATGCCGCGCCTGCGTAAGTCGGCCAGCATTTCCCATGTGAAATGTAAACCCGCTGTGGGAGCGGCAACAGCGCTTCCACTGTGCGCGAAGACTGTTTGGTATCGCTCGCGATCGAAGAGCTCGTCCTCACGCTTGATATAAGGCGGCAGGGGGACGTGGCCTAATCGTTCGATCGCCTCCCGCACACTTCGATTGGCCGCAAAAACAAGTGTGCGCTGGCCATAGCTGCCGCGCGAGGTGACCTCGGCTTTCAGTTCCCCGTTGCCGAAAGTAATCGTTTCGCCCGCTGAAATCTTGCGTCCGGGACGAACGAGCGCTTCCCATTCATTTCCGTCCACGCAGCGCAGGAGCAAAACTTCAATCTCTGTGCTCAGATTCTGTTCCCGAATCGGACTATTCTTCCCTACGGGTTGCGCATGAATGCCAGCTCTGCGGCCAAAGAGACGCGCCGGCAGCACGCGGGCATTGTTCAAAACAATAAGCTCGTTGCCTTTCAGCAGTTGCGGGAATTCGCGGAACATCCGGTCTTCAAATCGGCCGGCGGTGCGGTCAAGGAGCAGCATGCGTGAGGCGTCGCGCTGCTCAAGCGGCCGCTGAGCGATTCGTTCCGGCGGCAAAAGGTAGTCAAATTCTTCGAGATTCAAGTCACAATCTCCGGAACGGCGTAGTCCAATGCTATGCGATAGCGCCGTACTTTGGAATTATGCTATGAGTTTGCTAAGACTAGTCGACCTGCAAGAGTTGCTATGACTTGTCCCAGAAGGTTCCAATGCTAACGAGCATTCCGCAGAAGCGCGCTCGCGAGGAGCCGCATGGCTGAAGGCCACGTCAAAATCACGCGACGCGGCGCTGACCGCATCCGTTCGGGACATTTATGGGTCTACCGAAGCGACGTGCGCAGCGCCGAGGCCGAGCCCGGAGCGGTAGTCCGCGTCGCGGATGACACCGGCAATTTTTTTGGGCGCGCGTTTTTCAGCAGCCGCTCGCAAATTACGCTGCGGATGCTGACCCGAGATGACGTCCTTGTAGATCGCAATTTCCTTGCCACGCGCATACGCAGCGCAATTGAATACCGTAAGCGCGTGGTGTCGGATACGGAGGCTTACCGGGTTGTCTACGGCGAGTCGGATCTGCTGCCATCGCTTATCGTAGACCGCTATGCCGACTCGCTCGTCATTCAGACCCTGAGTCAGGGCACAGAGCGGCACAAGGATGACATTGTCTCCCTTCTGCGAGACGCGCTTTCACCGCAAGGAATCCTGGAGAGAAATGATCCTCGCGTGCGCGAACTCGAAGGCTTGGAGCGGCGCACTTCGGTTTTGTATGGCACCGTTCCCGAAGAACTGGTGGCGAGCCAAAACGGCATTCGATTCTTTTATGACCTGCGGACCGGACAAAAGACTGGCGGCTTTCTGGACCAGCGGGAGAATCACCGCGCCGCGCGCGAGTATGCTTCTGGGGAGGTCCTCGACTGCTTCAGCTATCATGCCGGATTCGCCCTGACCGTCGCGCCATGGGCAGCTCACGTGGAGGCCATCGACCTATCCGGTCCGGCGATTGGCATTGCCCGACGAAATCAGGAACTCAACGGCGTCGGTAACATCAGCTTTGTCGAAGGCAACTCTTTCGACCTGCTGAAATCCTATGACACATCAGGTCGCATGTTCGACATGGTGATCCTGGACCCTCCTGCTTTTGCCAAAAACCGTGAAAGCGTCAACGCCGCCGCCCGCGGATACAAGGAGATCAATCTTCGCGCACTGAAGATCCTCAGACCGGGCGGCTTCCTCATTACCTGCTCATGCTCCTACCATATTCCCGAGGCTCTTTTCCTCCAACTGCTTGCCGAAGCTGCAAACGATGCTCGCCGCAATGTGCAGATTGTTGAGCGGCGGACTCAAGGACGCGACCACCCCATCCTGCTGACCATGCCCGAGACACACTATCTTAAATGCTTTGTTATTAGAGCAGTATAGGAAATGCGTCACCGAGGAGAGGCCGTGTGCCGATCTGTAAGAAATGACTTGACAACTATACACTCATATTATATAAGTCTACATGCAGTACATAAAACACATGCACCGGAGGATTTGAAACATGAATAGCATCACTCGCTGGGACCCTTTTCGCAACTTGGCCTCTTTGCAGGAACAGGTCAACCGGCTTTTCGAAGGCAATTTGTCGCATGAGCGGGATCAGTCCGCGCTAACCGCCTGGTCGCCGTCGGTAGACGTCTATGAGACGGAAAACGACCTTGTCATTAAGGCCGACCTGCCTGAAGTGATCGAGAAGGACATTGACGTCCGGGTTGAAAACAACATGCTGACCATTCGTGGCGAGCGCAAGCTGGAGCAGAGGGTGAAAGAGGAGAATTACCTCCGCATGGAGCGCTCCTATGGGTTCTTCACCCGCAGCTTCTCGCTGCCAAACACGGTCAACACGGAACAGATTCAGGCGCAGTACAGCGACGGGGTGTTGACGGTCACCTTGCCGAAGCGCGCCGAGTCAAAGCCCAAGCAGGTGAAGATCAACGTCTCTAATGGCAAGAACGGCCAAAACTGAAGGCACTTCGAAAGACATGAGGGCCGGGGGTGAGCACAGCAGAACCTTCGGCCCTTGTCGTCTGCACAGGTTTAGAATGGAAGAGAGAAGTTAGGAAGAAATTATGATTCGGTACGAAAAATTGACGGTTAAAGCGCAGGAAGCGCTGCAGAGCGCGCAGGAAATCGCCGCGCAGTCGAGCCAGCAGCAAATCGAGCCTTTGCACCTGCTCGCGGCGCTGCTCGCGCAGGGCGACGGCGTGGTCTCGCCACTGCTGGCTAAATTGGGAATTTCGACGGAGAGCATCTCTGCAGAAATTGGCCGGGAGATAGACCGCCTGCCGAAAGTTTCTGGCGCCGGGCAGCAGTATTTGAGCGAGGCATCGAACAATGTTCTGAATAAGGCGTTCGACGAGGCCGCGCGATTCAAAGATGAATACGTTTCCACGGAGCACATTCTCCTCAGCATCGCCGGTTTGCAACGTGACCCGGCAGGAGCTTTGCTCGCGCGCAATGGCGCGAGTCACGATGCCATTTTGCAGGCCTTGGTGAGCGTTCGCGGGAGCCATCGCGTGACGAGCCAGAATCCCGAGGCCACTTATCGGGCGCTCGAGCAATATGCGCGCGATCTCACCGAACTCGCGCGGCGCGGCAAGCTCGATCCCGTGATCGGGCGCGATGAAGAAATCCGCCGCGTGATGCAAATTCTGGCGCGGCGTACGAAAAACAATCCTGTGCTTATTGGCGAGCCGGGCGTAGGAAAAACGGCGGTGGTGGAAGGATTGGCGCAGCGAATTGTCGCCGGAGACGTGCCGGAAGTGTTGAAACCAAAAAGAATTGTTGCGCTGGATCTGGCTTCGTTGGTGGCGGGAGCAAAGTACCGCGGTGAATTTGAAGACCGGCTCAAAGCGGTCCTGAAGGAAGTCACAGAATCGGAAGGCCAGATCATTTTGTTCATCGACGAACTGCACACGCTGGTCGGGGCGGGCGCGGCCGAAGGTTCAATGGACGCTTCAAACATGCTGAAGCCGGCGCTGGCTCGCGGCGAACTGCGCGCGATTGGCGCCACCACGTTGAACGAATACCGCAAGTACATCGAAAAAGATCCGGCACTGGAGCGCCGCTTCCAGCCCGTGATGATTGCCGAACCTTCCGTTGAGGATACTATTGCAATTCTGCGCGGGCTGAAGGAGCGCTACGAAGTTCATCACGGCGTGCGCATTCAGGATGCAGCGATTGTCGCCGCGGCAATGCTCTCGCACCGCTACATTTCCGATCGTTTCCTGCCGGACAAAGCCATTGACCTGATTGACGAAGCGGCTGCCGGTCTGCGCATGGAACTTGACTCCATGCCGGCGGAAATTGATGAAGTCGAACGCCGCATTCTGCAACTGGAAATCGAGCGCCAGGCGCTATCCAAAGAATCCGATCCGCATTCGCGCGAGCGTTTGCGCGAAATCGAAATAGAACTCTCGTCGCTACGAGAAAAATCCAACGCGCTGAAGGCGCAGTGGCAGATCGAGAAAGAGGCGATTGGCCGCATTCGGCAGACGAAGGGTGAAATCGACCAGCTGAAAACGGAAGAGCAGCGCCTTGAGCGCGCCGCCGATTTGGCCAAAGTGGCAGAGATTCGCTACGGCAAGCTATCCGCCGCCGAACGCAAATTGCAGCAAGCCCATGAGGCCCTTGCGAAACTGCAAAAGGGCCGCGCGATGCTGAAAGAAGAAGTGGGCGAAGAGGACATTGCGCGCATCGTGAGCAAATGGACGGGCATCCCCGTCGGACGGCTGCTCGAAGGCGAAGTACAAAAACTCGTACACATGGAAGAGCGCCTGCGCCGGCGAGTTGTAGGCCAGGACGACGCGCTCAGCCGCGTTTCAAACGCCGTTCGGCGCAGCCGTTCGGGACTTTCTGATCCTCATCGGCCGATTGGCTCGTTTCTGTTCCTCGGGCCCACCGGCGTCGGCAAGACGGAACTTGCGCGCGCCCTCGCGGAATTTCTGTTCGATGATGAGCGCGCCATGATTCGGCTGGACATGTCGGAATACATGGAAAAGCATTCGGTCGCGCGAATGATTGGCGCGCCGCCGGGATACGTTGGCTATGAAGAAGGCGGCCAGCTTACCGAACAAGCGCGTCGGCATCCGTATTCCGTCGTGCTGCTCGATGAAATCGAGAAGGCGCACCCGGACGTGTTCAACATCCTGCTGCAGATTCTCGAAGATGGACGGCTGACGGACGGCAAAGGTCGCACTGTGGATTTTCGCAACACGGTGATTGTGATGACGTCCAATGCCGGCTCGACAGCTATCTTCGAACTTGCCGCTACCGATCCGAAACGCGCACGAGCGGAAGCCATGGAAGCGTTGCGGCAGATCTTCCGTCCCGAATTTTTGAACCGTGTGGACGATATCGTGATTTTCCGCCCGTTGAGCAAAGAACAGCTCGAACATATCGTGGATCTGCAACTCGCCCACGTGTCCAAGCTGCTTGAAGCGAAGCATGTGACGCTGCGACTTTCGCCTGCAGCACGCGAACTGCTGCTTCGTGAAGGGTACGATGCTGCCTACGGCGCTCGCCCGCTGCGGCGCGCCATTCAACGAATGGTACAGGACCCGCTGGCGCTCGAGATCCTCGACGGTAAGATTTTGCCCGGAGAAAACGTACTTGTAGATGCGGATCCCGAAACGGGCGAAATGCGCTTCGAGAAAGATAAAGAAGCGCAGAAAAAAGGGGAGAAGCCGGACGCAAAGGCGGCGCGGCGTGCATAATTTGACCCGCGCAAAACCTGCGCCTACACTGTTATTGTTTCCCGGAGAAAAAAAATGAAAACGCTCAAGACAGCGTTCCTGCTCACAGCGCTCACGCTGTTGCTGATCCTCGGCGGCGGCGCAATTGCCGGCCCGCGAGGGCTGACGTTTGGGCTGATTCTCGCGGTAGTGATGAATTCCGTGGCTTACTTTTTCTCCGACAAAATCGCGCTGCGCTCGAGCCACGCCCAGCCGGTCACACGCGAGCAGGCGCCGCGACTGTATGCGGTCATGGAACGGTTGTGCGGCAAATCCGGCATTCCGATGCCCCGTCTGTACATCAGTGCGCAGCCGGCTCCCAACGCGTTTGCCACCGGACGCAATCCGCATCATGCCGCCGTGTGCGTAACAGCAGGGCTGATGCAGATCATGACGGATGATGAACTTGAAGGTGTTATCGCGCATGAGCTTTCTCACGTGCGCAATTATGACATCCTAACTTCCTCGATCGCCGCAACGATAGCTTTAGCAATTACCTGGATCGCGGAGATGGGCCGCTGGGGCCTGATTTTCGGCGGATACGGCAATTCGCGGGATGAAGGCGAAGGGAATGCAATTACGGCGATTTTAATGCTGATTCTCGCGCCGATCGCCGCGCTGCTTCTGCAACTGGGGATTTCGCGGCAGCGTGAATACCAGGCCGATGCTTCGGGAGTGAACATGGTCGGTCAGCAGTATGGCTTGATCAGCGCGCTGCAGAAGCTTGACGCCTATAACAAGAAGATTCCGATGGACATTTCCCCCTCCACCTCGGCCCTGTGCATCGTGGCACCTTTGCAGGGCCGCCGTATGCTTGCCAACCTCTTTAGCACGCACCCGCCTCTCGATGACCGTATTGAGGCGCTGAAGCAGATGCAAATCACACGATAGTCCGCCGCCCCAGTTATTGGGCTTCTGGCAGAAACAACCTTGGCAAGGTAAAGATTTCAGGGTAGGACCGGTACAGCCAAATCCTGTACGGAAGAACAGTCTATTTAACTGATTGAAATTGTGCTAATTAGGTCTCAAATGGGCGCTGGCCAGGATTGGTATCTGTCGTGCTTCTTACCCTTCCGGCAGGGGGAATTCAGGTTCAAGGAGAGACACGAAAATGACTTTCGAAGAGCGAAATCAAGCAACGTCGGAAGCGGCGACACCCCGGTGGGTAGGCATTGTTGTGGTTCTGGTCGCGGTAGTCTCGCTTGTGGCGCTGGGCATCGGCTGGAGCGCTGAGCGGACGTCCAGCAGCAATCAACAGGCTTTAGAATCGCAGGTAAAGACCGCCAAGCAGGCGCAGACGGTGCTGGAGCAGCGTTTGCAGCAGGCCGAAGAGACCAACGCACAAGAACAGGGCGAACTGAACGTCATCACCGATCGGCTGAAACTGACGCAAGGCGAGCTCGCCAGCGCGCGGCTGCAGGCCCGCAGAATCACCAAGCAGGACGCGCAGCACTTCGCCGAGATGAAGCAGGCTCAGGATCAGTTGAATACGCAGCTTGCGTCAAAGGCTAGCTCGGATGATGTCAATAAGCTGAGCGGCGACGTCACTGGCGTGAAGACGGATCTCGATTCGACCAAACAGAGCCTTCAAATGACCCGCGATCAGTTCGGTAATTTGATCGCCCGCAACCACGACGAAGTCGAACAGCTGCGCCGGATGGGCGAGCGCAATATCTTCGAATTCAGCGTGGACAAGAAGGGCCAGCGCAAGCGCGTCGGCGATTTGACGGTCGAGCTCCGCGGCACCAACACCAAGAAGCAGCTCTTCTCCATGTACCTTTACGTCGACGACAAGCGGTTTGTTAAGCAGAACCGCTCTGTAGACGAGCCGATCTACTTCTACACGCACGAGTATCAAGCACCGCTCGAATTGGTGGTGAATTCGGTCAACAAAAACAAAGTGAGCGGCTACGTGAGTATTCCAAAGGCGGCGGCGCCGGCACAAACGGCGGCCACCGGTTCTACCGGCTCAAGCCAGTAGGCTGTTGCTTGAGCCACGCGGCCCGCTTGCCCAATCGCGGCAAGCGCGGGAAAGAGGAGGCGCTCTGAGGGGCGCCTCCTTTTTTTGTGCGATTAGATCACTGTGCTTTTGCGAGCGAGCGCGTTTTCCGACGAAGAAAAGATTTGGCGAGGGCCGGCAGTTTATCGTGCGGCAGCTTCCCCTGCTCATAAAGCTTCATCTTCGCCTTCGCGGATTTCCTCTTCCGATGATGTCTTTTCCACGCTACGAACCGCTTTTCGTGTGCCATTCCGCCTCCGATTTGTGCGAACCGTAACATTCTAGCTTAGCGTTTGGTTCTTGCAACTGAGCTCTGAATTTTTCCATGAGATTCGGGGCGGTTCGAGTACGATTGTGCGCGATGAGCGCAACCTTTATTCACGCCGCGCGCGCATTGACGCCGCTCGAAGAAATCCGCGATGCCGCAGTCGCGTTCGAAGATGGTCGAATTTCATTCATTGGACCGCGAGCAGGATTCATCGCGCCGGCAGGTGCGAAAGAAATCCTGGCGCGTGATGCCGCGGTTGTGCCCGGCTTCGTGGACGTCCATGTGCACGGAGCCGGCGGTCACGACTTCATGTCTGCTACCGAAGAAGCGATGAACACAGTGGCATCGACAATCGTGCGCCATGGGACCACGTCGGCTGTCGCCACCACGGTTACTGCTCCACCGGATGAAACTCGCCGCTGCCTCGAAAGTATTTCGCGCTTCATTCTGAAACGTGCAAACCACGCGCATGAACCAATCGCGGAAATCGTCGGCATTCACATGGAAGGGCCGTTTATCAGTTCGGTTCGTCGCGGAGTCCATCCTGCCGGCGCGATTGCAAAGCCCTCCGTATCTCTTCTCGATCGTTATCTGGAAGCGGCGGGAGTGACCGCCAAGATATTGACCTTGGCTCCCGAAATTCCCGGCGCGATGGAACTTGTGGAACGCGCGTACGCAAAGGGTCTGGTGGTCGCGTTAGGCCACACGGATGCGACCTACGAGCAAGCGCACAACGCTATCTTCAGAGGCGCCCGCCATGCCGTGCACGTCTTCAATGCAATGCGTCCATTCTCCCACCGGGAAACGGGCGTTCTCGGCGCAGTGCTCACGGATCCCTCTGTAACCGCGGAGATCATCGCTGACGGCGTTCACGTGGACGACCCCGCGATCCGCCTGCTGCTCGCTGCAAAAGGCACGGATTTGATTTTGCTGGTGAGCGACGGTACCGCTGCCACAGGCATGCGTGACGGATGCTACCGTCTGGGCACGTTTGACGTGACCGTTACCGACGGAATCTGCCGTAATCGCGAGGGGAAGCTCGCTGGCAGCACATTGACTCTCGACCGCGCGGTACAGCGCATGGTGCGGCTCGGGGTGCCGCTAGTCGAAGCCGTGCGCATGGCGACTTATAATCCCGCGCGGCGCCTCGGCATAGAAAATCGCAAAGGGGTTTTGCGCACGGGCGCTGACGCTGATCTTATCCTGCTCACGCCCGATTTGAAGGTGGCCAATGTATTTGCGCGCGGCGCGCCTTTGATGTAAGGCTTATCCGGTTATTCTTCCGCAGAAAGCGGGCTGGCCAAGTGCTCCAGACTTGTTCGCTCTGCCTTCACGCCCCAAACAATCTCGACTAGCGCCGCTCCGAACATCAACATGGCGGCCGCGATGTATCCGAAGAAGATTTTTTCGCGCGAGCCCGAGCCGATCAAGGAGCCAAATAGCCACGGTGCGGCGATTCCGCCGGCAGCGGTTCCAAGAGAATAGAAAAACGCAATGGCCAGCGCGCGTATTTCCAGCGGGAAAATTTCGCTTACGGTTAGATACGCGGAACTGGCTGCCGCCGAAGCAAAGAAGAAAATCACGGTCCATAACACGGTCTGACTGGTCGAAGAAAGGTAGCCCGCGCTGAATGCCCATCCGGTAATCATCAGCAAGGCTGCTGAGACGGCATATGTCGCAGAAATCATCTCACGCCGCCCAATCGTGTCGAAAAAACGCCCGAGCAGCAGCGGACCAAAAAAATTGCCGGCGGCGAAGGGCAGCAGATAAATCCCGGTCCTGGCCGGCGGAACGTGATAAAACCGCGTCAGAATGAGCGCGTAAGTGAAGAACACCGCGTTGTACAAAAAAGCCTGCGAAACCATCAAGGAAAGCGAGAGAAGTGACCGCGTGGGGTATTTCGAAAACATCGTCCGAGCCACAATGCCGAACCCGAAGCTCTTTCGCGGATGAATTACCAGAGGCTCTTCAGCCGGCTCGGGCAATTCGCCCGAATCCGCTTCGACGCGCCTCTCGATTTCCGCAATTGCTTGCTCGGCCTCCGCGCGCTTACCGTGAGTCATAAGCCATCGCGGACTTTCCGGAACATGGCGGCGCAAGAACAAAATGAACAGTCCCAGCAGCGCGCCCGTGCCAAATCCAATTCGCCAGCCAAGCCAGGGCGGCAGTATGCGCGGATCCAGCAAAACCAGCGTTGAAGCTGCGCCAATCGCCGCACCAAGCCAGTAGCTGCCGTTGACAATCAATTCGACACGCCCGCGGTACAGCGCGGGAATCAACTCATCAATCGCGGAGCTGATAGCCGCGTACTCGCCGCCGATTCCCGAGCCCGTGAAAAAACGAAACAGGCAAAAGCTCCAAAGATTCCATGAGAACGCAGTCAGCAGCGTCCCACCGAGATACACGGCCAGGGTGATAAAGAAAAGGCGCTTTCTCCCCCAGCGATCGGTCAAATAACCGAAAACCAGCGCGCCGATAACAGCACCAGTCAAATAGACCGATGCGATGAAGCCGATCTGCGTGGGTGAGAAATTCATTACCTGCGGCTCTTGAAGGACTCCGCTGACGGCTCCTTTCAATGTGACTTCGAGTCCATCCAGCGCCCACGTGACGCCAAGCGCCCACACAATGAGCCAATGAAAGCCGCTCCACGGCAAACGGTCGAGTCGCGCGGGAATGCGCGTTTGAAATTGTCCAGCAGGAGCTTCGGCCATAAGCGGCATTGGTGAAAACTCATATCTTAGATGAAGACGCAGAAGGACAGGCCACGCGGCGCAAAGAGCGGTGGTTTGTCGCGGGCAGGATGGATAGCAGAAGCGCTACTTCATGATCGTCAGCGTAATTTCCTGTGAATGACTGGGAACGTTGATGCCGCCGGCGTTCACACTGGCAACATAGATGTTGCGTCCGCTGGTGGAAATCTGAGGTCTAGAAGATGCCCCGCCGAACGCGCAGCCGAAAAGCATAAAGCAGCCGCCTGCAAGCGCCGCGATGCGAAAAGCTCGGACCGTTCTGTAAGTTCGGCTCACGCGTCGTTTAGCCCCCACGGGCAAGAGCCAAATCAAGACGGAAATCACGACCCAGAGCAATGGACGCAAAAACCGCGTGCTCGGTTCTAGCTCAATTAGCGAACTCGTCCCCGCACCAATCGTGATGGTCATTGTGGACATCACGGGCCCGCTGTTAGGCGTCACGCTGGTGGGATCAAAGCTGCAAGCGCCGCCTGCAGGCAGTCCCGTGCATCCGAAGGCGACGGACCCCGAAAATCCTTGATGCGGCGTCACCGTAACAGTGACGCTCGCGCTCGCTCCTTTTTTTAACTGAAGCGATGTGTCGCTTAGCTGCAAAGAGTAGTCCCTCGCAGGTGTCACCGTAATCTGAAGCGGAACGGAATAAGACGCGGCGTAGTTGGCATCTCCCGAGTACATCGCCGTGACCGTGTGCGGGCCGCTGGAAAGCGCCGCTGTAGTGAACGATGCCGCGCCGGCGCTCACCGGAACCGTCGCGAATACCGTTTGGTCATTCACGAATTCCATTGTTCCCGTCGGCGTCCCAGCACCGCTCAACGGCGCAATTGACGCGCTGAATGTAACCGTTTGCCCGACCTTTGGTTTCAGCGAAGACGCGGCGAGTGTGGTGCTCGTGGCCGCAATCTGTCCGCTTTCAGGAATCACGAAAAGTGTCGCGGAATACCCTAGAAAATCGTAATCGATCTGATTCGCGACAACGCCCACGTCGCTCGCGCGCACAATATTCGAAAGATCCGCGCCGCTGAACGAATACACGGAAGCAAATTGTCCGGAAAAATTGGCCAGCGACAACGCCGTGCCAATCAGCTGCGTCGTCTTATTAATAACCAAAATCGTCAGCGCATGATCGCTCGACCGCAGCGCCGCATAAATGGACAGCCGCCCCTGATCGCTGCTGCTGGATTGCACGGAGACGTTCCCGAATTCTCCGCCCTGACCGTCGTAATCGCGGAAGATTCGAAAAACTGTCAGCACGGACGGAGGAGGCATGGGAATGGTCCATAGGTTCGCGAAATCTAGGCCTTCGCGGCCAAAAATTCCCAGTACGTCCGCTTCCGTGAGTCCATCCACCAGCCAATTCCGCCCTCTGCTGAATCCATATTCCGAAATCGAGAGCTTCGTTCCCGGGTAAAATTGCTGAATCCATTTACGAAATCGCGGGATCAATTCAATGGGCCCATTGAACGGCGAACCGCTGAGGCCAAGGTATCCCGGATCCCACAGCGTGCGTGTGGACGCCAACTCCGATGCATCATCGAAACTCGTCGCGTAATAGTGCTCGTCGAAATAATCCAGAATGCGCTGGCCGTGGCTCTGCTGGTAAGCGGCTATCTGCTGCAGATAGTATTGTCCGGCAAACAATCCATTCTGCCGCCGTGGATCCCCGATCCAGCCGAGCCCCGAAAAATCCGAGGGACCAAACACCTGCGCAGAAGGATCGCTCTGCTTGATCATCGCCGCATATTCTTCTCCGAGCGCGGCAATTTGGGGGTAGTTCGCGCCATTTGGCATCACGTCACGATGCGTGTAGAACCATAGGTACGGCTCGTTATCGAGCTGATAATAGGAGACTCCGCCGTTGGCTGCTGTTCCGAACGTCGCGATGAGATGGTCGAGCCAGCCCTGCTCAAGCGGAACGCCGTTATCAACATGGTTCGAGTAAACGTCTTTGTCCACTAGCCTTGTTCCGAATAGAGAGATACCGTTGCCACAGTCTTGCCCATTAGGGAGGGGGCCATCCGGATCAATCTTTTGCTGAGGCCCGTATTCGGATACGGGAAAACTGCAGGTGAGCGCCGAACTGCGGTTCACATACGGAATGATGGGAATTGTGACAAGGGCGCGCGCCCCCGCTGCGCCATAAATCGAAATCATCTGATCCACCGACCAGCCTGGGATGGGATTTGCCTGTCCGCTGCCGCCGAGAAAATACCAGTCGAATCCGAAATTGCTCGAATCTGCCAGCCAGTTGTAACGCGTTGTGGTGTCTCCGCCCCAGCGTACGTTCGGCACGCGAATCTCCGCGGCGAACTGCGGGTCGAGGCCAAAACTGGCAATCCCGTAGATATTCGGGTCGATCGGATGGTTATTCGCCGCCGCGTCAACGCTCAACGCAGGAGCCGGAGATTGCGGAAAGCTTACTGGAAGGAAAAGCGCCAGTACTACCGCACAACAGATAACTACACACAGACGTACGCCTTGCATGAGGGGCCGGGACTCCCACCGTAAAAACCGGAACAGTCTCTAAAAGAGTGCGTGTACATTAGTCGAAGCACTGGAAGAGGTCAACAGGAGAAATTGTAGATTTGGACGCGCAGGTCCACGCGTGCCCCCAGGTTCTTAGATCAAACAGCCCCCGGGGGCACCACGTCTTGGGGATTTACTTACTCTTGAGCTCGCGGATGTAGGTAACGAGGCCTTTGATCTCGGCGTCGCTCAGTTTTCCCTTGTAGGCAGGCATTTTGGGCGGCACGCCATCACTGATGAGCTTGTTCAGTTCCGCGTCGCTCTTCTTCTGAATTTCCGCGGAACGCAAATCTTTCGCGCCCATCTTTTTCCCCATCACGCTATCGCCGCTGCCGTCTGCGGCATGACACATGGCGCATTTGGTCTTGAAGAGACTCGCCGAATCATTCGCTCGGGCCGGACTATGAATAAAAAACGCGAGCGCGCAGGCGAAAAGCAGCCGCTGCCCAACTCGAATTATCATGCCATTCATCTGGTTTGCCTCCGTTGATTTGAACTCGACATCACATTCCTGCTAAAACGCATAGCGCAAAGAGAACGTCACGTTATTCCCGTTGAAATCCTGCAGCGGCAACGGCGCCAATCCCGCTGGATTCACCACGCCTTTGTCGTTGTACCCGTAATAATTCCACGCTGTCTTGTACGTCACGTCCTTGTAGATCTCAATGGCCAGGCTAACGCTCGGCTTGATGTAGTTGAATTCCAGCGGCCCGGTGGGCGCCCGCGGATTAAGGAAGAGCGTACTCCCGCGCACAATGCTCCCGGCGTATCCGACCATTCCAGTAACCCGCTTCACTGGCTTCCACATCAAATTCCCATAGACGAAGTGATCCGTGCTCTTGTAAAACGAAAGGGCTTCCAGTGTCGGTTGCTCCTCGCCGGCTATGGTGCAAGGCGTGGTGAATACCGCCGACCCTGGCTCAGCAAAACAAACGTTCGCCTGCGTGTAGACGTTCGTGTAATCGTATCCGAGGTCGCCCCACACGCGCGAATTAGGCGCCAAAGTGGTGACCAACCCAAAAGTCCGGTCATGCCCCAGATTGTTCACGGTCAGCACATTATCGCGGTTCTCGTGAATGTTCAGTGACGCGCCGATGCTGGCCCACGATATCGGTGTATAGGTAGCCTGGATGTTGTAAATCTGCAAGTTCCGCGGGCTGATGCGGGTAAACGACTTGTCGTTGAAACCGAATGTAAAATCCGCGCTCAGCCTCAGTTTGTCTGTTGGATTCGCGGATACTCCCGCCAGCAGCGCATGCTCGTGAATGTCGGTGATGTTTCTCGCCGTATCGTTGGCCGCGTCCGGCACGGGAGAGGTGGGCGTTCCTTCCGTAATAATTCCGGTCGCTGGATCGAGTGCGCATCCGGCGGGAAGCACTCCACTGACCATGGCGCAATCGCCGCGCGCCGCAAGAAAGTCATTCGCCGCCGTTCCTGTTGCACCTCCTGGGAAATATGCCTCAGCAGTATCGAATGTCGCGCTGAAGTCGGCAATCGTGCGCGCCGTGTACTCGTAGCCGATCCGAGCTCTCACCCGGTGCGTAAATGCGTACTCCAATTCCAGCGTGTTCGAACGCAGATTCTGTCCCAGGAATTGCGAAACAAATTCGTCCAGCACGTCCGCCGGAGAGCCAGACGCGTGCTGCGGGCAATTCGGCCCGTTATACGGCGACGCGCCGCAGACCGCCGCGAAATTTGACACGTTTACCTGCGCAATCGGCAGCGACAAACCTGCTTGTCCGGCCACCGCCGGCGGTGTTCCGAAGAAATTCGTATCCGCGGTAAACCACATCGACGGAATGCGCCAGTTGTAATAGCGGAATTCATCCACTACGCTCAGCTTATCGTTGATCTGGTAATCCGCCGCGAAATTAGCGTCTACCGCCACGCGTTTCGCTTGCGACGGGCCACTCACCGTCCCGCCCCTGCTCGCCGTGCGGCTCGTCCAGCCATTGATAAACTCATTGAAGTCCGGCGTGGAATTTTTGTCGCTGCTATAGCTGATGCCGCCCGACATTTCCAGGTTCTTGATGTAATTCGATTGAAACGATAGCCGCTCCGTCGGAAAAGAGGAGCGCGGCCGGCCCACGCGACTGTAGGCGAGGTAGCCATTGCAGTTCGCATTGGCCGTCGGCGGATTGGTCGTGCTGTCCAGGATCGGTGCCGTGCACGGCGTTTTTCCGGCCGTGTTGAAGATGATTCCCAAATCCGCGGGCGTGCCATCCGACAGCACGAAGGGAAAATTCTGATCCGTTACGGTGCTGTCCTGCTTGAAATAGGTCAACAATTCATCGAACGAAATGGTCGTCTTTGGCAGAAAACGGAAATCCGCGCCCATGCGGTACGCGTTTGTTGTGTAACGAAAATTCTCCGCCAGTACAGGCTCCGTTCCGCCATCCAGCGTCGTCAATCCCGGGCCTTCGTTCACATTGTGCGAATATCCGAGGCGGAAGCGCAGCCGCGATTGCGGCAAGAGCGTCAAGTCGTAATCCTGCATCCTCCGCACCAGATCCATCGAATGCGGCGAATCTACAATCGGCAAAGCGGGAACGGAACTCGCCGGATTCAGCGGATTCGCCAGCAGGTTGTAATTCCAGAAATTCTTGTCGCGCCGGAAGAGCGCGCGGAACTCGTACCATTTGTTTTTGTCAAATTGCAGCCTGCTGACATCGTTGGGATCGCCGCCGTATCCGAAGTTGCTGAAGCTCAGATTGTCAAAGAAAAATCCTTTGTGATCGCGCGAACGCATGTCCAGCGTGTAGTCGAAGAGTCGCACGCCGGAACCAAGATTCTCGAATGTGTCGTAATTATCGATGCTGCCGTCAATCATGCTGTCGCGATAGCCGAATTCGATGCTTTGGTGGACGTTATAGTCGCCGGACTGCATGCCACTTGAAGTTTGCTCGGTCCCGCTGCTCTGCCCGCTCGATTGCTGGGCGCCCGTCCTGGTCGTAAAGAACAGCGCTACCACCAGAGCAAGCCAGCCAATCATGCAACTTCTTACCAGAGTTCTCATGGGCTTCACCCCGCCGTTCCGCCTGGAGCTTGAGTCGTTCATTTCAGTCGCTCCGCATCGTCTGAAACTATCTGAAGAAAAACTTGTCGATGTTCGAGCCGTGAATTTGCGTATGACAGATGGTGCACGCCTGGAATTGCGTCGATTGGTTGTGGAAGGACGGCGCGCCAGGCGCATTTGCGAACGATGCTGTATGGCATTGCAAGCACAGCAGATTCACGTTGCTCACCTTCAACAGGTGGGGATTCGGCGATCCGTGGGGAATGTGGCACGATGTGCAGCCTTCCACCTTGACCGGCTCGTGCTCAAACATAAAAGGTCCTTGCTTATCGGCGTGGCATTTGAAGCAAACAGCGTCCTGTGCCGCGGAAGCCCGCAACTGATGGGGCCGCTCCGTCCCATGGGGGTTATGGCAATCCGTGCACTGCACCAGCCCTTCATTGACGCGGTGGTGGAAAGGCATCGCGAACTGCGACCTTTCTTTCAAATGACAGGAGAAGCACAAATCCGGCTGTTTCTTGGCCAGGAGAAAGTGTTCTGTAACCGCGTGGTGGGGCGAGTGGCACGATGTGCAGGACACGCCATTTTTTGCGTGCAGCGAATTTATGGCCTGCATGTGCTCGGTGCTGGAAGCGTGGCATTCCAGGCAGCGCTCATTGATTTCTTTGGGAGAGGCTTTGGTGAAAATGAACAGACCGGACATGTCGCTCGGGTCCGCCACGTGATTCGCGGCCGCTCCGTGGCATGCCTCGCATCCTTGGTGGGAAGAGCCCTGCCGCGTGTCTAACGTCGTTTTCCAGTGCGGCGATTTTTCCCAGCTGGTGTACTCATCCGAGTGACAGGCTTTGCAGGCATCCGAACCCGCATACTTCGCCGTGGCCGCCTGCTGCGCATCGGTCTTGGCCTTTGCGTCCTGTGGCCCCGCAAGAGCGGCCCTGGACGATGCCACAATCGCACAAGCTAGAATAACTGCTGAACTCACGATCTTGACACGCCCCATACACGTACCTCTCATCAGAGTTCAGATGTGCCCTGCACAAGTTCAAAGAAATCTTTGACACCGTATAACACGTTCGCCACGATTCAGACTGTGACGTGCATCACAGCCGTAAAACATTCGCCGGTGACCGAAATGGAACCCACGCGAGTGTCGGAATCCCGTTTTGGCACCAATCGCGCTGGCATTTGCCCCGTTCCAGCCTTCCTGCATTTCTCTGCCCGAACATCTCCTCTGATACAGCATCACCAACACCAGCGTTATGACCGCGGACACATGCTTTCGTGACGCAAGTCACGAAAGCGAACTCGTCGGCGAGCTTCATTCAGACTGGAAGACCGACGCTTAGTCAAATATCGCTAAAGTTTAACGGCTGCTGGATTTTGAGGAGAAAACCAATGAAGAAAAACTGATTTGAAGATCGCTTAACGCCTTGACTGGAGTTGGTGACGGCTATTCGTTGAAATGCGGGCTACTGGCCGAGGGAGGAGCGGAGTTTGCCGAGGCCGCGCATCTTGCCGCGCATTGTATTACCGTACATTTTAATCATGCGCCGCATTTCCACATATTGCTTCAGGACTTCGTTGACGTCCTGCACGCTTGTGCCGCTACCGCGCGCAATGCGTTTGCGCCGCTTGCCGTCAATCAAATGATGGTCACCGCGTTCGGCAGCAGTCATTGAATTAATCACCGCCTCCGCTACTCTTAAGCGGCTTTCGTCAATCTCCGCGTTTTTCGGCAACTTGGCGAAGGGGCCGATTTTCGGCAGCATTCCCATCAGTTGCTCGATGGAGCCCATCTTGCGAATCTGCTTCAGCTGATCGCGAAAATCTTCCAACGAAAATTCGTCATGCGCCAGCTTGCGCTGCAGTTCCCGGGCCTGCTTTTCGTCAATCGTCTTTTCCGCTTTTTCAATCAGCGTGAGAACGTCGCCCATGCCCAGAATTCGAGAAATAATGCGGTCGGGATGGAACTGTTCGATGGCGTCGTATTTTTCTCCGATTCCGGCAAATTTCACGGGCGCTCCAGTGACTTTCCGGATGGAAAGCGCCGCGCCGCCACGCGCATCGCCGTCTAGCTTGGTCAGCACCACGCCGCTAATCCCTAGCCGCTTGTGGAATTCACCGGCCGAGCGTACTGCGTCCTGGCCAATCATCGCGTCAGCAACAAACAGAATTTCTGCCGGCGATAATTCTTTCTTGAGCAAGCCGAGTTCGTTCATCAATTCATCGTCGATGTGCAGCCGGCCTGCCGTATCTACCAACACCACATCGTAGGCGGAGAGCTTTGCTTCGCGCATTGCCCCGCGCACAAGTTCGAGAGGCTTGTCGTTTTCCTTGCCAGGCCAATTCGGGGTGTGTGTCGCCTTGGCAACCTGCGCCAATTGTTCTCGCGCGGCGGGACGATAAACGTCGGTGGAAACCACGACCGGCCGATGTCCATGTTCGCCGAGCCACTTGCCCAGCTTTCCCGTAGTGGTGGTTTTGCCCGAACCTTGCAGTCCCACGATCATCCAGACGGAAGGCGGTCGCGACGCGAACTGCATGCGAACTTCCTTGCCGAGCAGTTCGGCAAGTTCGTCGCGGACAATTTTCACTACTTGCTGATCGGGAGAAAGCTGCAGCAGCACTTCCGAGCCGAGCGCTTTCTCGCGGACGTGCGCAATCATCTCGTCCGCAACTCCCAAGTTGACGTCCGCGTCGAGCAGTGCTTCGCGTATCTGCACCAGACCGGCATCCAGGTGCTCTTCAGTGAGCTTGCCCTGGCCGCGCAGGTTTTTGAATGCGCGCTGTAGTTTTTCGGTAAGGTTCTCAAACATGATTAGCGGGTGCTCACCTGTATCTCGAAGGCCCTTCCCCCTTGCAGATGCTCAGAATAGCGTTTGCGGTGTGCAGCGTCAACTTGGGGGGTGGTGGGCGGGCGACCCAAACAAAGGCAACAATGCTCGAAATGTGGCGATTAGAAATAGGCCGATGCTTTGTTTTCAATGACTTACGGGCGATTCCAATTTTTTGCTGTTGCGATTAGAAATAGCCCAAGCACCAGTCTGAATATTGTTTCAACCGGCGTAGCCAAGCCCAACTTGCCGAACCGATTCGACTTTCCGGCGAATCGAACTGAAAAATCCCGGAGAGGGGGCAGGCGCGACGATCCATAGCGGCTAAGCCAGCCTACAATACTTTACCCGCTCATGTAGAGGTGACGGTGTATTCCACTGGTTGCACAGCAGTGCAATTCTTTCGCGCATGAAGAAAGAATCACCGAAACAAAATCTTGAGCCGCTCGCTAATTATTATCTCCGGCTAATGATGGAGACCGTGGAGCTCGCCGGAGCTACATTCTGCGGCTTTCAGACCGGCTGGGGCGACGATCTAGTGCTGTTTAATCACCCCGTGACCCACAGCACTCTCGCCCTGCCGGTTTCTGAGCTCTCGACGGATAAAATCCGCGCGAAACTTGCCGCAGCTGCGTAATCCTCCCGTTTACTTTTTTCGGGCCGCTTCCAGCTTCTCCCAAGCTTCATCGGGAAAATCCACAAAATCGTTGAACTCGCCTGCGCCACGGAGCCAAAGCGCTCCGTCGATTACCACGCATTCGCCATTGATGTATTCGGACATATCGCTCAGCAAGTAGGCAGCGAGGTTTGCAAGTTCTTCGTGCCGCCCAAATCTTTTCATAGGATGCGCCAGCCTAGCGCGGTCTTCCAAATCCTGTGCAGGCAACAAGCGTGACCATGCGCCTTCGGTGGGAAATGGTCCAGGGGCAATCGCGTTCAGGCGGATTTTATAGCGCGCCCATTCCACCGCGAGAGAGCGCGTCATGGCCAGCACTCCGGCTTTGGCGCACGCGGAGGGAACGACGAATCCCGAGCCAGACCCGACCGCGGCGTAGGTGGCGGCAATGTTCAGAATGTTGCCCGGCTGGCGCACGGCAATCCACTTGCGCCCCAGGACAAGTGTGCAATGGAAGGTGCCTTGAAGAACGATGCCGGTGACGGCAGCAAAGGCATTGGGCGAAAGTTTTTCGGTGCGCGCGATAAAATTTCCGGCGGCGTTGTTGACCAGCGTGTCGATACGGCCAAATTCCTTCTCGGCGGCAGCGACTGTTTCCTCGACAGCGGCAAAATCGCGAACGTCACAGCAGGCATAGGCGGCACGCGCATTCTTCTTGCGAATCTCGTCGCAGGTTTTCGTCAGCGGCTCTTCGCGGCGGCCGGTGAGAAAAATATTTGCGCCAAGCTCGGCGAAGCGCAGAGCCATCGAGCGGCCAAGTCCGGTGCCACCGCCGGTGATGAAAATCGACCGGCCCTTCAGTAAATCGGGTTGAAACATTCGTGCTCTCCTTATCGCGGAGCTTACTTCCAAAACCGGCGGCAGCGGAAATCTTTTTGGGGCAGCCGCGGGGACTTGCAGGATAATGCGAGTGAGATGCGATTATTTGGCACACACCGGGAGGCTCGATGAAAGTTCGGCGATGGCTTCTGCCACTGCTTGTGTTTGCATTTGCGCTGGGGGCAAAGGGCCAGACGCAAACAGCGAAGGTTTCGCAGCCAGCTAAATTGGCGGCGGAATGGAAAGACGCGCGGCAAATTTCCCCTGCGGAACTGGAAAAGCGGCTCAACGGGCCCAAGGGCGCGCGCCCGCCGGTGCTGTACGTTGGTTTCGAAATTCTCTATGACGGCGGACATATCCCGGCAGCGATTTTCGCGGGCCCGGCTTCGACAACAGCAGGCCTGGCACAACTGAAACAAGCCGCCGCGAAAATTCCGCACGACAAAGAAGTGGTGATCTACTGCGGCTGCTGTCCGTGGGAGAAGTGTCCCAATGTGAAGCCCGCGTATGAAGCGCTGCGGCAGATGGGATTCGCGCGCGTGATGGTGCTGCTGATTCCCCAGGATTTTGCACACGATTGGATTGGGCAGGGATACCCGGTGGAACGGAAAAAGAGCTGAGCATGCGAACGCTCGCCGAGATCGCCTGCGCTCTGGCTGCTTGCTTTGCCATTCCCACGCATGGCGCAACGCTGAAAAAAATTACCACGATTGACCTGCACGGGCCCAGGGGAGGGCACTTCGATCACCTCGCTATGGATTACGACGATCATTATTTGCTTTCCGCACAGACCGGAGCGGGCATTTTGTACGTGATTGACGTGCAGCGAAACGCAGTGGTCGCGGCTATTCACGGGCTCCCCGGAATTACCGTGCCGGTGTACGTGCCGGGATTCAAAAAAGTGTACGCATGCGACTGGGGCGAGAACAAAATCGGCGTGGTGAATCTGAAGCAGATGAAAGTAGTGAAGCGGCTGGCATCAAGTGAAAAGCCGAACGGCGGAACGTACGCGAAGGACTTCGGCAAGGTCTATATTTCAGACACGCTGGGCAAGGAGTTGCAGGCGATTGACGTTCGCAGCGATAAGCCGGCGAAAACGCTGCGCTTCGAGAGCGAGACAGGGATGACGCAGTACGATGAGGTAGGCCGAAAAGTCTGGCTGAATTTGCGTAACGCGAATGAAATTGCAGAGATTGATCCACAGGCGGACAAGGTGGCGGCTCGATACCACGTGGCGGGATGCGACTTCAATCACGCGATGGCGATCGACGCGAAGAACCGGCGCGCGTTCTTGCTGTGCGTGGGCAACAACGTGTTCACCGTTTTCGATTTAGAAAGGCATCGCGCGATTGCCCACATCCCGCTGCCGGAGGGCGCCGATGACGTGAAATTCGACGCAGGCCTGCGGCGGATTTACGTGGCATGCGAGAGCGGCGCGATAACCGTGATCGAAGAACAGGATGCCGATCATTTTCGCAAGCTCGAGGATTTTCCGGTGCAGAAGGGCGTGCATACGCTGGAAGTTGACGCTCAAACGCATCGCGTTTTCACACCGGAAGCGGAGGAGGACGACCAGCCTGTTTGCCGGATGATTGTGTATGAGCCGATTCAGCCGTGAGGCGTACAGGCCAGGAGTAAAAACAATGAAGAACGCAAATGTGACCGCGGTAGCCTTCGTGGTTTGTGCGGCAATCGCGCTGACGGCCGGTTTTACGGCGCGCGCACAAGAGAAAGAACGTACACCACTGCGGCTTGTGGCAACCATACCTTTGCCGGACGTCCACGGGCGAATTGACCACTTTGACGTGGACCTCGCGGGAAAGCGTCTGTTCATGTCAGCGCTCGGCAACAACACCGTCGAAGTTTTCGATATTGCGGCGAACAAGCGCATACATAGGATTCGCGGATTGCACGAGCCACAAGGAGTGACCTATGTGCCGGCCACCTCGCGAATTTTTGTGGCGAATGGCGATGACGGCATGGTGCGAATATTCGATGGGAAGTCCTATCAACTGCTGAAGGCCGTTCATCTGGCGAGCGACGCGGATGACACGCGGCTCGACGCGGCAAAGCAGCAGGTTTACGTTGGCTACGGCGATAAAGGAAACGCGGGACTTGCGATCTTTGATGCCGCGACGGGGAATGTAGCCGGAACAATTCCGCTGCCGGCGCATCCTGAGGGATTTCAACTCGAGCAGAAGGGCGCGAGGATTTACGTGAATATTCCTGAGGCGAATAATGTCATCGAAGTAGTTGACCGCAGCGCGCGAAAAATCATTGGGACCTGGAAGCTGGGCGGCGCCGAGGATAATTTTCCAATGGCGCTCGATGAAGCAAACCACAGACTGTTCATCGTGTGCCGCACACCGGCGGAATTGCTGGCGCTCGACACAAATTCAGGAAAAATCGTCGCGAAAGTTCCCAGCGTCGAGCATGCGGATGACGTCTGGTATGACGGCGTCAACAAACGCATTTATGTGTCGGGCGGGCAAGGCTTCATCACGATCGTCGCGCAAGAGGATGGCGATCATTATCGCCGCGTCGCGGAATTCAAAACGGCTGACGGAGGGAGAACTTCGCTGCTGGCGCCGGAACTTGGAAGATTGTTCCTCGGCATCTGGGGCCGGAGCGGCCGTCCGGAGGAATTGCGCGTTTACGACGTCCAGCCCTGATCCAACTCTCTCCGCGACGCGGAGAATTTCTCTTGACCCTGGAACCGTTCCAGAGTGGAGGCTCGTCCCGTGAGCACGAGAAATTCAGCAAATGGCATGTTGCGTTGCGGCGAGCTAGCCGAACGAGCAGGAATCAGCCCAGACTCTCTTCGCTACTATGAGCGTTTGCGGCTGATGCCGCCAGTGCAGCGCTCGGCCGCCGGTTACCGCTTGTTTCCACCGGAGGCGCTTGGCCGCTTGCAGCTGATTCGCGGCGCTTTGTCCATCGGCTTCTCGGTGCGCGAACTCGCCGAAATTTTGAGGGAGCGCGACAGCGGCGCAGCGCCGTGTCACAAAGTGCGCAAAGCCACTGCCGAGAAACTCGCGGCGATCGAGGCACGGATTCGGGCGCTGCGTTCCCTCCGGCGAGATTTGCGCAAACAGCTCGCCGTTTGGGACAAGCTGCTGGAGAATACGCCGCGAAATCAACCAAGCTATCTGCTGGAAAATCTCGCTGCCCACATGAAGAACCATGCGCGAGCAACACGGTTTAGCGCGCTGACTCACGAATCGAAACGAAAGGTGGGGCATCGATGAGAACAATCCTGAGAAAAACTTTTCCTGTGATCGCTGCGTTGGCGGTTTTGAGTCTCAGTGCGGCTGCATTGCAGCAGGGCGCTGCACAAAATCCGAAACACGAATCAATGGCCTGTTGCCCTATGGCGCACGGTAACCGTTCTGGCGGCGATCAGGCTCAAGGCGTGAACGGCAGCGCAATGGCAAACTGCCCGATGATGCAAACGGCTGCTTCGCAGCATTCACACGATGGTGTGAATGCGCGCGGCGAAAAGGGCATGGGGTTTTCGCAAACGGCCACGCAGCATCATTTTTTCCTGACGACGAATGGAGGCGTGATTCAAATCGAGGTGAAGGATGCATCTGACCAAACTAACCTTGACGCAATTCGCATGCATTTGAAGCACATCAGCCAAGCGTTTGCCAGCGGGGATTTCGACGTTCCCAAGTTCGTGCACGACACGACGCCGCCCGGCGTGCCGGAAATGAAGCAGCTGCGCGATGACATTCATTATTCGTACGCAGAGACCGCGAACGGCGGGCGCGTGGTCATGGACTCAGCGAATCAAGCAGCGGTAGACGCGATCCATCAATTCCTGCGGTTTCAGATTCGGGAGCACGAAACCGGCGACTCGATGGACATTCTCAAAACTTTGCCGTAGGAACAATCTGGCGAACGCGCGAGGAGTTCAGGAGCGCCAGCGGAGAGTGACGGGGCCGTCGACGGGATGCGCGGCGGGCGCGCCGGTGCGTTTGGATTCGAGATGCGCGGCCTTGAGTTGGAAATACCATTTGGCCGGGCGGTCGGCATCGTCAATCAACATCAGATGCGGATTGGTGCGGAGGCCTTCGGCCTGCTTGGTCATCGTGTCGGTGTCCTGCGCGATGAAACGCGGCCCAAGCACGCGAATGATGAAACTGATCACCGGAACAAAAGGCAGCACGTTCCACGCGGCGCAAAAATCGAGGCGGCATAAATCGCGGCGAATGGGCGTGACGACCGCGCGGCTGGAGAACCACAGCTTGCCGGAGCGCACCTGTTCAAAGCGATAACTCGGCAAAGTGAAATCGATTGTGGTGGTGACCGGCGCGCCGGTGATGAGTTTAAGAATTTTGTACGGGAGGCTGTTTGACGAAGGAGTGTGCGGGCTCATGCGAAAGCCCGCGGGAATGGGCTCGAACTTCTTTTGCTTTTCGTGAATGCTGCGGCGGCTGCGCCACCACCAGGACTGATGCACGAATGGCCCGTGCGCGGGATCCATGAGGCCGATCACGCCGTGGTCAACGTGAACGGGCATTTCGGCAGAAAGGTGCGCGATGCGAAAGCGTCCGCCAAATTTGGGCAGCTCGGGCGCCGCGATAGGGGCCTGTTCGACGCGCGGCGAATTTGGCGCCGGCATGTAGACCCAGATGTAGCCGTCGCGCTCTTCGCAGGGAAAGGCGCCGGCGTAAATGCGGTCAGGGCGCAATTTCGAATCGCTGGTGATGGACGGGATTTCGCGGCACTGGCCGGAGTGAGCATCGAATTTCCATCCGTGATAGCTGCATTCAACGCATTCGCCGTCAAACTGCCCGTAGGAGAGCGGCATGCCGCGATGCGGGCAGATGTCGCGAAGCGCGAAAGGTTTTCCGTGAGCGTCGCGGCCCATGCAGAGCGGAACTTCGAGCAGGGTGGCTTTGCGCAGCGCGCGTCCGGACAGCTCACGCGAGCGCAACGCGGGATACCAAAAATCCCACAGCATGCCGAGCGACGAGTCCTCGGCGGCAGCGGCGGCGGTTTCGGCTTGGCTGATTTCGCTCATGCGCGCGGTATCCTAGTATAGACTCCCGGTGGATTGACAGCAGAGTCTAGCGCGGATATCCTGCATCTAATCGAATTGAAATGCTTGCCGCCTTCTATTAGCGTCCTCTGAACGGGCTATTCTGGCCCTTGCCGCAGTTTTTCGCTTTTTTTTTCGACCACTTTTGGCAACTAACACTTTCGATTCCGGCGCGCCAGATTGCGTTTTATGGAAGTTCGCATAGATTGCACAGGAGTTTGCGATGAGCAATACGAACATGTTTCAAAAACTGGAGCAGATCGAGGCGCGCTATGAGGAGCTGACGCGCGAACTTTCGTCGCCGGAAGTGCTGGCGGATTCTGGGCGCTATCAGAAGCTCGCGAAGACGCACGCGGATTTGTCGCAAATGGTTCTGAAATATCGCGAATGGAAAGACGTCGAGAAAGGCCTTTCCGGCGCGAAGCAACTTATCGCCGAAGCGGATGAGCCGGAGATGAAGCAGATGGCGCATGACGAACAGCGCACGCTCGAAGCGCGGCTAGCCACTGTCGAACAGGAATTGAAAGTGCTGCTGCTGCCGAAGGATCCTAACGACGAAAAGAACGTCATTGTGGAAATTCGCGCGGGAACCGGAGGCGACGAAGCTTCGCTTTTTGCAGGCGAACTGTTTCGGATGTACTCGCGCTACGCGGAAACGCAGGGCTGGCGCGTGGAGGTGTTGGAGAGCTCCGCGTCTTCGATCGGCGGCGTGAAGGAAATTATCGCCGCGATTCAAGGGCAAAAAGTTTATTCGAAGCTGAAATACGAGAGCGGCGTGCATCGCGTCCAGCGCGTGCCAGCAACAGAACAGCAGGGAAGGATTCACACTTCGGCTGCTACGGTCGCAGTGCTGCCGGAAGCGGACGAAATTGACATCAAAATTGAAGCAAAAGACTTGCGCGTTGACACGTTCTGCTCCTCAGGTCCGGGCGGCCAGTCGGTGAACACTACCTATTCGGCGGTGCGCATCACGCACATCCCAACGGGGCTGGTAGTTTCACAGCAGGACGAGAAGTCGCAAATCAAGAATCGCGCGAAGGCTATGCGCGTTTTGCGCGCGCGTTTGTACGAAATGGAGCAGGAGAAACAGCATCAGCAAATCGCCGCCGAGCGCAAGGGACAAATCAAAACGGGTGACCGGTCTGAAAAAATCCGCACCTACAATTTTCCGCAGAATCGCGTGACCGATCATCGCATCGGGCTGACCATTCATCAGCTTACCGAAGTGATGGACGGAAAACTTGGAGCGCTCGTGGATGGGCTGGTTACGTATTACGAAGCGGAGCGGCTCAAGCGCGAGCTTAGCGACAATGGCGACGGCGGCGGCAAAGCGGCATGAGCGCGTGCGTGGGAATTGAAATGCGAACAACCGTGCGCAGCGCGTTGCGCGACGGGATGGCGCAGCTTGCCGCTGCGAACACGCCTTCGCACGCGCTGGCAGTGGAATTGCTGCTGATGCACGCAACCGGACGCGACCGCGCCTGGATTTATGCCCATCCCGAGACGGAATTGAACGAGCAGCAGGCCAAGGTTTTCTTTGAGCTGATTGCGTGCCGAGTTTCTGGCGTACCGACGCAATATCTGACAGGCGAACAGGAATTTTGGGGGATGGAATTCGAAGTGACGCCCGCGGTGCTGATTCCGCGTCCCGAGACCGAGCATGTGATTGAAGTGGCACTCCAACGGTTAGACGAGCGCTCCGGCGCGAAACGTGACGAATCGTTGCGCATCGCAGACGTGGGCACTGGCTCCGGCTGCATCGCGGTTGCGCTGGCGAAGGAGATGCCGAACGCAAAGATTCTCGCGACGGATATTTCGGCTGAGGCGCTGAAAATCGCGATGCGCAATGCGGAGAAACATGACATCGCTCGACGCGTGCGCTTCGTTCAATGCGATCTGCTCGAATCAGCAGAATGTGAATCACAAGCGTTTGATCTGGTCGTCAGCAATCCGCCGTATGTTGCGCGCGCGGAAGAAAATGAACTGGCCCGTGAAGTTCGCGAGCATGAACCGCACACTGCGATATTTGGCGGCGCGACAGGCACGGAAATTTACGGGCGCCTCATCGCGCAGGCATCGGAACGTCTACGGCCAGGCGGATTGCTTGTGATGGAAATCGGATATGGTGCATCAGAGGGAGTGCGCGCCATGCTCGATGTCGATTCCTGGACCGATATTCGGGTAACGAAAGACCTGGCCGGCATCGCGCGCGTCGTTTCCGCCGAACGCACCTGAACCGTTTCAGTAGTTCTGCCACAATCCCGGTGTCGCGAGTTCAACCAGATGATTATCTGGATCACGGAAATACATGCTGCGTCCGCCACGCGGCCAACGAACAATGCTTTCGATGGCGATGTTATTCGCTTTCAAATGTTTGATCCACGAGTCCCAATCAGCTTCCGCAATGGGAAACGCAAAATGCAGGACGCCGCTGCTTCCATGCGGCGGAATCATTCCGCCCGGCAAGTGAACAGGTTCCGGCCTTCCGCCATAGCGAAATAGCAAGAATACGTCACGTCCTCCCACATCAAAGGCGCAAAAGCGCTCGCTGCCATCCATTTTCTTGAAACCCAGCACGTTTGCGTAAAATTCCTCGGCGCGTTTCATCTTGGTCACGTGAATGGCGGTTTCCAATACGCCGGTTATCTTGGGCGGCGTCATGCTCAGCTCCTTCCACTCCGCCGCATTGGTGGCAGGCGCAGCGAGACGAATCATGCCGTGCGGAGTTTTTTTGAACTATGGCTGCTCGGCCGGTCTTTCCTGTTTTCTCACCGCCGCCTCAATCTCGCTCCAGGCGACGGGCTCGTAGTGCATTCCGAAGGAACGATCGACGTCCAGTTTTTCGCGACGCACTGCATCCAGCGCTTCCCACAATGTTTCCGGCAGGAACCATTCGCCGCCAGCGCGCTGAAAAAGGTCGCTGGTGTACAGCAGCTTGGAATCGGGAAAGTAAACCATCATCTGCCGTTCGCCGGTCTGTTCGCGATACGGAATAATCTCCAGCCGATTGGAGCCGGTGCCAAGCTGGGTGCGTGCGCTGATGTAATGCACGATGGGCCGTTTTCCGCTTTTCGCCAAATCATCCGGAGCGAGCTTGTGCGGCGCACTGAACAGCCGCTGCAAAATTGTGCGATTGAGATCCAGGGCATAAATGGGAATGCCGCGCGCGGCGTATTCGCGCAACCCGCCGATGTGCGGCCACGAATCGGAGGTTGTAATCACCGCTTTGATCGGCAATCCAGGAAAACGCACCTGCGCATCGGCAATAACTTTCGCCGAGTAGCCATTCGATATTGGCCCTTCGATGATTACGATTCCGTCCGCCTGCTTCACTTCCGTAAGATTCCAAAAGCCGCGAACCTGCACGACACCTGGGACGATTTCGCTGGGCGGATCGTTCTTGAATCCAAGCGGCCATTCGTCAATCGGCCCTCTCGTTGGAGCCGTGCGAATCTGTGAGTCAATCACAAATCGGTGGTTCTCGTTTTCAACAGGATTGATGCTCAGCTCGTTGATTGTCCACATCCAGTCAGGCTGGCCATTCAGGTCGGAATTCCATTGGCGCGGATAGCGCACACCACCCGGCTCGAGCTGCCAAAAGGTGTACGTAATGCGCGAAGTCAGATCGCCCCACGGGCCGAGAAAGGTGTTGTATGGGTGCGTGCGTGTGATCTCGACAGCCGAAGGCAGAGCCGTATACGCACTCAATAAAAGACGCACAGTAGCTCCTCTGAGAGTGAAGCCGACGACATGATGAGTAAAGCCGCGCAGCGCAGTGTCAGATTCGCTGTGCAGATCTGGAGCAGCGAGCGCTTCGAGCAGAACGCGGTCCGGCGAAAGAGCAAGCAGCTCCGCGCTTTCATCGAGGAGATTGTGCGGAGCAGGAGATTGCTTTCCATTCACGAGCATCGCGCCCGCACCATTATCGTAAAAATACGTCGAGGGCAGCCACGCGGCGGAATCCCAGCAGTCGCTCGAACCGCATCCGCGCGATTCACGGTCAACGCGCTGCCGCTTGTGCGCGAAGTCAACGAACTCGCTCACTTGAAAATAGTCCATGAGCCACGGGCCCTCCGGGCGCTCGGACTGTTCCAGCATGGTGCGCTGGCCGATCGCTTTGAATCGCAGGGAATGAATTGCCTGCAGACGCTCTTCGCCACCCATGGCCTGGATGGCCGCCTGCACGCGAGTCCTCGCGTTATCCTGAGCAGCATGGAGCCGCGGCGACACAACAGTCAAAACAAGCGCGCAAAAAGCAGCACAGGCGCAAACCCTTTTTTCTAAGCTGGATGGCATCGTCGTCTCCCTTAACGAGACCCGCTAATCTGACACAAAGGCTCATTGGATGCATGCGCATGCCGCCGGGTTCGCGCACGTTCGCTAAAGTTGGGATTCGATTTCGGCCGATGGTTTCCCGGCAGCCATCCCGTGTATCATTCGCTTAAGAACACCTGCCCATGCCAAAGCTGGCACAATACCGCGCGAAACCTGAGCAGCCCGGGAAAGCCTCGCCCGGAAACGCAATTTCCGCTGACGGCAGTGAGATTTCCATCCTTCACGTGGACATGGACGCGTTTTTCGTCTCCGTGGAACTGCTTACGCGCCCGAATCTGCGAGGATTGCCGGTAATCGTCGGAGGCAAGGCCAATGAACGCGGCGTGGTTACTTCAGCAAGCTACGAAGCACGCAAATTTGGCGTTCATTCGGCAATGCCTTTGCGCACAGCCGCGAAGCTTTGCCCGCAGGCCGTGTTTCTCGACAACCGACACGAGCTTTATTCGCAATGGAGCGACCACGTGGCGCGCATTCTCGCAAAATATTCGCCCGTGGTGGAGATGGCGTCCATCGACGAGGCTTATGTTGATCTTACCGGCACCGAGCGAGTGCTGGGCTCCGCGCTCGGCGCCGCTCATCGTTTGCTTACGGAAATCACGAGCGCAACGGGACTGCCGTGCTCCGGAGGGCTGGCATCCACACGTCTGGTGGCGAAAGTGGCGAGCGAGCAGGCGAAGCCGCGTGGGCTGGTGTGGGTTCCGCATCGCGTAGAAGAAAATTTTCTCGCGCCTCTGGACGTGCGAAAAATCCCGGGAATCGGCAGGGTCACAGATGGCGCGCTTGCTGCGACGGGAATCCGCACCGTCGCCGATTTGGCGCTGATTCCGCGCGAAAAGTTGGAAGAAATGTTCGGCCGCTGGGGAACAGCGCTCTATCGCAAAGCGCGCGGCGACGACACGTATGAGTTCTTCATCGATGCCGAGCCGAAATCCATCTCGCACAATTCCACTTTCTCCGAAGACACTGCCGAGCGTGAGCAAATCGAATCCACGCTGAGCCTGCTGACCCAAAAAGCGGGCAAGCGCCTGCGGAATGCTGGGCTTTTCTGCCGAACGGTGACGCTTACCCTGCGTTTCGCGAATTTCCAGACCATCACGCGGAGCCGTACGCTCCCGAGTCCGTCCGATCTGGATGGCGCAATCCTCAGCACGGTTCGCGAGCTTCTGCGGAATGCGTGGAACGGCAAGGCAAAGCTGCGGCTTGTGGGCGTGGCATTGTCGTCTTTCCTAGCGGCATCCGCGGCAAACGGCCAGCTTGAACTGGTCGGCGCAGAACATCGCCAAAAAATGGAGCGGCTCGCCCGCGCCACCGACAAGCTGCGCGACCGTTTCGGATTTTCGAAGATTCAGTTAGGCGGCTCTCTGCGCGCGCCGGATCAGAAGTAGGCTCCGTCCTTTCGGCTCGCTGCGTTTCCGTTGCGCAGCGCATTGTGCCGTATAATCCCGGCATGGCTTCCCCCGGCAGCAATTATTCCGCGCCTCCTCGCGACAAGAAGCGAAATCGAATGCGCCAATACTGGGCTCGCGTCACCGAGGGCATGCAGGTCAGTCAGCTCTGGGGACAGATGAAGGCGGACGCGCGGTCGACGTACTCGTTTTACGCTCGTGATGTCGATTGGCAAGCGATGCACACGGGACGGAATTGGAAACGCCCGTTCCGGATTGCATGGGCACTGTTCCAGGCCATGTTGATGAAACTGACGCCCGCGCGCCGCGTTCTGCTATTGCTGGCATGTGTGCTGATGCTGCTTAGTCTGAACTTTCATTTTGGTGACCGTACGTATGAGTTTAATGCGAGCGGCTTCGGTACAGCGATTCTCTTTTTGCTTCTGGCGCTGGAGCTCGCCGACCGCGTCACGATGAAGCGCGATCTCGAAATCGCGCGCGAAATTCAGCACTGGCTGGTGCCGGAACGGCCGCCGATCATCCCCGGGATGGATATTGCCTTCGCCAGCCGCCCGCAGAACACAGTAGCAGGTGATTATTACGATGCTTTTCTGCGGCCCAATGCCGAAGGCGCGGCGCCCTCTTTGCTGATGGTCGTCGCCGACGTGGCCGGCAAAAGCGTTCCCGCGGCGCTGCTCATGGCCACGTTTCAGGCCAGCCTTCATTCGCTCGCGGAACGTCCCGGGAGTCTCGATGAATTAGCTCGCGACGTGAATCGCTATGCCTGCGCGCACAGCCTCGCGGGACTGCGTTTCACCACCGCTTTCATCGCGCAGCACGAGCCTGCCTCCCGGCAGTTCCGCTACGTGAACGCCGGCCATAACGCGCCCTTTTTGCGCCGCGCCTCCGGCGAAATTCTCCGGCTCAGCGAAGGCGGCATGCCTTTTGGAATCAATCCTGCGGCGGCATACGCTTCCGTCGCTGTGAACATTCAGCCGGGCGATTTGCTGGTGATTTTCACCGACGGTTTACCCGAGGCGGTAAACAACGCCGGAGAGGAATACGGCGAGGTGCGCCTGCAGAACCGCATCGAGCATTTTGCCGGTGAAGCCGCCGCATCCCTGCTGACCGTGATTACGGCGGATGTGGACGCCTTCGTCGCCAACGCGCGTCAGCACGACGACATCACCTGCATGGCCGTGCGCTTCCTCTGACTTGCCGTTCGGCCACTCGGCCAGTCGTCACATTGCGCACGTTCATTTGCCCCCGCTGAATTCGAGGCTCATAATTTCCTTATGAACGCACGCGAACTCGCCGAGAGCATTTGCGCGCGCTTGCGCGAAGCGGGTTATAAGGCGCTATTCAACGGCGGTTGTGTGCGCGATCTGATTCTTGGCCGCGAACCCGCGGATTACGACATCTGCACGGATGCCACGCCTGAGCGCGTGCAGCAACTTTTTCCTGGAAGCCTCGCCGTCGGCGCGCAATTCGGAGTAATTGTCGTCTTTGAAGATTCCACGCAGGTCGAAGTGGCTACTTTCCGCTCGGATATTGGTTCAGCGGACGGGCGCCATCCGGAGCGCGTCGAATTTTCGTCCTCACCGGAACAGGACGTGCGGCGCCGCGATTTCACCGTGAATGGCCTGCTCATGGACCCGCGCGACGGACGCATTCTCGACTATGTTGGCGGGCAGGCAGACATAAAAGCGCGAATCATCCGCGCCATCGGCCAACCGGAACTGCGTTTCGAAGAGGACAAATTGCGCATGGCGCGAGGAGTGCGCTTTGCCGCGCGGTTCGGCTACACCATCGAGCCGCGCACCTTCGCCGCGATTCAAAAGCTCGCGGCAAAAATCGGCCAGGTGTCGCAGGAGCGCCTGCGCGATGAGCTGACCAAAATGCTCACCGAAGGCGCCGCGCGCCGTGCATTCGAGTTGCTCGACGAAACCGGCCTGCTGCTCGAACTTTTGCCCGAGGTCGCCAAAATGAAAGGCGTGCCGCAGCCGCCGCAGTTCCATCCTGAAGGCGACGTTTGGAGGCACACTCGGCTGATGCTGGAAAAACTTCCCGCCGGTGCGCCACGGACGCTCGCCTGGGGCGTCCTCCTCCACGATGTGGGAAAACCGCCGACGTTTCGCCCTCCGTCGGGCCCGAACGATCGCATTCGCTTCGATGAACACGTGGAAGTTGGCGTTCGCGTGGCCGAGGAAATTTGCCGGCGTTTCCGCTTCTCGAACGACGATACCGAGCAGATCGCCGCGCTGGTGGCAAATCACATGCGCTTCAAGGACGTGCCGCAGATGCGCGATTCGACTCTTAAGCGCTTTGCGCGCCTGACGCATTTTGAGGAACACCTCGAACTGCATCGCCTCGACTGCCTCTCCAGCCATGGCAGCCTGTCGAGCTATGATTTCGTCCAAGCCTTTCTGGAGAAAACCCCGCCGCAGGAGGTTCGCCCTCCCCGGCTCCTTAGCGGCGAAGATTTGAAACAGATGGGCTTCCAGCCCGGCCCTAAATTCAAGGAGATATTGGCGTTTGTGGAGGATGCGCAATTGGAGGGGCGGATCGCCACAGCGGAAGACGCCAGACGCCTTGTTCAGCGGGAGTTCCGGCCGGTTAGAAGCGCAACTAATTGATGTGCAGCACTTTAAAGCATGTTTGACACATTGAGTGCAATATACTAATATTTGGTGACAATGATTATGACATGAAGATGCTACCATTTCTCTCGTTCGAGCATCCTATGGAGGTGCCGCCCTGTTTGGCGGCTTGGAGCAAAGAAAGGCACTCTAATGGCTAAATCACAATACAGTTTGCCGGCGGAACTGCCCATCCTGCCCTTGCGCGACACTGTACTCTTTCCGGGGGCGGTAATTCCGCTGACTGTAGGACGCGAGAGCTCCCTGGCTCTGTTGGATTCGCTGCAGGGAGAGGAAAAGATTCTGGGCGTCGTCGCCCAACTCGATCCGCGCATCGAGGATCCCGTTGGCACCGACCTCCATTCCGTCGGAACCGTTGGCAAAGTCCACAAAATGGTGCGCACGCCCAATGGAAACATGGTTGTATTCCTCGAAGGCGTTCGGCGCCTGCGCGTTATGGAAGTCGTCGGGCTGAAGCCATTTTTGCGCGCACGTGTGCAAGAGATGGCCGATACCGACGAAGAGCCGGAAGCCGAAATCACCGCGCTTTATCGCAATGCGCAGGAACTTTTTCGCGATGTGGTCTCTCGCTCGCCGCAGCTTTCCGATGATCTGCAGGGCGTCGCGAACAACATGGAATCTCCGAGCCAGCTCGCCGATTTCATCGCCGGCACTCTCCCTTCACTCAACACGCTGCTTCGCCAGGAACTGCTGGAAACGCCCAGCGTGCGCAAGCGCCTGGAACTCCTGATTCGCGAGCTGACCAAAGAAAAAGAAGTCCTCGAATTGCGCGCCAAGATTCACGAGCAAGTTCAGGAACAGGTGAATCAGTCCCAGCGCGAGTTCCTCCTGCGCGAGCAGATGAAAGCGATTCAGAAGGAACTCGGAGACACCGACGACACACAGGCCGAAATTTCGGAGCTGCGCGAAAAAGTGGAATCCTCCGGCATGTCCGCCGAGGCCAAGAAGGAATGCGAGCGCGAATTGAAGCGCCTCTCGCGCATGACTCCCGCCTCGGCGGAATACATGGTCTCGCGCACTTACCTGGAATGGATGACCTCTCTTCCGTGGGCAAAATCCTCCGGCGCGGAAGACATCGACATTCCCAAGTCGCAAGGGATTCTCGATGAAGATCATTACGATCTCGAGAAAGTAAAGCAGCGCATTCTCGATTACCTTGCCGTCAAAAAACTGCAGCCGGGAATGAAAGGGCCCATTCTTTGTTTCCTTGGGCCTCCGGGAGTGGGCAAAACATCGCTGGGCAAGTCCATTGCGCGCGCGCTGGGACGCAAGTTCGTGCGCATCTCGCTTGGCGGCATGCATGACGAAGCGGAAATTCGCGGCCATCGCCGCACATACATCGGCGCGCTGCCCGGACAAATTATTCAGGGCATCCGCCGTGCCGAAACCAACGATCCGGTCTGCATGCTCGACGAAGTAGACAAACTAGGACGCGACTTCCGCGGCGATCCCTCCGCGGCGTTGATGGAAGTGCTCGATCCAGAGCAGAACGCTACGTTCCGCGACCATTATCTGGACGTGCCGTTCGATCTCTCGAAAGTGCTCTTCATCGCCACGGCCAACTGGATGGACCCGATTCCTGAGCCGCTGCGTGACCGCATGGAAATTCTCGAACTTCCCGGCTACACCGAGGACGAGAAAATCCATATCGCCAAGCGCTTCTTGATTCCGCGGCAGTGCTCAGAAAACGGCCTCAAGGCCGGCGAGCAAATCGAATTCTCCGACGAAGGCCTTCGCGAAATCATTCACGGCTACACGCGAGAAGCAGGCGTCCGCAGCCTCGAACGCGAAATAGCCACGCTCGTGCGCAAACAGGCGCGGCGCATCGCCGAAGGCAATCTCGAAAAATTCGTGGTCACTCCGGAGCGAGTCCGCGAAGTGCTCGGCGTTCCGAAAATACATGTCGAGCGCGAAGTCGAGGAGCGCGTTGCCGTTCCCGGCGTTTCCGTTGGACTGGTCTGGACGCCCGCCGGCGGCGACATCGTCTTCGTCGAAGCCAGCAGCATGCGCGGCGGAAAACAGTTCACCATGACCGGGCATCTCGGCGAAGTGATGCAAGAGTCCATGCGCGCGGCGCTTTCGTGGGTTCGCGCAAACGCTGAACGCTACGGAATCGATCCGGATTTCTTCCGCAAGCAGGACCTGCACATTCACGTTCCGTCCGGCGCGATTCCAAAGGATGGCCCGTCAGCCGGTGTGGCCATGGTCACCGCGCTCGTCAGTTTGCTGAGCGGGCACTCGGTTCGACCGCGCGTGGCCATGACCGGCGAAATTTCGCTCACCGGCGTGGTGCTGCCGGTCGGCGGCATCAAGGAAAAAGTGCTTGGAGCGAAGCGCGCCGGAATCGCTGAAGTGATTTTGCCGGCGGAAAACGAACCGAACGTGAAGGAAGATCTGCCGGAGAATCTGCTCGGCGGATTGAAGATTCACTTTGTGCACACGGTGGATGAAGCTCTGCGCATCGCGCTCTCCGGCAGTGAAGCATGGCAGGCTCCCGTGGCGCCCATGCGGCCCGAGCATCGCCCGCCAGCGCCGCCGATTCACTAATTCGCACGGCGGAACCGAATAGCGGCTGTTCAGTTAAAGGCAGATGTATGATGAGAAGCCCGGTGAAGCCCGCCGGGCTTTTCGTTTGCACGGAGGCGAATCAGCGGCTTGTCTAACCGGACAAAAAAACGCGCGCGAAAGCACAAAATTGGGCCTCGCGCCAAAAAGCGTGTCAGTCGCGCAAAAGTTTCCAAGCGCAAGAGCCACCCGCGCCGTGCGCCCGCTCGCCCGCGAAAGCTTTCCCGGAAACGCCTGCGTGTCCCATCCATTTCCCCGCGGCAAGTAGCCGTTCGCGCGCAGGAGACCGCATTTCAGCTGACTACATCAATGGACCGCGGCGAGGTCGTGCCGAAATTCCTTCGCCGCTATGCACAAGAGAAAAAACGGCCCGGAAGAATTGCCGATCCGGGCCGCTTTCGCGAACTCATACAGACAGTTCGCCGTGAATCTTTCCTCGTACTTGCCTTGCAAATCGAATCGGAAGCCGGCCGGCGGTTCGGCTCAAAAATCGGCCGCCAAACGAGCGTTGAGCAATTCGATTTGGAGAACCTATTCCGCAACGAATTTTACTACGCGCTGGGACGCTGCCTCGATTATTCGAGCGAGGACTTCGCTGAGTTCGTTCGCGATCTGGAGGTCTATCGTTCGCTTCGCACCCACGCGCGGTCATCGGAGCCGCCGCGCACCCGCGCGCTTTCTTCACCGCGTGGGCCATTTGTCGATCGCTGCGGATTCCTTCTCGATTCTCCCATGCTCGACCAGAGCCGCCACGCTGCTGCACAATTCGAATCCGAGCTTCAAGCGCTCGCTTCCGCTGTTCTAAAAAAAGTCCTCGCCCGCCGCGAGCGGTCCTAGCACAGCTCCGTACGGCACAGATCTATGGATTCCACTTATCGCTAGGCGTCGCCTGATGCTCGCGCGCCAGCTCCAGCACATCGGGCCCTGTTTCCGATGAGCCAAGCAGCCATCGGCAGAAATAATTCGCTCGCATCCAGAAAACATACTCCGCATCCGGCATGTAGCTGTGCCGCAATCCCGGGAAGACGAACATGTCGAACCGCTTGTCCGCCTTAATCAACGCCTGCGCCAGCCGCATGGTGTTGGCCATGTGAACGTTGTTATCCATGTCGCCGGTGGTGAGCATCAGGTGGCCTTTGAGATTTTTCGCCAGCTCGGAGTTCTTCTCGATTTTGTAGACGAACTTCGCCGAGCCGTCCTTCTGATCCACCTCCTCGATCCCGCTGTACTTCTCGCTCCAATATTTGTTGTAGACGTTGTTCTCGTGGTTCCCTGATTCCGACCAGCCCACTTTGAAAAAGTCGGGATATTGCAAGAGCGATGCTGCGGTCATGAATCCGCCGCCGGAGTGTCCCCACATGCCCACGCGATTGATGTCGATAAATGGATAAGTGGCTGCGAGTTCTTCCGCCGCGGCTTTCTTGTCTTCGAGTCCGTAATCGCGCAGATTGCCGTAACCGTAGCTGTCGTACCATTTATCGCGGTTCGGGCTGCCGCCGCGATTGCCCACCTCAATCACGATGAATCCGAGCTGCGCCAGCGCAACGTTCTGGTCCTTGGGATTGAACGAGCGTTCCACAGACTCCGTCTGCGGACCGGGGTAAACGTATTCAATCGCCGGATATTTCCGCGATGGATCAAAATCGAATGGCTTGATCATCACGCCGTACAAATCCGTGATTCCATCTCCGGCTTTGACGTGAAACGGTTCCGGATACTTGTAGCCCGCGGCAAGCAATCGCGAAACGTCCGTCGTCTCCAACTTGGCCAGTTCCGCGCCCTGCTCGTCGAAGAGCACCGATATCGGCGCGGTGTCCACGCGCGAAAATGTGTCGATGAAATACTTGCCGGAATCCGAAGCAATGACCGTGTGATTGAAATTCCCGGGAGTCAGCAGCTTCAATCCTGTGCCGTCCAGATTCACACGATAGAGATGTTTTTCATACGGATCCTCGCCGGATTCACGGCCGTTCGCGGTGAAGTACATCTCATTCGTTTTGTCGTCCACCGCGAGAATTTCATCGGCCATGTACTCGCCTGAGGTGATTTGATTTTTCAGATTTCCGTCTGCGTCGTAAAGATAGTAGTGTCCCCAGCCATCGCGCTCAGACCACCAGATCAATTCGCGACCGTTGCCCACCTGCCGCAACGGCTTGGTGTCCATATCGAGATTCGAGCGCTCTTTGATGAGCACCTTCGATTGGCCTGTGCTGGTGTCGGCCACGCAGACGTCGATGCGATGCGAATCCCGGCTGGTGCGAATGAAGTAGATCTTGTCCGAGGCATCCGAGAGCCACTTTTGCGTCACGCGCGGCCCGCCAAATCCGCCGAAATTGCGCTGCTCGCCCTGCAATTCCTGGATTTCATGCTCGCGGTCGTGGGCCAGAGTGCGGTCGGTGGCAACCGTAAGCGATTGATCTTTGAATCCCGCGGTCTGCAGCATCACGCGCTGCTTGCTGCCCGTATCGAACACCATCATCTCTTCCTGCGGCGCGTTCGCATCGCCGGCCATGGCGTAACTGTAAGTTTCCAAAACCGGCCGCGGATTCCCCAGCGTATGGATCACCCACAAATCGCCGACCTTGCGTTCGTCCGAACGAATCAGTGCGAATTTTTTCGAATCCTTTGACCAGTAAAGCGGCACAGCCGGCACGCGCGGCCCCGCTTTGTTTGTGTCGCCCTTCTGATATTTCTTGAGCGCGTCAATTTCCTCCGGAACCAAATGGCGCGCGTAACTGTATTTCTCCACGCCATCGGTTGTGAGTTGCGTCTCCACGATGGACTTGTCGCCGGGATTTTTCGCCGCTTTCGCGTAGTTTGCGGCATCCATCATGTAAAGATTTTCGCCGCGCGCGAAGACCACCGTCTTTTCATCCGGCGAGAGCGCAGCCCAGATCGGCTTCGATGGAGGAGGCTCAAATCCATCAAGCCGCGTCACTTTCCCGCTCGCCAGATCGTATTCGAAATAAATCTTCCGTGTCTCCGGCTTCTTTTCCTTCTGCGCTTCGCCCTGGACTTGCTGATTCTGCCGCTGCTGCTGCTTTTGGTTTTCGCCTTCCTGAATTGTCTCCTCGTGGTCCTCCTGCTTTTTTGGTTCATTCGGAATCACCGCATTGTTTGCCACTTCAATGTCGAATTGCAGAGCAGTATCTTTCTTCACCAGTTTCAGATTTTTGATCGGTAGATGCTGCGCATCGTACGGAAAGTCCGTGAGCACGGAAAGCTGCGCCGCCAGTTTGGCGTTGTCAAAGAGCGGAGTCTTCACCCGGCGCACAGGATCGACAATCCAGTAGCGCGTCCCCGCGGGCGTTTCATAGCTGTACCAGAATTTGTCCGACAGCTCGAACCAATGCGGCTCGACTCTCGTATCGAAAACCAGTCGGCTCACCGCGGATGGAACAAAGCGCGCCGCCAGCTCAAAATTCGGCCTCACAGGTGCGGGTATCTTCTGCGCCGTGGAACTACTCTCGGGAAACTGCTCCGGCTTCGGCGAAGCCTGCACAAATAAACTGAACGCCACGGCTGCAATGGCCATCGTGGCCACGACTAATGCCGTAAAAAAAAGGTAGCGATACGAAAATCTCCGGGCTGAGCGCTTCATCTCTTCTCCTTCCGCAAATCAGACGTACAGGACGGCCTCGCGGATTCGCCGAGTCCGCGAATCATAAACCAAAATGTCTGAATTTGTGCAGTTCGCGATGCGGAAAGCACTATCGGAAACGCGATACGGAAAGCGGCTTAGTGCCCGTTACGCGCGCGAAGCAGCGCCATCGAGCGTTCAATCAGCGGGATGGACTGCCCAACCGACACAGGGGCAGGAGTCTTCTCGAATGCCGGATTCTTCGTATAGAAAACCATTTCCCAGCTGCGGTCCGATTCCAGTTCCGGCAGAAAAAAATCGACCGGCTCATGATGGCAGTTGAGCAGAATGAGGAAGTCATCATCCTTCACGGGCTGCGCGTTGGAGCTGACATCCGCCAGCTTTCTTCCGTTGAGGAACACGCCGATGCAGCGCTGCCAGCCTTGCTCCCATTCCTCGTCGTTCATCTGCTTGCCGTCAGGACGCAGCCACAGAACATCGGGATCTTCCGCCCGGCGAATGCTGCGGTCCTGAAAAAATTTTCGCCGGTGAAAATTCGGATGCTCCAGACGAAAGCGAATCAGCGCGGACGTAAATTCCAGGAGCGACTTTTTCTTTTCATCCAAGTTCCAGTCGAACCATGTCGTTTCATTATCCTGGCAGTACGCGTTGTTGTTGCCCTTTTGCGTGCGGCTGATTTCATCCCCGCCGAGCAGCATCGGCACACCCTGCGAAAGAAAAAGCGTTGCGAGAAGATTCCTCTTCTGCCGCTCGCGCATCTCGAGGATCTTCCCGTCGCCCGTTGGCCCTTCCATGCCCATGTTCCACGAATAATTCTCATTCGACCCGTCGCGATTCTGCTCCCCATTGGCTTCGTTGTGTTTTCCGTTGTAGCTGACCAGATCGTTGAGCGTGAATCCGTCGTGCGCGGTCACAAAATTAATGCTCGCCGAAGGACGCCTTCCATCCCGCTGATACAAGTCGCTCGAGCCCATCAAACGATAGGCGAGATCAGACAGTTGGCCGTGGTCGCCCTTCCAGAAGCGCCGGACGGTATCGCGGTATTTTCCATTCCATTCCGCCCACAACACTGGAAACTTCCCCACCTGATAGCCGCCCTCGCCTACATCCCAGGGTTCGGCAATCAATTTCAATTGCGAGAGGATCGGATCCTGATAAATCACGTCGAAAAACGCTGACAGCCGGTCCACATCGTGCAATTCTCGCGCCAAGGCCGCCGCCAGATCGAACCGGAATCCATCCACATGCATTTCCGTGGCCCAGTAGCGCAGGCTATCCATAATCAGCCGCAACACCTGTGGATGCCGCACGTTCAGCGTGTTCCCCGTGCCGGTGTAATCCATGTAGCAGCGCGGATTGTCCGAAGTAACGCGGTAATACGTCAGATTGTCGATTCCACGAAAGCTCAGCATCGGCCCCAAACGATTGCCCTCAGACGTGTGGTTGTAAACCACGTCCAGAATCACTTCCAGCCCCTCGCGATGCAGCGCCTTCACCATGGACTTGAATTCAGCCACTTGGCTTCCCGAATCGCCCGACGCGGAGTAGCGGGCGTCCGGCGCAAAAAAATTCGTCGTGTTGTAGCCCCAATAATTTTTCAGCCCGCGATCTACCAAATGCTTGTCATCGAGAAAATCATGAATCGGCATTAATTCGACCGCGGTGATTCCCAGCGATTTCAAGTAGCTGATGCTCGCCGGCGCGGCCAGCCCCGCATAAGTGCCGCGCAGTTCTTGCGGAACATCCGGCTTCCGGTAGCTGAATCCCTTCACATGAACTTCATAAATTATCGAATCGCTCAGCGGGATACGCAGTTGCCGGTCGCCGTCCCAGTCAAAATGCGGATGCCCCACGATGCACTTCGGCATTCCCCAGGCGCTGTCGCGCGTGTCGGCTTCCGCGTCGCCCGCCGGACTACCCAGCCGGTACGGAAAAATTGGCGCCTTCCAATTTACTTCGCCGCAAATGGCCGTCGCGTACGGATCAATCAGCAATTTCGCGGCGTTGAAGCGCAATCCCTTGTCCGGCTCATAAGGCCCATGCACGCGATATCCGTAAAGCTGCCCCGCCTGAATTCCGGGAATGTACCCGTGCCAGACGAACGCCGTCTGCTCCGGCAATTTCACCACTTCCGGATTCCGGTCGTCCTTCGAAGAAAAAAGACAAAGCTCCACCGCCGTCGCCGCTTCTGAATACAGCGCGAAATTCACGCCGGAACCGTCCCACGTCGCGCCCTGCGGGTATGGTTTTCCTGGGAGAACTATGCGAGCCATGCTGATTCTGCGTCCTCGTTTTTCAGACACACCAAAAGCGGACTATTGTGATGGAGGCTGGCGCTTGAAAAAAGAAAAAAATGAATGCAAATTTCTGTTCAACCGCACTTCTTCGATGATTTCCCTCAACCCGCAGTCACAAAGATACGATTAGAAAGATTTTGACTCAGCCACGACCCAAGCCGCTCCCGCAACGAGGAAAGTCAGCGCGCACTCCGACCAATTGAAGTGGGCGCTTGGATGAGCGGCCACATGCGGAATCCAAACCAGGAAGCCGAAGAGTACCAACATCAACCCCATCAAACGCATCGCAAGCCTTGCCTTAAAATTGATAAGAATAGCGATCGCCGCCATTGCAAACGCGACCGTCGTGAGTATCGACCAAAACATCTGGCTGGGCGGAATCCATTTGGGAACCAGTCCAGCCGTGTCCCGAAGTAACAGCGCCTGGCCCAACGTAAAAGAAATCGCGCAGACTCCAAGTCCAACTCGCGCCAGTCGGCCAAGTAATCGCGCCCGTGAACCGTTCTGCTCACTCGCAGCAAACAATGCTATCGCGCCGCAAAACATAGAAAAGAATACGAAGAAGCTCCCGCCGTATTTGTCGTAGACGTTCGCTGCGGCAATGATGTCGGGGATACAAGCGAGCGAGAAGCACAAGTAAACAACACTTAGTACGATCGCGGCTAAACGCTCAGTGCGCGCGTACAGTATTCCAATCCCACCGGTAATTTGCGCGCCCATGAGACAGCCGCCGATGACAGCGCCCAAGGGCAATCTCCAAATATGCTGCAAGTTTTGCCAAGTAGCAGCGTCATGCCACATCAGCGCGATGACGCCGAACAGCACCGCCGCCGCGCCAAACACAATCCGTCCCTGCAGCGTTATCTTCACGCAGGCAAACTAACAGATTATCTCGCTCGCGGCTACAACACTGGATTCGCAACGCGGTGAACGACAGGCGCAAAACAGCTCTCAGTGCAGCCGTGCTATTCCAATAGAAATATTTTGGTATCTTTGGTGCCCAAGAGAGGACTCGAACCTCCACGACCTTGCGGCCACCAGCTCCTGAAGCTGGCGCGTCTGCCAATTCCGCCACTTGGGCAATGCGAAAAGCGGGGCAACACAGGAGAATTTATTTTCACGCGGGATGAGAGGATTGTCAACGCAAGCTGTTTCAGGCAGGTCAGTTTGAATTTTCTTGATACTCACACAGGCGCTTCAAACTGACCCGCCGCCACGGCTTATTTTCGGATGCAGAATGGCTGCTAAAACCCTTACTCTTCGCCTTTGTTCTGCCGCTTCTTTCGCGACACAGCTTCCGCCTGCACTTTGTCCGCGCAAGCGTGGCAGATGGTTTCCCGCGAAGGCTTGCCGCACACCGCGCAGATTTCCTCGTGTTTCGCCGTTTTCTTCTGCGGAGATTGCACTGCGTTGGACGAAACCATGGCTGGACCTCCTGTGGATACTCCCGTAATTGCACCCACAGTTTGCGCGAAAACATTACCTCCCGATGTGACGTAAATCACCGCTGCTTGGCCAATAACTGTTGAAAATTTCAAGTGACGGCCGAATGCGAATTAGTTTGCCCGTGCAGCAGCGCTTTGCAGGATCCGCTACACGCGCCATTTTTGTTGCTTTCACAATACAATGAACGCGTTTAGAATTCGCGTAACTTTTGAACTAGATAACGTGCTCCTCTGTAGACCTGCCCTTCCGGGAGCGACTAAGGAAGCGTGCGCGCATGCCCTCTGAACGGCTGGCTGCCTGGTTCCGTCCTCTCGCCTATCTTGGCCGAAACACCATCTCGTTAATCGGCGTCGTGCTCACCACCACTGCCGCCGTCACCATGATCCTCTATTGGATTTTCGAGATTCTCCTCGGCGGCGGAGTCAGCACCTACCCCTATTCAGGCATCATTTTTCTGCTCGCTCTGCCTTCGGTTTTCATCCTGGGACTCATCTTGATGCCCATCGGCGCTCTCCTCCGGCGAAGCCACCTGCGCCGCCGTGGCGAACTTCCGTCCGAATATCCGCGCGTTGACTTCGCCGACCCGTTCCTCCGAAGAACCGCCGTCCTCGTCACCATGGCCACTTTCCTGAATATCGTTATCTTCACCACCGCTGCTTACAAAGGCACACAGTACATGGATTCCGTCCAATTCTGCGGCCAGACGTGTCACACCGTGATGCAGCCGGAATTCACGGCCTACCAGCATTCGCCGCATTCCCGTGTTGCTTGTGTCGAATGTCACATCGGACCGGGAGCATCCTGGTTCGTGCGTTCCAAAGTCTCAGGCACCCGCCAGGTCTTTGCCGTTGCCTTCCATGATTATCCGCGCCCCATACCCTCACCGGTCGAGCAGTTGCGCCCCGCGCGCGCCACTTGCGAACAGTGCCACTGGCCTCAGAGATTCTTAGGTAACGTCCTCCTGGTTCGCAACCATTACAAAGACGATGCCGCCAATACATCCTCAACCACCGTATTGCTCATGAAGGTTGGCGGAACAAGCGCCACCGGCAGCGTCGGCATTCATGGATACCACCTCGATCCCGGTGTGCGAATCACCTACATCGCCACAGATGCAAAGCGCCAGATGATTGGGCAGGTCACCTATACCGATCCCTCAGGCAAGGCGACCGTATTCACCTCCACGGACACGAAACCTACGCCTGACCAACTCGCGAAGGGCGAGCATCGCGTCATGGATTGCATGGATTGCCATAACCGCCCGACTCATACATTCCAAATGCCGGAGTCTGCCTTGGACCAAGCGATTTCCGAATCGTTTATCAGCGCGGATCTTCCGTTCATCAAGAAGGAAGCACTGGAAGTCCTAAAGAAAACCTATTCAGATCGCGAGAGCGCCAGAACAGAAATCGCAACCGCTCTTCGAGATTTTTACGAGAAGAATTATCCGCAGGTTGTGGCTTCTCAGAAATCAAAGCTCGACCAGGCCATCACCGCCATTCAGGGAATTTACCTGCGCAATGTATTCCCCTCGATGAACGTCACTTGGGGCACTTATCCCAATAATATCGGTCACACCGATTGGCCGGGATGCTTCCGTTGCCACGATGGCAGCCACACCTCTGCGGACGGGAAGACCATTCCCAACGATTGCGATGCCTGCCATGACCTCATCGCTGTGGATGAACACAATCCGAAGGTACTGACGGAGCTCGGAATTAAATGAACTTTCGCCCCCAGCTTCGGCCTCCTTCTCGATTCTTTCGCGCCCTGCTAGCTGGCACTCCCGCGTATTGCCTGTTCATCGCGGCGGCAGTGTTCCTCGCTGCCACACCTGCCCTGGCGCAGAAGAATGACGACTGCCTTGCCTGTCACGGGCAGCAGGATTTGAAAAATCAAGCAGGGCACAGCGTCTTCGTGGATGGCCAGAAACAGGCCAAGAGCGTCCACGGCAGTTTGAGTTGTACAGATTGCCATGCCGACATCAAAGGCTATCCTCATCCGGATCATCCTGCGGCGGTCAATTGCGCGACGTGCCACGCCGATGAGTCTGCGGATGTGTCCACAAGCGTTCATGCCAAAGCCAGCGCGATTCCTTGTTTGGGCTGCCATGGCGATCCGCACTCGATTGTCCCGGTAAAAGACGCCGCTTCGCCCGTTTTCGCGCTGAACATCCCCAAAACCTGTGGCTCCTGCCATGGCAATCCCGAAATGGCCAAGAAGTTCGGTTTTCCCAACGTGTACTCGATGTACATGGATTCAATCCACGGTTTCGCCTTGTCCAAAGACGGCTTGCTCGTGGCAGCTTCCTGCTCCAGTTGCCACGGCACTCACAAAATCCTGAGCCGCACCAATCCGCAGAGCCGGACCTATCGAGCCAACATTCCGGACACCTGCGGCTCCTGCCACGCAGGGCCCAAAGCCGCTTATTTCGCGGGAATTCATGGACTGACGTTGAAGGCCGGAAATGCCGGAGCGCCGGTTTGCAGTGATTGCCACACCGCACACCAGATCTCTAACGTGCAGTCCGGTGAGTGGCAGGAGAAGACAACCGCAACTTGCGGAAGCTGCCATCAGGCGCGGTTTGCCACCTATCAGGACACCTTTCACGCGCAAGTCTCAGCGCTTGGGTACGCCGCCACCGCCCATTGTTGGAATTGCCATCGCGAACACACCATCCTTCCCGCTTCGGATCCGCACTCCTCGGTAGCAGCCTCCAATCTGACGGCGACTTGCGGTCAATGCCACAACGGCGCGAGCGCGAGCTTTGTCACCTACCATCCTCACGCCAGTCCGCGCGACCGGAAATCCTTTCCTGCGCTTTATTTTGCTGCTCGGTTTATGAATCTGCTGCTGCTCGTTGTTCTGGGATTTTTCGGCCTGCACACAATTTTGTGGTTTATCCGCTCTGCATTTGAGCACTCGAGGAAAGGCGCGCATGTCCAAAGCGGCGATTAGCGAAGATTTGAACCAGTCTGGAATAAGCTCGGCCGGTTCAGCTGCTCAATACTACCGGCGCTTCTCCTCGGGCCAGCGCTATCTGCACGCCACCATCATGGCGACTTTTCTTGGGCTGGCTTTGACTGGAATGGTTCTTCGCTTCAGCCATGCCCGCTGGGCTGCGGGATTCGCTCATGCAGTCGGCGGATTCAGCGCGATTCTGTTCTTCCACAAATTCTGCGCCGTAGTTCTGAGTGTGGCCTTTCTGATTCATCTCGGCGATATCGCCCGCAGTACATTTCTCAAGAAGCAGAAAGGGCTCTTCTGGGGTCCGAATTCCATGGTACCCAATCCAAAAGATTTTCAGGATCTCTACCGCCATGTTCGTTGGTTCTTATAGCTCGGCCCGCGGCCCAAATTTGATCGTTTTGCCTATTGGGAGAAATTCGATTACTGGGCGGTTTTCTGGGGCATGGCCATAATCGGCATATCCGGATACGCCATGTGGTTTGCGCCATTCGTCGCAAGGATCATCCCTGGCTCATGGCTCAACATTGCACTCTTGATCCACGGAGAAGAAGCCCTCCTCGCCGTCTGGTTCATTTTCGCCATCCATTTCTTTAATACTCACTTGCGTCCGGGAAGTTTTCCCATGGACCTGGTCATCTTCACGGGCCGCCAGACCGAAAAAGAACTAAAGGAAAAACACCCTCTTGAATATCAACGTCTGCTGGAGAGAGGTCAATTGCCTGCCGTGCAAGCAACCGCGCCATCATCAAGGCTGAAAATATTGGCGCGTGCCATTGGCACGGCTGTCATCGTCGCCGGATTCGTGCTGCTGTGGCTTACTCTCGCGTCCTTCCTCAAGGGGCAATAAAACGCACTCACGACACATGCCGCAGTTTTGAACCCCGCGCGATCAGCCTCAGTTTTCGTTCCGCGAATAGCAACCGCCAGTCGATTCGCGTAAACAGATAAATGGCATACAGCAGCAAAATCTGCGAAATAACGAACCAAACGCCGAGGTACGATGCCGCCCATTTTGAATCCATAGCGACGCGGTGCGCCACGGCCGACGACGTCAGCCCCCAAAATGCATAGCTCACCGAGCGCCCTAGGAAAAACGGCAGCGCGATAAGTTTCAGTTCCATGGCCGTTAGGCCATAGGCGATGAACAGATAATTCGAGGGAAGCGGCGAAAAAGCGTAGAAAAGAAACACGCCGAATGTCAGCTTGCGTTTCCCCTGAAGCTTCTCCCGTATGGCATCAATGTTTTGTTTCGTGGACTCGCGGAGGAATCTCTGCCGGATAATTACGCGCGACAATTTTGCGAGTGTGATTCTGCCCAGCGTAGCTGCAGCGGCCCCGATAAGTGCCAGCCATGCAACATTGTTTGAGGCGCTCCTGAAACCGAGGTATGAGAAGACCATCCACGTCGGCGGCGCAAAAGCCGGAATGAGGTTCAGCAGGAAAACAATGGCAAAAAGAAGGAGGACTGGCCACATCACCTTTCCTTCGTTCCTGAAATCCTGACGCTTCTACTCATCAAAGCGCACGCGCATTCCCGCGCGTAACTCCGAAGGCGGATGCACGATGACTCGGTCCCCTTCGCTCAAACCCTTTTGAATCTCTGCTTCCGCTTCGTTGCGATGTCCCACGTCCACCTCGCGCAATTCGGCACGTTTTCCCGCGATCACATGAACGCTCCAGCTCTGTCCGTGCCGGAAAATCGCGCTGATGGGCACTTTCATCACGTTCTGCCCGGACCAGATAACAATGTGAGTTTCTACCCGATACCCATCGCCCAGCGCCGCGCTACGGTCGAGGAAATCCGAAATAACGTTGACGCGCTGTTCCTCCACTCCGAGCGCCGATATTTTCGTGAAGCCATACGGCTCAACCAGCCTCACGCGAGCGCGAAGCGGACGATCTCCTCCCCATCCATCCACCAATACAGCATCGCCTGCGGCAATCTTCACGGCGTCGGTCGAAAGCACCTCAGTAACGATTTCGATGTCCGCGGAGTCGCCGAGAATCAGGATCGGTGTTCCCATGGGAACAACTCGCTCGCTTTTTTCAAGCACACGGAGCACACGGCTCGAACGCGGCGAGCGCAGCTCAATCAGTGGCGCAGGACTGCCTGCCTTCGCCTCGATTCCAACCAGGCCCGCACGCGCAATTTTTTCTTCTGAAGCAGCAACCTGCACTCCTGATTCGGCCGCGCTCAGCTCTTCTCCAGCGGTAATATCCGCGTTCCTCGTTTGCTCGAGAGCTTGCGCTGAAATCACCCCCGATTTCGCCAGCTGTTCGGCGCGCTTCCGGTCTCTCTGAACTTGCGCGAAATCTTCCCGCGCATGCGCTTCGCGAGCCCTCGCCTGGCGCAGCGCCGCCTCAGCCGCTTTCACGCGCGCATAAACCTCTTCCCGCTCCCGCTGGCTCAGCGGAACCGGCTCGATTCGCGCCACCAGTTCGTTTCTCTGAACCGTATCTCCATCCTCCAAGCTCACGCGCATGAGCCTTCCCGCCACCGGAGAAGACAATACAAAACGATCATGAACTCGCGTCTGCCCTTCCTCATTTACCGCCACTTGCAACGGCCCTCGGATGACCTTTGCAGCCTCGACCAAGATCGCCGAGGGCCAAAACGCATACGCAACGATTCCCCCCAGCACGATTGCGATGAGTATTCCGAGGATCACTCTCCGGGTAGCGCGCGCCATTTATTCTCTCGCCTTCAGCACAGAAATCAGATCCAGCCGGCGGAGCCGTTGGAAGATCAGCATGGCCGATATTGCCGATGCCACTGCCACGATTGACCCGCTGTAGGTGTAAGTCCGCGCGCTAACAACCAGAGGCATGCGATACAGTTCCGAAGCCATGGCATGAACCAGCAGCGCGCAAATTCCATAACCCAGGCAGAATCCCAGCGGAATCGAAACGCTCACCAGCACCGCCTGCTCTCCCAGAAGCATTCCGGCAATCTCTCTTTGTGTGAATCCGAGCACGCGCAGAGATGCCAGTTCATGAGCGCGTTCGGAAAGAGTGATCCGAGCGCCGTTGTAAATAACTCCCAGCGCGATCACGCACGCAAATCCAACCAGCGCTCCCACAGAAATTCCCAGACTGCGTGCAACCGTATTCCGGAAGCTGGCGAGCATCGCTTCTCGCACGCTTACGCCGCTCACCGATGGCGTTCTTTTTAAAAACGAATACAGGCGTTGAGCCATCGACGCATCCACCGCCAAAAACGCGCCCGACGTGGTCGGTCCTTCGTGCATCAGCCGGTTCAGCGCGTTGATGTCCATATACGCCGACGTCCCGATCAAATCGTCCAGAGTTCCCTCGACGATCAACTCGCCTGTCGGCCGCTTGCCTTCGAGAACTTCGGCCATGATCGCTTCACCCGGCGAAACGCCAAGCATCCGCGCCAGATTCGAGGAAAGCACGATTCCGCCCGCAGGAAGATTCACGCTCCGCAAATGTGTATCAATCAGCCGGCGAAGCTGTGAGTCCGGTTGCAAGCCCATGATTGCAATTCGTTTTGAACGATTTTCGAAGCGTAGCCTGGCGGCCACCGCTCGAAATGGCTCCGCTTGCATTACACCGGGCAACTGTGCCAGCGCGAATCGAGCGGAGGAATCGTGCGGCTCATTCAGCGTTACCGTGACGTCCTCGCGCGAGGCCGCCTGAAATTCGACCTCGATCATGTAGTCAATTCCGTCATACATGTAGAAGCCGACGATCAAGATCGCTCCCGCAAGCGCCAGGGAAAATACCGAAAGCGCCGCCTTCCACGGCCGCCGCTCAAGGCTGCGCAAGATCATCCTCGACGATAGCGATACCCATCGCTGCAGCCCCAGCCGTTCGAGAATTCCGGGCCGAAAACGGGAAGGGCCAGACGGGCGCATCGCCTCCGCAGGAGGCAGTGTCGCAATCGAACGCAATGCCCCGAGCGCCCCCACACACGCCGCAGCGACGCTGATAATGACTGCCGAGCCGATCACCGTTGGGCTTGCCACAAAATGGAAATTCGGAAATCGAAAAAAATCTGCGTACAATTTCGCCAGCCCGCGGCCCAGCCAAATGCCGGAAGGAACTCCGGCGATTGTCCCGGCAAAAACAGCCACCAGGGAATACTTCACGTAATGCCCGGCGACCGAAGAATTGCTGTAGCCGAATGATTTCAGCAGGCCTACCGGTCCGCGCTGCGTGATCACCAGCCTTGAGAGCACCGCGTTGATGAGGAATGCCGCCACTCCCAGAAATATCGTGGGAATCAGGATACCGGTCGTTCGATCCTGTTCGATTTCATCGGAAAGAAATCGGTTCGAAAGTTGCTCCGCGCGTCCGTACGCGCCAAGCCCGCCATACCGTTTCAGGACGTCATCCAATTGCGCAATTACGGCTGCCTCGCTGGCGCGCGGCGCGAGCGAAACGGCAACATCATTAAATGCTCCTTCCATGTTAAATGGCGGCCCCAGCGCATCCCGGCTCATCCACATAACTCCAAATCTCCGATTATCCGGGAAGACCTCCGCGCCGCGAATCTCATAAACGTATTCCGGCGAGATAGCGATTCCGGAAATTTGAAGCCGCTCCCAGCGTCCATTGATTACCGCCCCGATGCTCTCACCGACTTCTAAGCGGTTGGCTTTGGCAAAGGCTTCGCTCACGACTACACCGTTGCGTTGCCCGGGGTCCGGATAACTTCCGCGCAGGATGCAAAGCTCATTCAGGCTGGCCGTGCCGCGCTCGGGAATCGAAATCAGACGGCCCAAAGCCGGTTCATTCAAGCCCGGCACATCCAGCGTGACTTCGACAACAACGCGCGTATCTACCGCTGCCACTCCCGGAATTGCCGCTATTTTTGCGCCGATGGAGTCAGGCGCGCGCGTCAAATGATCGAACACATCCGCAAACCGGTATTGCAGGTAATATTCATCTCTCGCATTGCGCACCGATTCGTATGCTCCGCGCATCGTCACGTATGCCGCAATTCCAGAAGCCACTACCAGCGCAACGGTGATCACTTGACCGCGCATGAGCCACAGGTCGCGCAAGAGTTTCTTGTCCAGGACTCGCATTACCACACCATCTCTGACGGCGGCACTTTCTTTTCATTCCGCCGAATATCGATAATTGCGCCGCTGCTGATGCGAATCACCCGGTCTGCCATTCCCGCGATGGCCACGTTGTGCGTGATGACGACGGTAATCGTTCGCAGCTCTCGGTTTACCCGCTCCAGCACTTCAAGCACCAGCCTGCCTGTCGGATAATCGAGCGCCCCTGTCGGTTCGTCGCACAACAGCACTTCAGGCCGCTTCGCCACGGCGCGCGCGATGGCCACACGCTGCTGCTCCCCGCCGGAAAGCTGCGCCGGAAAGAAGTTCAGCCGCTCTCCCAGTCCAACGAAGTTCAGGCACTCTTCCGCGCTGAGTGGATTTCTCGCGATTTCCGTCACCAGCGTCGTGTTCTCAAGCGCCGTGAGACTTGGAATCAAGTTGTAGAATTGAAAAACGAAGCCGACATGCTCGCGCCGGTAGCGCGTGAGCTCTCGTTCGCTTGCGGAAGTCAAATCATGATCGAGATACAGCACCTCGCCGGATGTCGGTACATCCAGACCGCCAAGAATGTTTAAGAGCGTAGATTTGCCGCTTCCTGAAGGGCCCAGTAGAACCACGAATTCACCCGGGAACAGGTCAAGATCCACGCCCCGCAAGGCATGGACTGTCGTCTCCCCCATGGAGTAGGTCTTCTCCACGCGCCGCACATGAAATATCGCGTCCCCGGACTTGCTGGCGCCAGTCCACCGTCCGCCGCTCGATTCCCGAGTTTGCATTGGCCCTTGTAAATTCATGCTCTTCCTTCATTTCGGCGTCCCCGACGGCTCCGGGCTGCGCAATCCTGACGCGCACAGATCCTCGATCCGCTGTGCCGGCGTGTACTCCAGCTTCTTCGGCGGCGCGCATCCTTTTTCCATCGGCAGTTTCAAGCTCGGCTTTCCAATCTCCTCTTTCTCCGCTGCGGCGGCGATTGGCGCCAGTTCCTTCTTCATTTGCTCGAATGCCTTGGTCTGCACAATCGTCTCTGTCTTCGGCGGCAGGAAGCTGATTTCTCGTTTTGCCTCCACCATCCTCTGATAGAACGGCGGATGCGTCCGGAACCAGCTCGCGCTGTTGACGTATCCCTCTCGCGTAGCCATCTTGTCGGAAAAGCGAATGAAGCCCGATGGGTCGTATCCCGCGTTCCACGCGTACTGAATGCCCAGTTGGTCCGCTTCCAATTCATAATCGCGGCTCACTCCCAGCAGCTTCAGGTCCAGCACAAATCCCAATCCGTAAAATCCGTACTGAATGGCGTAATAAATCCCAATCCCAGCCGCTCCCCCTGTCAAAATGATGGCCGCCACTTGCGCCGCCTGATAGAAAATCGACGCAATCGTCGCCCGCTTCATCAGCTTGTTGCTGTGCCGCGCCACATCGTGCGAAATTTCGTGCGCGATCACGCCCGCAAGCTCCGATTCGTCGTCGGCTGTTTCCAGCAATCCTCTCTCGAGAAAAAGATACCCGCCGGGCAGCGCAAAGGCGTTGACCTCGCGCGACTGCAGAACAGTAATGTGCAACGGGACCTTCAAATCGGATTTCTGCGCGATCTTTTGCCCAACGGAATCCACATACGCCTGGATGTTCTTGTCTTCCACGGCCGGCGGCAGCAGTCCTGACCGTCTCATCTCTTCAACAGCCTGCTGCCCCCGCTTGATGTCGTCCTGCTGGCCCGCGGCGATCTCGCGGAATCCGATGTCCTTCACGTCC